>DHIR01000054.1:0-2570 GCA_002403905.1 Mucilaginibacter sp. UBA4741
AAATTTTAACCGGACAGCAATGATAAACAATAAACAAACCTATAACACCGGCGGTTATATAAACATCGGCTACGTTAAAAATGCCGGTGCGCAGGTCGCCAATACCCATGTTCATGAAGTCGGTTACATGGCGGTCGTACATTATACGGTCAATAATATTTCCCAAGCCCCCGGCTATTATCAGCGCGAAGCTAAATAGTTTTAACCGGCTAAAATTGTTTAACTGGCTTATTACATAACCAAATAGGGCAATTATTACTATAAGCGGCACAATGCTAAGTAACCAAAAACTTACTGCCTGGGGCAGGTCATCGCCAAAACTTAATGCCGCGCCGGTATTCTCTACATATTCAAAACGGAAGGTGTTATGAAAATACGACTTAGGCTGGCTATACATTAAATGGTCTTTTGCCAGTTGTTTGGTAACTCTATCCACCCATACAAACACAATGCACGTAGTGCTAAACAATGTTATTTTTAACCAGTTTTTCATAGCCCGGCTTACCTTAACCTGTCTGCAGAGCGTACCAGCTTTTCATCTCTCGAGATTGATTTTTGCGCCAGTATTATAAATATGATGCTTATTGATAGCAGGATAATACCAATACCACAGTTGCTCATGTTTAGATAAGCATCGCCAATTGCATTTTTTACCGTTTGCGATACCCAATAACTATAGGCTATTACCACCACCATTAAACCATAGCATAAATAAATTTGTCGCTTGCGGTTTTTATACAGAAAAATTACGGTTAATGGCAACAACGCTACAAAAGCGGTAGCGATGGTAAGCGCGGTAAAAGTTTCGGTATGGGCAGACTGTCCGCCTGCATCCTGGTAAATGCCGGTAACCATTACGGTTGATGCTTTACCATTAACATAAACGCCATGTACCAATGGGAACACAAACAGCCCGGCTATTACCAGGCTGGCAAATAAAAGATATATACTTTGTATACGTTGTAGCATGATTGTTAAATATTTATGGGGCAAATATAATTGAGGCTATTGATAAATTGTCATATTACTGCACAATATTATAATGTATAAATAAAATTGTAAATTTAGCTATCGTAAATTATTACAATTAACATGGCCGATACCCCTGAAGAACCACTTACCCCAAAAGATGTAAAGTTTGAAAGTGACCATCTAAAAAAAATGTTCCTGGAGCATTTAAACAGTATTTATTTTGGTAAACAACACCTGCTTGATTTTTTTAACGAGATTGAAATAATAGCTTCTCTGCAGCAATTAAAATTAGCGGTTGATGAGCTGAGGACCGATACCAATAACCAGATATTACAAATGGACGAGATATACCGATCCATAAAAAAAGCGCCAAGTAAAACCAGCATATTAGGTATGAAAGGGATGACGCTGGAGGCCTACCTGTCGGTTATCAGATCTGGGAAATCGCCACTTGAGCGCGATGTGTTTATATTGTTTTACCTGCAGATAATTGAAGGTATAGAAATAACCTGCTTTAAAGTTTTAAAGAACCTGGCTAAAGCAATTGGGTATAGCAATACCTTCCTTGATCAGCCATTTGATACCGCGGTTGAGAATAAGGTTTTATTTGAGGTTATTTATAAGGAGTATATTAATTAGGGTGTGAAGATTAAAGATTGGGCTTATCTATTTGACACTAATCTTTAATCTTCATTAGCTAACTTTGCCCCGTGGCAAACAAACAACGCTATTTTATTGAATTATCCTATGATGGTACTAACTATCATGGCTGGCAGTTACAGCCCAACGCCATTGGCGTGCAGGAGGTGCTGAACAAAGCGTTGTCAACCATATTACGTGAGCCAATAGAAACCCTGGGCTGCGGCCGTACCGATACCGGGGTACATGCTAAAGAATTTTTTGCGCATTTTGATAGTGAGTCCATAGTCCATGGTCCATCGTCCATGGTCAATAACATTCGGAGTATTAATTCCATCCTTCCCCATGATATCGCCATAAAAAATATTATACCTGTTCATGCCGATGTGCATGCAAGATTTGATGCCACGTTGCGCTCTTACCAGTATCATATCCATTTTAATAAAGACCCGTTTAAACATGGCTACTCGTGGTTACTGCGCGATGAGCCTGACCTGGAACTGATGAACCAGGCCGCTAAGATCATTATGGAGCATACGGATTTTAGTTGTTTCAGTAAATCAAACACCCAGGTTAAAACCAACAACTGTAAAATAAGTCGAGCCGAATGGGTAAAGACGGATGGTGGCATAGTGTTCCATATCTCGGCAGACCGATTTTTGCGTAACATGGTGCGAGCTATTGTCGGCACGCTAATTATGGTTGGCAAAAAAGAAATAGAACCTGCGGCTGTTCGCGATATTATTGAAAGCAAAAATCGCAGTAATGCCGGGACATCAGTACCGGCTTGCGGGTTGTATTTAACGGAAGTGCAATACCCCCTAGCCCCCTGAAAGGGGAACAATAGTGCAGGCGAGTTTTATTTCGATCAATAAAAAAGTAACTTTGGATTAGTGAGCAACGATAATAAAAATAACGATCCCCAAAAAGATACTTCAAAAGCTCCCCCTTCAGGGGGC
>DHIR01000054.1:2831-17372 GCA_002403905.1 Mucilaginibacter sp. UBA4741
CCCGGGGGGGGGGGGGGGGGGCGTAACCGGGAAAGCATTCGATTGGCACTTGCTAAAACGCGTAATGCATTATGTTAAACCCTACAATGGTACGTTTATAATATCGGCATTTTTAACTGTGTTTTTGGCGGTGAGCGCTTTGGTGCAGCCCATCCTGATCCGAAAAACGCTGGACGAGAATATCATGCTGAATGATTATAGCGGTCTGCTGTTTATGGTCGAGCTGATGATTGGCCTGCTCTTTATCCAAACCGTCGCCCAATATTACCAAACCTATTTAACCAACGCCCTTGGGCAGTCTGTAATTCGCGATTTGCGGATTGATATTTTTAATCATATCACCAGCCTGCGGTTAAAATATTTCGACAGAACACCTATCGGGATGCTGATAACCCGTACGGTGTCCGACCTGGAAACCATTGCCGATATTTTCTCTGAAGGGCTGATCTCCATAATTGGCGATTTACTGTTAGTTTTTGCCGTTATAATTTATATGCTGGTGCAGGATTGGAAACTGGCGATGATAACATTGATACCAATGCCGTTTTTGTTTGCATCCACCTATGTATTTAAGGAAGCTATAAAATCATCCTTCCAGGAGGTGCGTACGCAAGTAGCACAATTAAATACCTTTTTAGCCGAGCATATTTCTGGTATCAGCATCATCCAAAACTTCGCCCGAGAAGAGCAGGAAATGCGCAAGTTTAAAGCGGTTAATTTAAAGTACAGGGATGCAAACATTAGGTCTAACTGGTACTATTCTATTTTCTTTCCGGTGGTCGAGGTTTTGTTTGCTGTTTGTATAGGCTTATTGGTTTGGTATGGCTGCAAGCGTATCCTGTCGGATGGGCAATTGACCGCTCTTTCCGCATCGGGTAAAGGCATTACTCCGGGTGTTATAACCGAATTTATTTTATTGTTGAATATCCTATTCCGCCCCATACGCCAACTGGCCGATAAATTTAATACCCTGCAAATGGGTATGGTGGGTGCCGACAGGATATTTAAAGTTTTAGACACCGATGAAGTTGCAGTTAATACCGGCACATTAAAGCCGCACAGATTAGAAGGCGAGATAGAATTTAATAACGTTTGGTTTGCTTATAATAACGAGAATTGGGTTTTAAAGGATATTAATTTCCATGTAAAACCCGGTGAGACACTTGCGTTGGTTGGCGCTACCGGTGCGGGCAAATCGTCAACCATAAATATTTTAAATAGGTTTTATGAGATAGGCAAAGGCGAGGTTAAGGTTGACGGCCATAACATTATGGAATATGATGTTAACTACCTGCGATCGCAAATAGCCACGGTGATACAGGATGTGTTTTTATTTACCGATACGATTGCCAACAACATCAGCCTGAATAATGAACTGATTACACGTGAGCAAATCATCGCGGCAGCAAAAGATGTGGGTGCGCACGAGTTTATTGAACGCCTACCCGGCGGCTATGATTATAACGTAATGGAGCGCGGCGCGACCCTATCCGCAGGGCAGGCGCAATTGATATCGTTTATACGTGCGTTGGTTTATGATCCGGCTATTTTAGTTTTAGATGAGGCCACCTCATCAGTTGATACAGAAACGGAGATACTGATACAAAAGGCCATTAACAAGCTGATGCAGGGCCGCACGGCCATTGTTATCGCTCACCGCTT
This sequence comes from Mucilaginibacter sp. UBA4741, assembly GCA_002403905.1. GTDB lineage: Bacteria > Bacteroidota > Bacteroidia > Sphingobacteriales > Sphingobacteriaceae > Mucilaginibacter. The sequence goes on from DHIR01000054.1 coordinate 4,494, forward strand.
ATCAACCATACAAAACGCTGATAAGATAATTGTGCTTGACCACGGCGAGATCAAAGAAATGGGCACTCACCAGGAATTATTGCGTATTGATAACGGCTATTACCGCAAGCTGTATGACCTGCAGTTTAATTCTACGGGGATAGCTAGGTAGTTTTGAGTGGTGAGTTATAAGTTATGAGTAAAAAACTCAAAAGTCATAACTCAACTCTTCTTCCCCGGCCCAACCGGCTGCTCTTCCTTTTCGTGCTTATTGGCAATATCGCCACCATGTGGATTTTTAGCGTTGTATTGTTTGTCCTCGCTATGCACTTTGCTTTTGCCGCCGTTATCATTAGGCCTGTGGGTAGGAGTATCAGCCGGTGACGGCTTGTCTATTGCGTTTGCTGGCTTTGTCATAGAGTAATAACAGGCGAGCAAAGAATTTGTTATAACTCGCTATGTCATTTCGAACGAAGAGAGAAATCTATACATTGAAAAGTAAACCCGCGATGCTTATGTATGGATTTCTCCTCGTACCTCGTTCGAAATGACAAGAGTGGACAGTTAAATTGTGTTAAACTCCCCACAAAACCTAATTAATAAAATATAAACTTTTACCTTTAGGCTTGGTTTATTAATTTCGCAGAAACTAAGACTAAGCTATGGAAGAATTTGAAGCAAGCGAATCGGCAAATAAAACAAAGGCGATATACATATCTACGGTGTTCGGCATAGCTATGGTATTGTTAATGATTGGCTTGCTGGGCTTAATATTAGTACATGCCAATAACCTGTCGCGCTACGTGAAGGAAAACATCGTACTCAATATTTTTGTTGACGATGCCGCTCACGAAACTGATGTACGCCAGTTGCAAAATCAACTGGAAAGTAATAAGGCAGTTAAGCAGGCCATCTACGTAAGTAAAGAATTAGCCGCCCGTAACCTGCAAAAAGATTTGGGCGAGGACTTTGTGAAGTTTTTGGGCTATAACCCATTGTCACAATCGTTAGATGTTTATCTGAATGCCGACTACGCAAACAATGTCGAGATAACCAAATTTAAAGAACAGTTATTAAAAAACCCATTGGTTAAAGAGGTTAAGTACCAGCAATCGTTGGTTGACCAAATGAACCAGAATTTAACGTCTATTACCTTAGTTTTACTAGCCTTTACCGGCATATTTGTGGTGGTATCGGTAGCATTAATAAACAATACTATCAGGCTGGCCATATACTCGCAACGGTTTTTAATTAAGTCGATGCAATTAGTAGGGGCCACCAAAGGATTTATCCGCAAGCCATTTTTACTGTACGGTTTATGGCATGGTTTACTTGGCGGATTAATAGCCGTAATAATATTAATAGGCACACTATACCTGGCAAATTTAGAAGTCCCGGATCTGGTGATCCTGCAAAACAATGCCGAGTTTGGTGTTGTGTTTTTAGGGGTAATAGGCTTGGGCATATTTATATCGGCCTTTAGCACTTACCTTGCAGTAAATAAGTTTTTACGTTTAAAAATATACGACCTTTATAGGTAAAAGGTGGGGTTATTTCAGATTTTTCACCTATTATTTGTTTTTAAAAGGTGTTCAAGAGGGCTACGCCGTTTCGGATGTTCGATTTCGGTTTTATTTATTCACTCAATCATTAATTCAATAATTCACTCATTAAGATATGGCAAAGACCACACAACCGGCTGCAAAAACAGCGGCAAAAGCATCGGCAAATACTACGCCTGTTAAATTTATATTCGATAAAAGCAATTATACCTGGTTCATCATCAGTATAGCGGTTGTGGCATTTGGCTTTGTGCTAATGTCTGGCACTACTGATATTTACAGCACCACCAAAATAGTTATTGCACCAATAGTAGTATTGGGCGGTTTCGGTATTGGTTTTTATGCTATCCTAAAGAAAAAACCAGAAGCCGAATAGTTTATAGTTGATGGTTAATAGTTCATAGCATAGTTATGTCTAACCTTCAACTTTATAATATTTAAACCTTCCAACAATAAAACCTTACCCCGTAACATGAATATTATTCACGTAGTTATCCTTGCTATAATTGAGGGATTAACCGAGTTTTTACCTGTATCATCAACCGGGCACCTGGTTATTGCCAGCTCCATAATGGGCATAAGCAAAGACGAATTTGTAAAACTATTCGAGATCGTTATCCAACTGGGTGCTATCCTGGCCGTAGTGGTATTATACTTTAAACGCTTTTTCCGTTCTATAGATTTTTATGTGAAACTGGTGATAGGCGTTATCCCTGCGGTGATATTTGGATTATTGTTAAAGAAAAGGATCGATTTGCTTTTAGAAAGTCCATTGGTTGTAGCCATAGCTTTTATAGTAGGCGGCGTTATCCTACTGTTTGTGGACGAATGGTTTAATAAACCTACCATCGATGATGAAAAAGAAATAAACCACATTACAGCGCTTAAAATAGGTTTCTTCCAATGTTTGGCTATGGTACCGGGTGTGTCACGCTCGGCAGCATCTATAGTAGGTGGTATGACACAAAAGCTAAGCCGCAAGGCAGCGGCCGAATTTTCTTTCTTTTTAGCGGTACCAACCATGTTTGGCGCAACATTAAAAGACCTTTATGATTTTTACAAGCACGGCAACATTACCGCTGCTGATATGCATCACGATATAAAATACTTATTAATAGGCAGCGTTATCGCTTTTATTGTGGCATTAATGGCTATTAAATCATTTATTACTTTTTTAGAGCAAAAAGGCTTTAAGCTTTTTGGTGTTTACCGCATACTGGCAGGTATAGTGATTATTGTATTGTACTATACAGGCAACGTATTGCACACAGTTTAAGACATTTATATAAAAGTAAAAAGAGCGATGGTTTTTATAAACCAGCGCTCTTTTTTATGCGTACGTATGTGTATGTAACAAGAGTGTTATGGGTACAATAAGATACAATTAAAAGTTCGGCATGGCGTTTGTAAAGTGTTGTATAACAATCGAATTAACGTAATGTGCCTATTTGATGAATTTCAAAAAAGCACATCTCTCTCATATATTGGTTTATAATTGGTTAGTCAGAGCTCCCGCCCATCGGGGGCTCTACTTGTTTGCCCCCTAGCCCCCTGAAGGGGAAACAATAACAGTATGTTTGTTAATATCGAAGGAGGTACCTCACTTCATTATTCAGCATTCGACATTCAGTGTTCGATATTATTTACACAACGCTTTTATATTCTTCCTAATCCTATTCTTCTCTTCAGTAGTCTTCGCCAACCTTAAAGCCGACTGTAAATGTTGTAAAGCCATTTCGTTATCAACGCCGGTATACAGGTATCCCAATAAAGAATGGTATAAGTGACTATTGGTTAATTGCGTTAATTTTTCAGCCTCGATTATGGCTGCTTCTTTTCCGTCAGCTTTAGCCAAAGCATAAGTGCGGTTTAGCGCTGCCATGGGCGAATACTCCAGTATCAGCAATTTGTTATAGAGTTGCAGTATGCTTTCCCATTTCTCGATGGTGTCGGCTTTTTGAGTGTGCCAAAAGGCAATGGCGGCCTCTAAATGGTAACGGGTTAACTCTTCGCCACGCGATGCACGGATGAGGTAGTCTGTTCCTCTTGATATCAGCTCGTCATTCCAAAGGCTGGTGTCCTGCTCGTCATAAATTATCATTTCGCCATCTTTATCTATACGTGCATCAAACCGCGAAGCATGGAAACACATTAACGAGAAGAGGGCGTTAACGGCAGGTAGATCGGTAGCTTTATTTTCTATCAACAAGTAGTTTAATCGCATGGCTTCCAGGCAAAGGTCCTTACGCAGATTAGTGTTACCGCTGATGGAGTAATAGCCTTCGTTAAACAGCAGGTATAAGGTAAGCAATACTGTTTCCAGTCGCTTATTTATTTCATTAGTATCCGGGAACTCAATTTTTACATTGTGCTCCCGCAGCTTTTCTTTCGCCCTGAATAAGCGTTTGTTAATAGTTTCTTTGTTAGATAAAAATGCATCGGCAATTTCATCGATACCAAACCCACACAGAATACGCAGTGCCAAACCTATCTGCGCTTCGGTGGGTATAATAGGCTGGCAAATGGCAAACATCATCTGCAGCTGGCTATCGTTAATGTTTTCTTCGGAAAGGTCTATCTCAATTTCGTGCGACTGCGAAAGTTCTGTTTTAACATGAAGCGCTACCTTTTGGGTAAAGATGGCGTTATGCTTTAAATGGTCCTTTGCCTTGTTTTTGGCTACGGTATATAGCCATGCTGCGGGATTATCGGGCAGTTTGTTTTTGGCCCAGGTTTCTGATGCCATGAGGAACGTATCGCTGGCAATATCTTCGGCAATTTGTATATGTTCAAAACCAAATAGCCGTGCCAGTACGGCAATTATTTTGCGGTATTCGGTACGGTATAGATGTGGTAGAAGTTGATCCTGGTGCATAAAAAAGCGCCCCCCGCAGAGCGGGAGGCGTTAAAGTTATTATTGCATTGGTACAATCTGGCGTACTTCGACATTGCCGCCTGTGGATAATATTGGGCACCCTTTTGATAGTTCGGCAGCTTCTTCAAGTGATGCCGCGCGAATGATGATAAAACCACCCAGGGCTTCTTTAACTTCTACATACGGGCCGTTGGTAATTACACCGTCAGACTTTACTACTTTGCCGTCTACTGCTAAGCGTGCGCCGCTGTTAGCTAATTTGTTTTGTGCAGCAAGGCCACCCATCCAATCTTGCCAAGGCTTGGTTATTTCCTGCATTTGTGCAGGAGTAAGTTGTGCGTCAAAGCCGGCATCGCGTCTAAAGATCAATAAGAAATCGTTCATGTTATTTGAGTTTAATGGTTAAAAAACTAATGACGATCCATCTTTTAAAAATTGGACAAGCCGGCATCAATTATTATTATTCCACAAATGAAGTTAGCAAAAAAATCTAAAACGATATTTAAAAGCCCTCACCAAGGAGAGGGTTAGATGACATCCTTATCCTTCATTAACCATCTTAAAAGCATTAACCGGCGATAACCCATATATATGAGCTGTATTACCTACATGTATCTCATACTCATCTTTCTCAAACGCGCTGATCAAATTATCAGCAACTGTACTTGGTGGTATGCCGTTTTCACCGCCTATCTCTTTAGAAAACTCCGTATTAACCAACGGCGGCATTAATTCAAACACTTTAACGTTTGTGGCCTTCAACGCGAAACGTAAAGCCTGTGTGTATGAATGCAGTGCCGCTTTACTTGCCGAGTAAGTTGGCAAAGTGTGGCGCGGTGTAAGGGCCAATATAGAACTAACATTTACAATAGCCGCTTCCGGCGATGCGGGTAATATTGGCAGTAATTGCTCGGTCAAATTTAGTATCGAAAAGAAATTAGTATCAAACTCATCCCTGGCTTTTTGTTCCGCATTGGCGCTTCCATTCAGGTTATAAACGTAAGTGTGGCCGGCATTATTTATCAGGATATCCAGTCCGCCAAAATCTGATTTAATGGTGGCTACTAATTTCTTTACATTATCTGCATTAGTCACATCTGCTGCAATAGCGGTTACGTTAGCTAATCCTTCGGCAGCTTTTTGCAGTTTATCTGCTGTACGGCCGGTTATGATTACCTTATTGTTTTTTGCACTTAATTGTTTGGCTATTTCTAAGCCTATGCCAGATCCCCCACCGGTTATCAGCACTGTTTTGTTTGTAATATTCATTTTGTTGTTTATTTAAATTGTTATAAAAAATCTTGTTGTTAATGATCGTTCAAAACCAGTTTTACTGGTCCGGTTTTTCGTTTTAGCACCAGTAATAAAAGGGGTAGGGCCAGGGCAAAAAGTAATCCTATCAGCAGGTAAGAATCTACATAGCTTAACAGGGTTGATTGCTTAACTACTGATAGGTCTATCATCTTCATGGCCTTTTGGTGCGCATCTATTAACCCGCTGCCCTTTTGCTGAAAGTAGCCGGTAAAATTGTTTATCCGTTGTGTTACCAGGGGGTTACCATCAGTAATATTGCTTATCAGGTCCACCCGGTGCAAGGCAGTTCTGCGGGTTGAATAAGTGGTGATAATGGAGATGCCGAACGAACCTCCCAATTGCCGCATCATGTTATTTAACGCGGTGCCCTGCGGCATATCTTTAGCAGCCAATGATGAAACCGCTAATGAGCTAAGCGGCACTGTTAATAGTGCCATACCTATCGCTCTAAATATTAATCGTGTTGTAATATAAGATGCCGAGGTATCTAAAGTTATTTGCGACATTGACCAGTTAAAAAATATAAAACTGATAAAGCCTATTAAAATAACCAGCACAGGTGATACCCCGCTCTGTAGCATTTTGCCGGTACATATTAACGCAAACACGGCGATGATAGCTCCGGGTAATAACAACAACCCCGTTTCCGTCGGGGTAAAGCCTAATAGTCTTTGTGCTATTACGGGGGTTAAAAATATCGAGGTAAACATACCTACACCGGTTATAAAAGTTAAAATGGCAGCAACACTTAATGATTTACTTTTAAGTACCCGCAGATCAACCACCGGATTATCGGTATGCAGCTCCCATAAAATAAAAGCGGCTAAACTAATTACGGCGATGATGGTAAGCGTGGTAATATATCCTTTGGCGAACCAATCTTCTGTTTGGCCGCGCTCTAATACCGTCTGCAGTGAGCCTATCCCGGCGGTGAGCAGGATAATACCTGCCCAGTCTATACTGTCGGCTTTAGTTTTAACAGTGGGTTCGGCCAATAAAAAGTAGCATGACGTTGCTGCTAAAATACCTATCGGGATGTTGATATAAAATATCCACGGCCACGAAAAGTTTTCGGTAATGTAACCGCCAAGGGTAGGGCCAATGGTTGGGCCAATAAATACACCTATACCAAACAAGGCGCTAGCGGTGCCTATTTTTTCTTTAGGAAACTGCTCATACACAATAGCGGCTGATACAGACAGTAATGCCCCGCCACCCAAGCCTTGTAAAAACCTAAACAATACCAACTCTGTAATGCCTGATGCATTACCACACATAAATGAGCAGATAGTAAACAATATGATGGAGCCGATATAATAATTACGGCGACCAAGCTTGCTGCTTAAAAAACTGGTCATGGGTATAATTATAACATTTGCTATAGCGTATGAGGTAATTACCCAGGCGGTATCTTCTAATGTTGAGCCCAGGTTACCGCTCATATACGATAGGGCTACGTTTACAATGGATGTATCAATTAGCTCCATGATAGCGGCGCAGATCACGGTTATTATTAGTAGTTGTCTTTTTAGCGGACTCATTGCCATGGTTTATACCAATCGGTATTTTTTATGTTGCGCGTTTACTGTTTTATTATTCGCTTTCGCGATGCAATATTAAATCATAAAATATACCAATTGGTATATTTTATGTCAAATTTTTTTATGTCTTCATTTGGTTGATCAATAGCTCAACCGTTTTTAATACCTGTTCTAAATTTGTATGGATGCCGGTAACTTTGCCTATCATAATACCACCTTCAATTAAAGCAACTATACTTATGGCTGTTTGGCTTACATTCACATCAGCTTTAAATTCGCCGGCAGCTATGCCACCTTCTATCAGGTCAGTAATTTTCTTTTTCCACTTTAATACGGCTTTAGCGGCTTTGTTTTTTAAAAGATCGTTGGTATCATCAGCTTCTACAGCGGTGTTCAATATAGCGCAGCCGCCCCGTTCTGCTAAAGTTTCGCTGCTGTAAACTTTGGTGTAAACCATTAACTTATCGTAAAAAGTGTTAGCCCGCGCCATGCGTTGGTCTATCAAATCGGCAGTGCGGCAGGCGTTATAATCAAACACCGCCAGGGCCACATCTTCTTTATTTTCGAAATTACCATAGATACTGCCCTTGGTAAGGCCGGTAGCCTCGGTCAGATCAGCCAAAGAGGTACCTGCGTAACCTTTCTTATTAAATACTACCGCGGTAGACTCAATAATGAACTGACGTGTACGCTCTGCTTTTGATAATTCTTTATTCACAATACAAATATACCAATCGGTATTTAATAAAATGTTTTTTATTTGTAATAAATTTGACCAGGATTTTTAGAATGAAAGGATGATAGGAATTCCGGCGAAAGAAATCATCGCAATCCTTAAATCCTGCGAATCTTAGTTTACCTTTGCGCTACATGGACATAAATACCTTGGACACTACACTACCAAAAAGTAAAGAATATGATTTTGCCGCCGGCGAACTATTGCTGGTTAACAAGCCTTATCAATGGACTAGCTTTGATGTGGTAGGTAAGCTGCGTAATTCTTTTAAACCGTTAAAACTAAAGGTGGGCCACGCCGGCACGCTTGATCCGCTGGCTACCGGGCTGCTGATTATCTGCACCGGCAAAATGACGAAGCAGATAGACACTTTCCAGGCTGAGGAAAAAGAATATACCGGTACCATGGTGCTAGGTGCTACAACACCATCATACGATATGGAAACGGCGGTTGAAGAAACCTTTGACATAAGCAACCTAACCGACGACCAGATACGAAATGCCTGCGAACAATTTACGGGCGATATACAGCAATACCCACCCGCACATTCGGCCATAAAAATTGATGGTGAGCGCTTATACGAAAAAGCACGGCGCGGCGAGGAAGTGGAACTGCGTTTACGCAGCGTAACCATCAACGAGTTTGAGATAACCCGTATCGAATTACCTGAAGTTGATTTTAGGGTGGTATGCAGCAAGGGCACTTATATCCGCTCGCTGGTTAATGATTTTGGCAAGGCGCTCAACAACGGCGCGTATCTTTCAAAATTAACCCGTACCCGTAGTGGCAATTTTAATTTAAAAGATGCCTGGGAGGTGATGGAACTGGTTGACGTAATTAGGGCAAATAAAGTAATGAGTGAATGAGTGATTTTTGAATGAGTGAATGTTTTAATTCATCATACAAATCCGAAATCGAACATCCGACATCCGAAATGAAAATATACCATCATATAGATGAATTTAAACCTGTAAAAAATGCCGTGGTTACCATCGGTACTTTTGATGGGGTACACCTGGGCCATCGCAAAATAATAACGGGCATAAAAGAACTGGCCGATGCTACCGGTGGTGAAACGGTTATACTAACTTTTTTTCCGCATCCGCGGATGATACTACATCCCGAGGACGAAAGCATAAAATTAATTACCACCATTAATGAAAAGGCGCAACTGCTGGAACAGTTAGGTGTAGATCATCTCATCATCACACCCTTCTCCCGCGATTTTTCTAATCAAAGCCCCGAGGATTACATTCGTGATGTATTGGTGAATAAGATCGGTACTAAAAAAATTGTGATTGGGTATGATCATCGTTTCGGCAAAGATCGCCGCGGTGGTTTGAATGACTTACTGCACCTGGCACCGGTTTATGGTTTTGAAGTTGTGGAGATACCTGAGCAGGATATTAACGAAGTAGCCGTAAGCTCAACCCGAATACGCGAGGCTTTACTAAGGGACAATATTAAACTGGCTAATGACTTCTTGGGATATCCATTTTTTATCACCGGCAAAGTAATTCGCGGCGACCAGATTGGCCGACAAATTGGATACCCCACGGCCAACATCCAGGTTGAAGAAAAATATAAACTTATCCCCGCCGACGGTATCTTCGCTGTTAAAGTGCAACATAACGGCAGTGAATATAAAGGCATGGGCTACATTGGCAGTCGCCCCACCATTAACGGCATGACGCGAAATATCGAGGTTAATCTGTTTGATTTTGATAAAGAGATATACAACGAAACCATCCGCATGGAGTTTCATCATTTTGTTAGGGGCGATGTTAAATTTAACGGACTGGACGAATTGAAGGTGCAAATAGCAAAGGATAAGGAAGACGTGATTAGTTTACTTGGTCATTAGTCATCGGTCATTAGTAATTATTGCATTAAATTCTGGAACTTTAATTGATAGCTTTGTTATAGCTATGACTTAGTTATTGAAAATACCCAATGACTAATGACACAATGACCAATGACTAAACTCAACATAGACAAATCCGAAAGCGAATTTCTAAACGAAACCATTGCCCATTGGGAAAAGGAGAATTTGATAAACGCTGATCAAGCCGACAAACTCCGCGAGTCGTACGACGTTAAGGGCTTTGACTGGATGCGGCTGGCTAAATATTCGTTTTGGGTGGCCTTGATCTGCGGCGGGGCATCGTTTGCTTTTTTAATAGTTAATGATGTTGTAGTTAACTGGCTCAAGCATTTGTATTACACACCTGATATTATCATTAGCATAACTTCAGCTATATTGGCTGCCTTCCTGTTTTATTGGGGTAGGCGCAGGGAACGGCTTCATCCCGAAAAAATATTTAGTAATGAGGCGGTAATATTTACCGGGATATTATTTACAGCCTGTTGCATAGCCTACCTGGGCAAAACGCTGGATAGGGGGTCGGGCCATTATTCATTACTATTCCTGCTATCGGTTTTTGTGTATGGTTTTTTAGGCTGGCGGATGAACTCCAGATTGATATGGCTGTTTGCTTTAATCTCACTAGGTAGCTGGTTCGGTACCGAGACCGGTTTCCAAACACACTGGACGGATTATTTTTTAGGGATGAATTACCCGTTGCGTTTTGTGTTTTTCGGGCTTGTATTAGTTGCCGCCTGCGCTATTTTGCGCAACCGTAAATGGTTTGCCTATTTTGCCGAGCATACTTATGTGGTGGGTTTGTTGTACCTATTTATGTCGTTATGGTTGTTAAGCATATTTGGCAATTATGGTAATTTAGATAAATGGTACCAGATTAAACAGATCAGCCTATATTACTGGGGGATAATATCCATGTGTGTGTCTGGGGCATTCCTGCTTTTTGGCTTAAAAAATAAAGATGATATATCGCGCGAGTTTGGTATAACGTTTCTCATCATTTTCATCTACACCAAATACTTTGAATACTTTTGGGACAATACTAACAAAACGGTTTTCTTTGCCATCCTTGCTGCATCGTTTTGGCTGATAGGGCGCAAGGCCGAGAGGATATGGAACTTGAAGAGTAGGAGTTCGAAGGTTTAATTACTCCTGATGTCCTCTGTTTTTTTGTACTTCGGTACCACCGCTAAATAAACCCTCTTCACCAAATGATATCCCGCGAAGCTGAAAAATAAAATACCAATTGCTGTATTAATAACCCTGGTGCTTAATGCGAATTTGCTTTGGATATACTGTGCAAACCGGGCGTATAAAAACAAACACAAGAACGCCCCACCTGCCGAACCGATGCTAAATATCACCAGCGCGAAATTGCCGTCCAGTATCCACTCGTGTGTTATTAAATAGGTGCCGCAGATCATCCAAAAGGGTACTTGCATAGGGTTTACAAAACCCAATATGATACCGTATTTTATACTGGCACGTTCGCTGTATTTGGTTTCGGGTGGTTTTCTGCGGTTAAGCCAGGTAACGATACCCAGCACCAAAAATAAAGCAAACATTACCCAGTCTATAATCACATCCAAATGCACTTGTTCTGACAGCCACTTAGCCGCGTGCATAATGATGAAGGTAAAGATAAACTCGGCACAACTAAACGCGATGATAAACTGCATGGCCTGTTTAAAGCCACGGTTTATAGTAATGCGTACTAAAGTAAGGTTAATGTTGCCGGGCGGTATATAGCCTATAAAGTTGGCTATAAGGCCCAGGAAGAATGTTAGAAAAATCATTGGCATCAAATATCGGTTTTTGATGTGCAGATGTGCAAGTATGCGGATGTGCAGATACCTTTTTTACCTCCATGTCATTTCTCCTCGTTCCTTGTCGAAATTGACATTATTATATTTGTAATTATCTGCACCTTTGCACCATCAATGGAATTATCAGAAGAATTACAAGAGCGCGTTGATATCATCCGCCATAAATTAAAATTTATTGAGCAAAAGCCAACGGTTGCCTGTGTTAAACAGTTGGACCCACTAACACTTTGGGCTGAGCAAATGCCTGAACTGGTTGACATAGCAGGCGGTGCTTCAATAGCAACCGGAAATATACAATGGGAAGAACTGGAGCAACAAAATCCTGATATTTTTATTGTGATGCTTGAAGGATTAACTGTTGAGCAATCCATGAAAGAAATCAATCAGCTATTGCAATTGCCCGGTTTTACAGAATTAAAAGCAGTTAAAAATAATCGTTTTTATATAGCTGATGGTAATCGATATTTTGATAACTCTGATGCCAGCCTTGTTGACTATGTAGAATTATTAGCCGAGATCATCAACCCAAAACAATTCGTTTTTGGGTATGAGGGTGAGGGGTGGATCAAGTTTAATATTACGTAATTGTCATTGCTGTAAGGAACGAAGCGATCTCTACACTTGCTAATCAACGAAACGGATGTTATTTGTTAGAACGTGTCGTAGCGCTCATGGCCGCTGGGCCTAGTTACTTTACCTTAGATGCAAAGTAACCAAGACTTAGCGTAGCGATCTCATGAACACCTATAAAAATAAACGAACAGTGAATACATCAAGTCAGCCCAATCGCTTCCGCCCGCAGGCCATACTCCCGGCCCGGTGTGCTGACAGGCCTTTACGCTTTGGATAGCGGCAAGCCTCTCCGCCCGTCATCGCGAGGAACGAAGCGATCTCTACATAAGCTAATCAATGTGCAAAATGTGTCACGAGTACGCCACGCTTAGCCCTGCGCTGCATACTCGCGCCAGACTGAGCATTACGCACGCGACACGTTCGCATCAGCATGGTAATTTATGACATAATACAGGCTTATACACCCCCGAATTGGCAATCAGCAAGTTAAACGCATTTATTATATTTGTTTTATGTTTTATGACTTTCTCGATAAGTTTAATAAGTATTTCAACATTGATAACAGGACGACTAATGTACTCCCCATTGTTA
>DHIR01000061.1 GCA_002403905.1 Mucilaginibacter sp. UBA4741
GCTGCCCTACGTATTATTTCTTCCTCTTCCATGTTCACCTTTAAAGGGTAAACCCGGTCAGCAATATTTATTTTTATTGAGATTTCTCCCATTTGAGCTTGTTCACTTTATGTACTACTTTTTCAGCAATACAATGCACTTATCTATTTCTTGCACAAATTCGTTAATTTTTTGTTTAATATCAACACTTTTTTCATTTGTTTCTGAAAAAGATTTCGCCAGCTTCACTGCGCGCATCTTTTCGTCCAACTCTTTTGTCTTATTTCTGCTGGCATCTAAGGCAACAGTAAGCGTATCATTCTCCAATTTTAGCAGATCATTCTCCTCTTGCAACGCAGCACAAAGTTCGATCAACCTTTCGGTTTTGTCGATAACTTTATTTAACTGTACTGCTGTTGTTGACATATATTCTTAATTATTGATTTATTGAATTAATGACTTATTGAATTTTTGTCCCTGATTAAATCAGTAATTCAATAATTCACTCCTTCAATAATTACTTCCTTATCTCCGCTCCCGCTTCCTTCTCTAAGTTATAAATTAATTTTTGCATGATGGCATCAATCGCTTTGTCGGTTAAAGTTTTTTCTGCGTCTTGTAAAATAAAGCTCAGCGCGTATGATTTTTTTCCTGCCGGCAATTTGTCGCCTTCGTACACATCAAACACATTGATGTCTTTTAACAGTTTGCGTTCGGTGCGCTGGGCAATTTGTTTTAACTGACCAAACGATACACCTTTATCTATCAGCATAGACAAATCACGTTTTACTGCCGGGAACTTAGAAATGTCCTGGTAAACTATCTTGTTCTTTTTAACGATCTGCATCAACTGATCAAAACTAAAATCAGCATAAAAAACTTCTTTGTCTACATCAGCCTTTTTCAAGGCCTCTTTTGCTACGGCACCAAATTTAACCAGCATTTTATTATTACGATTGTAATTAAGCCCGTAGGCCATTTTTTTGCAAGTGCAATCTTCAACCACCACATCATTAATGTTTAGTTTTTGCAGGATACCATCAACAATAGCTTTTAAATTAAAAAACGTTGCCGCAGTTGCTTTTTGATTCCATTGCACCGATGCTGTTGCACCACTCATAAAAATAGCGAAGCGCTGGCTCTCATTATACTTGTCATCTTTAATGTTGTAAACCTTACCAAACTCGTAAAACTTAATATCAGCATTCTGGCGGTTTTGATTGTAAGCGATAGCTTCTAAACCCGAGTACAACATGGTCTGGCGCATTACGTCCAGATCAGAGCTTAGCGGGTTCAATATTTTTACTGCCGATTCCAGGTCGCTTGAGTAAGCAGATTTGGTTAACGAGTTAGACATGATCTCATTAAAACCATTAGCGGTCAACAGATCGCTCAACAGGTTCTGTACCGTGTCTTTCTCGGGCCTTGGCGACGCGCTCAGCGATGCACGAACCTGCGTTGGTATGTAGATGTTATTATAGCCGTAAATGCGCAGGATCTCTTCTATTACGTCCACATCGCGCGTTACATCAACACGGTAAGGTGGCACTTTTAATATTAAGCCTTCGGCAGATTCGCTAACGATTTGGATATCCAAAGCAGTAATGATCGCTTTTATCTCTTCGTGCGGAATAACCTGGCCAATTAAACGGTGCACATTGCTATAACTCAGGTCCACATCAAACGGCGCAAACGGCTTTGGGTATAAGTCGATGATATTTGATGATATAGTACCACCTGCAACTTCTTTAATTAACAATGCCGCACGCTTTAACGCGAAGATCACCATATCCGGATCTGTACCACGCTCAAACCTAAACGAAGCATCAGTTTTTAAGTTATGCCTTTTTGCCGTTTTACGTACTGATACCGCGTTAAAGTAAGCGCTCTCCAGGAAAATGCTTGTAGTAGTTGCTTTAACGCCCGACTCGGCACCGCCAAATACACCGGCTATGCACATCGGCGCTTCGGCATTGCAGATCATCAAATCATCGTCAGATAGCTTGCGCTCAACATCGTCCAGCGTTTTAAACAGGGTACCTTCTGCAACATTCTTTACAATTACTTTATTGCCTTTAATAGCATCTGCATCAAAAGCGTGCAATGGTTGGCCCAGATCATGCAAAACATAATTGGTAGCATCAACCACGTTATTGATAGAACGCACGCCGATAACCGCCAAACGCTCTTTTAACCATTGCGGTGATTCTTTAATCTCGATACCGGAAATAGTAACACCGGCATAGCGCGGACTAGCCGCCTCATTCTCCACTACAACCTCAATAACCCGATCTGTATTGTCCACCTTAAATGCCGAAACATCCGGTTTAGTAATACCGATTTTCAGAAAAGCGCCAATATCTCTTGCAGTACCTAAATGCGATACCGCGTCTGCACGATTGGGGGTTAAGCCAATCTCGTACATATAATCATCGTTCAGCTTAAAATAGTTTTTAGCCAGGCTACCAACAACGGCATCATTGGCCAAAACCATAATACCGGCATGGTCTGTACCCAGGCCTATCTCGTCCTCGGCGCAGATCATACCAAGTGATACTTCACCACGGATCTTTGATTCTTTGATCAGGAACGGCTCGCCGGTAACCGGGTGTACGGTTGTACCTACAGTTGCTACTACCACTTTTTGCCCTGCGGCGACATTAGCAGCACCGCAAACAATTTGCAGGTCAGTGCCGGTGCCAACATCAACTTTGGTAACTTTTAGCCTGTCGGCATTGGGGTGTTGGGCGGTTTCTTTAACGTAGCCAATTACCAGGCCCTCTAAACCGCCGGGTATTGCCTGTACTTTCTCCACGCTTTCAACCTCTAAACCGGTACCGGTTAATATGGTCGAAATTTGTTCGGGAGTTTTATCAGTATTAATAAATTCTTTGAGCCAATTATAGGATATCTTCATTACAACGAAACGATAATCGGCAAAGATAGGATTTGGAGCGGAAAGCAGAAAGCCTATTTAAGCTTAAAGCGAAAAGACCAAAGCTAAAAGCTTTTAATCACTCTTAGCTTTGGTCTTTCTGCTTTAAGCCTTTAGCTTTAAAACTTATTCGTCATCATCCGTCTTATCATCCCCATCTAAATTCAGGGTGTACGATGGCTCGGCGGCATCATAGGCCTGGTCTAAGGCGTCAGTATCTGCGGTTTCGTCACCAGCTTCATATTCAGCTTTTTCATCAAACCCATTCGAGTGGATGTCTTGTTGGCTGGTTTGTTCAACATCTTCGCTTTCCGAATCGTCAAGCGGTATTTGGTTGCCTGGAGTTATCATGATCGTTTGTTTTAATATAGAACGCCGTTAAGCCCGTTGTTGTTTGCAATATAATTCCGAAATCGAACATCCGAAATCCGAAATCAAATCACTCCATCATCCGCAAAACTATAAAACCCATCATTGGTTACAATAATATGATCGAGCACGTTAATATCCAACATGCGGCCGGCATTGGCTATTTTTTTAGTGAGATCTGTATCTAATTGGCTCGGCTTTAAATTACCTGACGGATGGTTATGCGCCTTATGTAAAACTTTCCATAATGCGCCATCACTATGGATACCGCGTTGTGTTGTAATGCGATGTTAAAAATTATCTTCGGGTCGGCTACGGTGCCGGTTAGTCCGCCTTTACTTATTAACTCTTTGGCTATAACTTTGCCGCTTTGGTGAAGCAGCAATAGCCAAAACTCTTCGTGGCTAAGGTCCATAAAGGTTTTACGCAGTACGTTATAAGCGTCTTTACTTCCTTTTACAATTTCGGGGGTTTTAGTTTCGGTTTCGTTACGGCGGCGACCAACTTCAAGCGCGGCTATGATGGATATAGCCTTGGCTTCGCCGATGCCTTTAAACTTTGATAGCTCGGCTATAGATGCCTTGCCCAAGTTATTCAGATCATTACCATAGTGATGCAGGATTCGTTTGCTTAGTTCGACTGCGCTTTCACTACGGCTGCCCGAGCCTATCAGTATAGCAATCAACTCCGCATCCGTTAAAGCGCGTCGGCCCTGGGTGCTTAGCTTCTCGCGCGGGCGGTCCTCATCGGCCCATGATTTTATGCTGATCTTGTTATCGTAGTTCACTAGGATTTTTAGGATTAAAAGATTATAGGATAATTAGCGATTTAAATATAGCCATCTAAATCAATTAATGAAAACAAGCGGCGCTTTAAAATCATACCTCCATTCAATCCTAAAATCCTCCCATCCTAAAAATCTTAGTCTAAAAAAAAGGCGATAAGTTTACACTCATCGCCTTTTCATTATAAAAATATCTTAGTTAGCTAATTAGCTTAACGCGTTTACAAATTTAGTTAGCTTCGATTTATTGTTTGAAGCTTTGTTTTTGTGGATAACGTTTTTCTTAGCTAAACGATCAAGCATAGAGATCACTTTTGATAATAAAGGAGTTGCATCAACCTTTGTAGTTGTGCCTCTTAATCTCTTAATTGCGTTTCTGGTGGTTTTAGCCTGGTAACGGTTACGTAAGCGCTTCGCAGCGTTAGACCTGATCCTTTTTATTGATGATTTATGATTTGCCATTTTAGCTTGTTATTCTATTCGTTATTTAAGGACTGCAAATATAGAAGTTTTGATTATAATATCAAATGCCTTTTTGAAAATAATTTTTTGAGTGCTTTTTAACCGGTTGCAGGCATCATCTATATCGTAAAAAACAAAGCCACTGCTGCCCCGCCCATCACCACAAAAGTAAACCATAATAAAGCTTTTGATAGCCAGCCGCTTTTAAATTCGCCCATTATTTTTTCGTCTGTAGATATTTTGATGATCAGGAATAATAAGGGCACTGCGGCTATACCGTTTAATACAGCAGTATAGATAAGCGCCTTTACCGGATCAATACCCACAAAATTAATGATCAAACCAATTAATGTAGCTATGGTAATTACGCCATAAAAGCCATGCGCTTTTTTTAATTTTAAATTGAGGCTGGCATTCCAATCAAAGGCTTCGGCTACGGCATAAGCCGCCGAACCTGATAACACGGGCACGGCTAGTAAACCCAAACCAATAATACCTACCGAAAAAACAAATTTCGCCCAAAAGCCTGCATTTGGGAACGAATGCACCAACGGCTCTAACGCTTTTGCCGCATCGGCAGCTGTTTTAATATCCTTAACACCGCTTTTATATAGCACCGTTGCACCTACCAATAGGATACACCAGGTTGTAAACTCGGATATGATCATGCCCGCAGTATTGTCTTTGCGCATATTGTGAATATCGGCCCAGCATACACCGGTTTTATTACCATCGGCATGGCCATTCTCTTTTATTTCTTCCACCTCCTGCGATGCTTCCCAAAAAAACATATAAGGTGTTATTGTTGTACCAAAAACACCGGTAATAATAAATAAAAAGGCAAAACTAAATTCAATATGCGGCACTACGGTTGCCCTTAAAACCGTTGGCCAATCCTGGTGAATAATAAATACAGTAATAGGGTAAGACAACAGCGCAAGCGCAAGCCATTTCAATATTTTTGAATAAACACGGTAAGTGGTAAATATTTCTAAAAGCAATATGGTAACCGTAAAAAGCAGGGTTAAAACTATAAACGGCATCGGTATTAACAGATTTGCCGCTGCGGCCATGGCGCCAATGTCTGCTCCAATATTAATGGTGTTGGCAACTACTACCAAACCAACCACCCCATACAACACAGGCTTACTGTAATGCGTTTTTACTACAGCGGCAATACCTTTACCCGTAACCAGGCCAATACGCGCGCAGGCTTCTTGTACGGCTGTCATAAACGGCAGCATATACAATGCTGTCCATAACTGCCCGTAGCCAAATTGCGCGCCTGTTTGCGAGTAGGTTGCTATTCCCGATGGGTCATCATCAGCCGCGCCGGTAGTAAGGCCGGGGCCCAATACGGTTAACCATTTCCAAATGTTTTTTTTGACAGGTTTACTATTATTTTTAACAGCCATATTAATGTATAAAGATATTAACTAAATATACCTTATTAAGGTTTTCTTTTATTGCTTAAATAGCTAATTTTACGATGCATCTATTTTATACAACATCCCATGAAACAAAAATTTCATTACGCCACCATCAGCGAAGCTATTGAGCAATTAAAGATACAAGGCTTTACACTCGATTTTAATCTTCATAAAAACCGTTTTAAAGTTGGCGAGCACGAATATACAGCGGATGAATTTGAAATTGTCGATCTGTACCGCTACGAAGGCGCATCAGATCCGGCAGATGAGGCTACGGTTTACGCGCTGGCCAATAAATCGGGCGTTAAGGGTATATTGGTCGCCGGCTATGGCGCTTCGGCAGACGAGGAGTCAACGGAGACGCTGAAACATCTACATTATAAGTATCACCAGGGGCAGCAATAACAGGCACATACCATAATTAATACCACCTTTTAATATGCCAGCCTTGTTACTCATTATAATAATTGTAGTTATAACGTGTTGTGCGATTAAAA
>DHIR01000062.1 GCA_002403905.1 Mucilaginibacter sp. UBA4741
GCTTTTGTGACCGGTACTGTGGGCTAATTCGTGAAAAAGGACGCTATAGTAACTTTCGTTATTTTGAAAGGCTTCTAACTTGGGAACTACAACCGTGTCTAAAGCAGGGTGATAATAAGCCTGGTCGCCTCTGTATTCTATTGTTGGGCGTAAAGGCATTTCTGCGATAACTTTTTCGCAAGCTTCAATTCTTTCAGCCTCGTTTCTAAACATAGCCTCTACTTTTGGGAAGTCGATTCCTTCTGCTTGATCGATATTAAAAACTGTATAATCTTTAGGCACCAATTTGGTTGGGTAGGTTTCTTTATCCTCACCGGTTTTGAAGTCTTTGGTTATTATGGTGGGTTGGGATTTTAATTCGATGGTGGCCCAATAGGTAATTTTAACTCCTTTTTGTCCTTTTTTAATTGTACCGCCTAATTCAGCGGCTTGTTTATAGGTTATGTAAAAGGGGGTTTGATAACCTTTTATCATGGTGTGAAAGTTAAGCCAGAAGATATTCCAGCCCCTATAATTTTTGTCGGTAGTTATATTTTTAGGAAACCCGATTTTATTCCAGGAGCAATTCCATATTACAGTTCCTTCTTCGAGCGCCTTAATTACAGCGTCGGTAACTTCCTGGTAAGTGTCTTTTAAAACGTAAGTTGAATCTTTTACTGATTTCTTAACTGATTTTTTGATTGTTTTTTGTGTAGTAGCCATGATTTTTAAATTTAAAGTGTGAGGGGAAAAAAATTAATTATTACTGCTACTACCGCCTGTAGAACGGAATAAGGGCAAGGTGGAGATAAAAAAAAGCAAGGAACGTGGAATAAATAGGAGAGAGGAACGACCGACGGTTTATGCCGCGAAAGTCCGGCTTTATTTTATACTACCTTGTAGAAGTATAGCCATGTGAGTGATGGCACCCATTTCCGGGCTATCTGGCGAAATTTGTAGTAAATATTGATTACTTGTATGTGCGTGGGGTAAAAATACAAAGGTGGCCCTTTGCGTTGGCCCTGCGGCCTGCCCCCCCTCAACGGGGGAAAGGTCGCCTGGCGTGTAGAAAATAAAAGCCGAATAGATAAACCAAAATTAATTTTCGTAATAGCCTAAATAAATCCTGGCCGGTCCAAAAAAATAAAATTTAAAATACCGGCCATCCTATTTTTGAGAATTATTAACAAAGTTAAATAGTAAGGATAAAGGGAGGGGAGAAAAAAATAAGATGCGCCCCATAAGGGCCGAAGAAATGTTTCATTTGACCACAATAAAACATTCTTAGTGACAAAGAGGGGGTTAAAAAGCTTAAAGCCAAGATTTTCGTATCTTAGTACCCTAACCATCACACATGAATTTAAATAGGAATTTTTCCATAACCGCGTTTGCCTTGTTAATTTCAGCAGGCTGCACCTTTGCTCAAGTTAAACATAAGCAGGTAAAATTAACCCCAATTAGGGCTATTAACCATGCATCAGCAAAACTATTACCGACAGATCCTAATGTCATTATCGGTAAGCTGCCAAATGGGTTAACCTATTATATCCGTAAAAACATCCAGCCAAAAAACCGGGCCGAGCTTTACCTGGTAAACAAAGCGGGGTCCATCCTAGAGACGGATGACCAACGCGGCCTGGCGCATTTTACGGAGCATATGGCCTTTAACGGCACCCGCGATTTCCCGAAGAACGAACTGGTAAGCTATTTGCAAAAGTCGGGCGTAAAATTTGGGGCCGACCTTAATGCTTATACTTCATTTGATGAAACGGTGTACCAACTCCCTTTGCCTACCGATAGTGTAAAGCTGTTTGAAAGGGGATTTGACATTTTGGTTAACTGGGCCGGGTTATTAACTTTCGACCCCAAAGAAATAGATAGCGAACGTGGCGTGGTGCTAGAAGAAGAACGCCTGCGTGGTAAAAACGCGCAAGAGCGTATGCAGCAGCAAACTTTGCCAGTTCTATTAAATCATTCGCGCTATGCGGAACGCCTGCCGATAGGTAAAGAAGAGATATTAAAGAACTTTAATCCCGAAACTATTAAATCATTTTTTCACGATTGGTACCGCCCCGACCTACAGGCTGTAATTGCCGTTGGCGATTTTGACGTAAAACTGGTTGAGCATTTGATCAAAACCAAATTTTCCGTCTTAAAAAACCCACTCAATGAAAAACCTCGGATTAAATATAACATTCCTGCTTCGGTAGGTACAGCGGTTAAGATAGTTACTGATAAGGAATTTCCTTATACGGTAGCCCAAGTTGTGGTAAAACACCCGCAAGGCACCTTTCACACCGAAGCAGATTACCTACGGAGCGTACGGATTAACTTGTTCAACCAAATGATCAACTCGCGTTTAAGCGAATTATTACAAAAGCCAAACCCTCCTTTTTTATACGCGCAAGCCAGCTATGTCGGTTTCCTGGGCCATCAAAATGCTTTTTCAACTGTGGTAGTGGCCAAATCGGTAGATCAGTTACAGAACGCTATTAAAACTGCTTTGAATGAGGTTGAGCGTGCCCGTAAATTTGGTTTTACCCAAACAGAGCTTGACCGCGCCAAGCAAAACAACTTAACCGGGATGGAAAATGCCTTTAAAGAAAAAGATAAAACCGAGTCGGTAAGTTTTGTGGGTCAGTACCAGCAAAACTTTTTGCGTAGCGAAGCTATCCCGGGTATTGAGTTCGAATATAATTTTTACAAAAACAATATCGGCAGTATTAAGCTGGAAGAAATTAACGCACTGGCCAGTAAGTTCATCAGCGATCAAAATCGGGTTGTGGTTGTAAACGCTCCCGAAAAGGAAAAGGCAAACCTGCCTACCGAACAAACTTTATTAAGTTGGGTTAACGCCACCGGCAAAGATATTACGGCTTATATAGATAATGTAAGCAGCAAACCGTTGTTGGATAAAGAACCGGTGCCAGGCAAGATCATCAGCGAAACTAAAGACGCGTCTATTGGCGTTACTACCCTTACGCTTAGCAATGGCGTTAAACTATTTTTAAAACCTACCGATTTTAAAAACGACCAGATCTTAATATATGGCTATCATTTTGGCGGGACATCTTTAGCTGGCGATAAGGATTTCGATTCGGCCGGCTTTGCGTCAGATATGGTTGGCACCAGCGGTATCGCAGATATGACCCAGATCCAGTTAGGCAAAATGCTAAGTGGTAAAAATGTGTGGATGACACCCTTTATCTCTGAAATTACCCAAGGATTATCGGGCGGCAGCTCACCAAAAGACTTTGAAACCGCTTTACAGCTGCTGTATCTGTATTTTACCCAACCGCGTAAGGATCTGGATATCTGGCAGTCGAAAGTCTCACAAATCAAAGCATTATTAACAAACCGCAGTTTAAATCCCGAAAGTGTTTTTATCGACACAGTATTTGCTGTTTTGGGTGACCATAACTATCGCCGTATGCCTTTTACATTGGATAGATTAAATAACGCCAATTTAAACAAGGCTTATGATTTTTACAAAGCCCGCTTTGCGGACGCCAACGGCTTTACTTTTTCTTTAGTAGGCAGCTTTGATATTGAAAAGATAAAACCATTATTAGAGAAATATTTTGGCGGATTACCAACCGTGGGCAGTACCGGGACTTATAAGAACCTAGATATTCATACTCCGGCCGGTCAGCTTACCAAAGCCGTTTATAAAGGCATCGGCGATAAAAGCAGTGTGCGAATAGTGTTTAGCGGCGGTTATGATTACAACAACGCTAACAACCTGCAATTAGGCGCACTGGAAGAAGTAATGAATATTAAATTATTAGAGCGCCTGCGCGAAAAGGAAAGCGGTGTTTACTCGCCGGGCATCGATATAAGCAATTCAAAAATACCTAACTCGCGCTACTCAATTACCGTTAAATTTACCTGTGCACCGGCCAATGTGGATAAACTTATCAATGCCACTATGGAAGAAATAAACAAGATCAAGCAAAACGGCGCTCAGTTAGTTGATATACAAAAATTCCAGGCCGAAGAAAAAAGATCGACCGAAGTATATTTAAAACAAAACGAATTTTGGTCAAGTGCGCTCTTAACTTACGCACAGAATGGTGATAACCCCGATAAGATATTAGACCACATATCGAGTCTTAAAAACATAACCGTAGAAAGCACCAAAGAAACTGCAAATAAATACCTTAACGATGCGAACTTTATCAAGTTGATCTTGTACCCGGAAAAGAAATAGTAATAATGGCTCTATAAATAAAAGACCTGAATATCCCAGTCATGGCCGGAATTTCTTCCGACCATGACTG
>DHIR01000169.1 GCA_002403905.1 Mucilaginibacter sp. UBA4741
ATCATGCCGGCAATTTTTACATAGCCACCTAATGGTAACCATCCTACACCATACTCAACATCTTTATAGGTGAATTTAAACAGACTAAAGCCCCAGGCATCAAAAAACAGGTAAAATTTTTCTACTTTAATACCAAACGCCCTTGCGGCTAAAAAGTGGCCCAACTCATGCAATATCACTAAAATCGAAAGTCCCAGTAACAACTGGCCAACCATAATTACTATACTCATTCTTTATATTAAATTGTATGCCTTTGCAGGCATTTGTTTTATTAAATTTTGCGCAAATATGCGTGTTTCTTTGTCAGTATTCAAATAATCATCAAGGGTAGGTTGTGTTTGATAGCTAATGTTTTGCATGCAACTTTCAATAACCTGGCTCATGGCCAAAAAACCTACCTCATTATTTAAAAAACCAGCAACAGCAATTTCGTTAGCGGCATTTACAATACAAGGCATATTACCCCCTTTGTTTAAAGCAGTGTAAGCTAAACCTAAATTCTGAAAAGTTTCTGTATCGGCCTTTTCGAAGCTAAGATTTGGATGATCTGTAAAACTAAAGCGCTTAAAATTGTTTTTTAAGCGGGCAGGGTGGGCCAATGCATACTGTATAGGCAGCTTCATATCCGGCAAACCCATTTGTGCTTTTATAGAACCATCTTCAAACTGAACCATAGAATGTACAATAGATTGCGGATGAACTATCACCTCTATCTGGTCGGCAGTAAGATCAAATAACCATTTGGCTTCAATCACTTCCAACCCCTTGTTCATTAACGTAGCCGAATCTATAGTGATCTTGGCACCCATTACCCAGTTGGGGTGTTTTAAGGCATGCTCGCGAGTAACATCAGCTAAAAAAGCTCTTGTCTTCCCCCTGAAGGGGCCGCCTGAAGCAGTTAGTATGATTTTTTCTATTGGGTTGTTTTCCTCGCCAACCAGGCATTGGTAAATAGCGGAATGCTCAGAATCAACCGGTAATATTTTAACGTTGTGTTGTTTAGCCAGGCTTGTAATTAATTCGCCGGCAACAACCAAAGTTTCTTTATTTGCTAACGCGATGGTTTTGCCCGCTTTTATAGCTGCAATAGTAGGTTCTAACCCTGCAAAGCCAACCATTGCGGTTAGTACAATATCAATTTCAGGATGGGTAACTATCTCATTAATTGAATTGATACCGGCCAGGACTTTTACAGATGTATTAGCTAATGCCTGCTTTACTTCGGCATACTTGCTTTCATCGCAGATAACTGCGTACGCAGGACTAAACTGTAGTGCTTGTTGTATTAACAAAAAGGCATTACTATTTGCCGTTATAACATGAGCCTTAAACAATGATGGGTTTTCGCCTATCACCTCCAACGCTTGTGTACCTATACTGCCTGTCGAGCCAAGAATGGCTATATTTTTAATGTTGTTACTCAATTCTTTTAAATAATGTATCAGCCCCCTCTAAATCTCACCTCCATAGGAGTCCTTCGGACCGGTTGGGGAGACTTTTTTATAAGCTTTTTATAGCTCTCACTTCCGGGGAGGGCTGGGTGGGGCTCACAAACAAATCGCGCACTTTGTTTATCACAAAGTCAATCTCTTCCTTAGTATTATACTTAGAGAAAGAAAAACGAACCGATGGCCTGGTACTGCTTGCACCAATACCTGTAAGCACGTGCGAGCCAATATCTGTACCCGAACTACAAGCACTACCACCTGACGCGGATATACCGGCAATGTCCAGGTTAAACAATAACATATCGGCCATGTCTGTTTCTGGGAACGAAACGTTTAGTACAGTGTACAGACTTTTATCCTCATCCGTTTCGCCATTAAATAAAACGCCCGGGATGCCTTCAATTAGCTGACCTTTCATGTAAGATTTCAAGCCTTGAATATAAGCTCTATGCTGTTCCATATTGGCATAAGCCAGCTCTAATGCTTTAGCAAGGCCCACTATGCCGTAAACATTCTCGGTACCGCCCCGCATATTACGCTCTTGCGAGCCGCCGTATATTAATGGTTTAATTTTTATTTTATGATTGATATGCAGGAACCCCACCCCTTTAGGTCCGTGGAATTTGTGAGCCGCACATACCAAAAAATGCACTTTAAGTTTCCCAAGATCGTGCAGGAAATGCCCCATGGTCTGTACCGTATCACAATGGAAAATGGCATTGTATTGCTCGCAAATATCTCCCACCCTTTCAATATCAGTAAGTGTACCTATCTCATTATTAGCATGCATTAATGATACAAAGCTGCGTTCGTTATCCTGCAATAATTTCTCTAAATGCGCATAGTCAACATTGCCTTTGCTATCAATATTAACAAAACTTAGTTTGATAGTACCGGCTTTTTGCATAGCCTCCAGCGTATGTATAACCGCGTGATGCTCGATGCTGGTAGTTATAGCGTGGGTGATGTTATTATCAACAATTCCGCAGCGGATGGCGGTATTATCAGCTTCGGTACCGCTGCTGGTGAAGAAGATCTCGGCAGGCGAAGTATGCAGCAGGTTAGCTATTGTTTTGCGCGATTTCTCAATCAGTGCTCTCGCTTCGCGGCCATGCGCATGAATAGATGATGGATTACCGTAATTGTTCTCCATTACCGTACACATAGCTTTCATCACCTCTGCATCCAACGGTGTTGTTGCAGCATTATCAAGGTATACCCTCATCAGTTAATTAATTATTGAGTTATTGAATTATTGAATTATTGAATTAACTGACAAATCAATAATTCATTAATTCAATAATCCAATAATTTAGCGCAATTGTAAAATCTCCTTTATGTCCGCAATAATCTTATTAGCCAAATTGTTGGCTACAGTTTCAGAATCACCTTCGGAGTAGATACGGATTATCGGCTCCGTGTTCGAACGGCGCAAATGTACCCATTGTTTATCAAACTCTATTTTAAGCCCGTCGATAGTTGAATGTGGCTGATCTTTATATTTATCCTCAACTTTTAACAACAAGGCATCAATATCCATCTCGGGTGTAAGTGTGATCTTATTTTTTGAGATAAAGTAGCCTGGGTATGATTTGCGTAATTGCGATATCGACTTACCATATTTAGCCAGGTGCGTTAAAAACAAAGCTATACCGGCTAAAGCGTCACGGCCATAATGGAGTTCAGGATAAATCACTCCGCCGTTACCTTCGCCACCTATAACTGCGTTTACTTCTTTCATTTTATTAACCACATTCACCTCGCCTACAGCGGCGGCATGGTATTCGCCACCAGCTTGCTCGGTAACATCGCGCAGGGCACGAGTTGATGATAAATTTGAAACTGTATTGCCTTTATTGTTTTTCAATATATAATCAGCAACAGCAACAAGTGTGTATTCCTCGCCAAACATATTACCATCCTCGCAAACAAAGCAAAGACGGTCAACATCCGGATCAACAGCTATACCTAAACTGGCATTTTTGCTTAAAACCTCTTTAGACAGCGCTACCAAGTTTTCAGGCAATGGCTCCGGGTTATGCGGGAACTCGCCATCAGGCTCACAAAATAATTTATATACAGTTTTTACACCTAATGCTTCCAGCAAAGCAGGTACAAATATACCGCCGGTAGAGTTTACGCAATCAATTACAACTTTAAAATTGGCCTTGGTTATAGCATTAACATCAACCAAAGGCAGGGCCAATATTTGGTCTATGTGTTTTTGCAGGTACGTATCATCAAATCTTACTTTGCCTAAAGCGTTAACATCCGCATAGCTAAAATCACTGCTTTCGGCAATTTCTAAAACCTCTTTACCATCGGCATCATTAATAAATTCGCCATCAGCATTTAATAATTTAAGGGCGTTCCATTGTTTTGGGTTATGGCTTGCGGTAAGGATAATACCTCCGGCAGCTTTTTCTAAAGGCACTGCAATTTCAACCGTTGGGGTTGTAGACAGGCCAATATCGATTACATCAATACCCAAACCCATTAAGGTACCCGTAACCAGATTATTTACCATGCTGCCCGAAATACGCGCGTCACGACCCAAAACAATCTTTTTTATGCCGGTTTTTTTAACGGCCCAGGCGCCATAAGCCGAAGTAAATTTTACAATATCCAATGGTGTTAAACCATCGCCGGCCGCACCTCCAATGGTGCCGCGTATACCCGAAATTGATTTTATTAGTGTCAAAATTCTTACTATTAATTATAAGGCAAAAGTAAGGATTTTATCCGAGTTGTCTGAACCTTGATTTCTAGGATTTGATGATTTCTTGATTTTAAAACTGCTTAAATAAACCATATCTACCTATTATCTTAAAATCCTTAAATCCTACGAATCTTAGTTTATATTTACACTTTACTTTAAACACCATGCCCGATTACCTGCTGCAACTAGACCGGCACTTGTTCCACATCATAAATCACGACTTTGGCAATGCGTTTTTTGACGTGCTGATGCCCATTTTGCGCAACCGGTTGGTATGG
Organism: Mucilaginibacter sp. UBA4741; assembly: GCA_002403905.1. Taxonomy (GTDB): domain Bacteria; phylum Bacteroidota; class Bacteroidia; order Sphingobacteriales; family Sphingobacteriaceae; genus Mucilaginibacter. Next base: position 4,446 of record DHIR01000169.1, read on the forward strand.
ATACCCTTATATGTTTTCATTTTTATTTTTTGCCTTTGGCGATATAAAAAGCAGGGCGCAATTATAATTGTATTACTGGGGTTAACGTTTGCCGTGGCTGATTTTGGCAGCGCTACTATCATTAAATCATTTTATAAACGGGTACGCCCCTGCAATGACCCAGCTATGGCGGCAACCATAGTAAGCCGTGTGCCGTGCGGTACGGGTTATAGTTTCCCCTCTACTCACGCCAGCGACCATTTTGCCATAGCTGTGTTTTTATCCATAGTGTTTTATAAACGCTATAAATGGGTATTGCCTGCAACATTATTATGGGCAGCGGCTATTTGTTTTGCACAGGTGTATGTTGGAGTGCATTACCCTATTGATGTAACCGCAGGAGCAATTTATGGCACGTTGGTGGGGCTTTTGTTTGGGTGGGTATTTTGGAAGTATTGGCCCAGTTTTAAGCTTTCATAAATTATTGCGTATATTTATATTATTAAATATTTAACGGCATGACTACAATAACACTTGAGGTTCCTGATTTTTTGGAAGAAAACCATAGCGATACTGTACGTTTTTTAGCAGCTAAATTGTATGAGTCTGGCAAACTATCATTAGGCCAGGCAGCAGAGATGGCCGGCTTAACAAAGCAAACCTTTGCAGATATTTTGGCCGATTATGGCGTTAATTATATTAATTATTCTTTTGAAGATGTAATGGCTGATGTTGCACGAATTTCAAAATGAGTATGCAGTAATTACTGACACCAGTTGTTTTATTCTTCTCGATAAAATTGACGCGTTTCCAATTCTGAATAAACTTTATTCTAATATCCTTACTACTACAGAAATTGCTCACGAATTTGGCAAGCCATTACCCAAGTGGATACAAGTACGATCCGTAAGTGATAGAAAATTACTAGCCTATTATGCAGAAAAGGTAGATATTGGTGAAGCAAGTGCAATCGCCCTTGCAATGGAATTATCATCGCCTTTACTAATATTAGATGACTTGAAAGGGAGAAACCTGGCATCACAATTAAATCTAAAATATACAGGAACTTTAGGTGTTTTGATATTAGCCAAACAACAAGGAATCATACAAATGCTAAAACCTTACTTTGAAAAAATAAAATTGACAGATTTCAGGGTGTCGCCAACACTTTTACAAACTATATTAGAAGCATCGGGCGAATAATAGTTAACTCCAAGCATGAAATTTAGAATAACGCTTATATTAATTATTACTAGGGTATTGTTATCCTCAAACAACCTTTACGCCCAACAACCTGATACCTCAAAAGCTTTATACGAAGACGTTAAACTGCCTATTCCACAGTTAAAAAGGCAACGTACTATACTTATCTATCTGCCTAAAAGCTACACTACATCACATAAAAAATATCCTGTAATTTATATGCAGGATGGCCAGAGTGCATTTATTAAAGGCGCTAAAGATGGCAATAACTGGTATGCCGACTCGTTAGTGAACCTGATGCCCGCCGACAAGCAATGCATTATTGTTGCCATACATTCGGGGAATAGTACTAACCGGATGAATGAATATAACCCATACTTAACCAACAATGAGGGCGTTATATATGCCCACTATGTGGCCAAAGTTGTAAAGCCATATATCGATTCTAATTATCGTACTAAAAAGGGCCCTAAATACTCGGTTGTTGTTGGTAGTTCTATGGGTGGTTTAATTACCATGTATATCGCGGCAAGGTATAGTAATATATTTGGTGTGGCGGGTGTATTTTCGCCGGCATTTTGGTAGGCGGCTGGCGCGTTTGATGCTATCGCTAAACAGCCCATCAATCCCAGATCTAAATTCTTTTTAGCCTGCGGTGATGCCGAAGGAAACGAAATAGGTTATGTAAACCGGATGGATACTATTCTGCTCCAAAAAAACTTCAGCATAAAAAATGTACCCGCGCCCCTAGTTATTAAAGGCGGCAAACACGATGAGAAACAATGGCGCATAGCGTTCGAAGGGTTTTATAGGTGGTTTACTGACAATCTGTAACTTGTCTCAAACACCACCCTAAATTGTCCCTTCCTGCCGCTACTTTTATTCCATTCATAGCCTACATTTGAATAAATCATTTAATCAATAGCTATGGAAACAATAATATTTGATAAAGACATTACTGCAATGTATATAACTGCCAGTTCATTCCCCGATGGTGTGCTGGCCGCGCATCAGAAACTACATACATTGATTCCATTTACAACAGACAGGAGATACTTTGGCCTATCGCGTCCAGAAAACGGCGGGCAAATAGTTTATAGAGCATCTGCCGAAGAACTGGAACCGGGCGAAGGTGAAAAATTAAAGTTGGAAACGCTTATCTTGAAAAAAGGAAAGTATATTAGCTTGATCATACATGATTTTATGAAAGATATTCCGGCTATAGAAAAAGCGTTTAACCTGCTAACCTCTCAACCGGATATTGACCCCCAGGGTTATTGTGTTGAGGAATACATTAACCAAAAGGATATGCTATGTATGGTGAAATTAAAAGACTAAAACTATGCAAAAGTTCACCACCTTTTTAATGTTCGAGGGTAAGGCCGAGGAAGCGATAAACTTCTATACCACCCTCTTTAAAAATTCATCGATATTAAATATAACACGTTACGGTAAGAACGGCCCTGGTGCCGAGGGCACGGTAACACACGCCACTTTTAGTCTAAACGGGCAGGAGTTTATGGCTATTGACAGCGCCGTAAAACACGCGTTTGCCTTTACCCCGGCCATATCCATCTTTGTTAATTGCGATGATGACAACGAAATTGAGCAGGCATACGCCGCGTTAACAGATGGCGGCAGCGCCATGATGCCATTGGGCAGTTATGGATTCAGTAAGAAATTTGGTTGGGTGAGTGATAAATTTGGTGTGTCCTGGCAATTGAATTTAGCGTAATACCAAGTGTCAGACTTAGTTTTAAAAACTTCTAAGTCTAGTAAATAACTCCGAAATCGTAATTCCGAAATCCGACATCACTCTACCCTCTCAACTTATCCAGCAGGTCACTTAGCTGCGCGGCTTCTTCGGAGGTGAGATTATTTTTTATAAAATCTTTGGTTTTAAATTCGGCATCCATGGTGGCCAGGGTTTCCAGTCCCTTATCGCTGATGCGGATATCAACGGCGCGCCTATCTTTATTGTTGGTACAGCGGGTTATCATATCCTTTTGCACCAAACGATCAACAATGCGTGAGGCATCGCTCATCTTGTCTATCATGCGTTCTTTTAGCAGATTAACAGTAGCCGGTTTGGGGTACTGACCTCTTAATATGCGCAAAATATTAAATTGCTGTTGCGTTAAATTATGTTTTTCAAAATGGCAGTTAAAGGTATTCTTTAACCACCCATCGGTGTACGCGATGTTGATAACCGCCTTTTGGTAGTTATCTTCAAACTTTGAACTTTGTATTTCGTCGTCTATTCGCATAGCTTATATTACTTCAAGGATGCAAATATCTTTATTTTTTCCGTGATTTAATCTCTTCGTCGGTTTTTCCGAAATTCCAGGGCAATGCTTGCACTTATTTTGGCAGCAATAACCACGTTTTAAATGGTAAACTTCTGTAAAAACAAAGTTGCCGTCCTCATTAATATAGTAATCTATATTTTCTTCCATTGCCGGTTTAATTAAGCAATTTAACTAATATATCTTTTCCTAAATGGGCTTTTAAATGATAGCCGTTGCCATGTAGCGTCCAAACCTGTTTGGGGTTAACCAGCCTAATAGCCTCTAAAATATCGTTCCAATCTACATGGTCTGATATAAACAGTGTATCCTCTTTATTAACCTGCAAATTCTTCCAGCCCGATGCAAACAACCGTTTCACCCCGGTAGCTTTTATATAACTGTTAAACGTAAAAGGCGGCACAATATATACAAACTCATCCTGCGCCTTCATCAGTTTTCGGCCATATATCTGGTGTTTACCCAGCTTAAAGCCTGCCTGCTCATATATTTGGTTAATGGGCATGATTTTATAATGCACCAACACCTTTTTCTGCGGAGCATGGTCATTTATCATCCTGATCAAGCGCTGGCTCTTACCTAAGCCATAGGCCCCCAGCAGGATATTACTTTTAATACCATTCAGTTTTTTTATCTCCTCAACTGGGTCGGGATGAATTATTTTCGGATCGGCAAAAGTGCTTTCTGTTATCAATACATCCGCGTTAACCCATTCAATAGGGTCGCAGGTAGCATCGGGCTGTATTTTATAATCGCCGGTATATAAATAGCTCGCGCTTTCATATTCCATCAGCACCATTGCCGAACCCAGCATGTGTCCCGCAGATACAAAAGTTATTTTAACTCCTTTTATGGTAAATGGCTGATTGTAGCCGACAATATTAAACACCTGCGCCGCCGACCGATGGTACCGCAAATGCATAAACTCGCGCGTTGGCCGGGTGCCGTAAACGTCTTTATTGCCGCTTACGGCATGGTCTGCGTGGGCATGCGATATTACGGCTGTTTGTACAGGCTGCTGCGGGTCCAGGTAAAAATCACCGTATTTACAGTAGATACCGTTGGCGTTGATAAGGATAAAGTCGTCCAGTATGGTCATATTAAAAGACCATGTCATTGCGAGCATAGCGAGAAATCCATACACTCGGCTACTTTTCAATGTATAGATTTCTCGCTATACTCGAAATGACATGTTTTATTTATTTTATGGGGTTGATAACTGTAAAAACGCTTCATGCAATTCCAATATCTGCGGTATTAATAGTTTGCTTTCATCGTTCTCAATTATATAATCGGCCAACTCACGCTTTTTGGCTTCTGTAAACTGTTTGGCTTCACGCGCTTCAACTTGGGGGTGGGTTATGTGGTCGCGTTTGGTTACGCGGTCTATTCGCAGTTCTAAGGGCGCTGTAACCAATAATGAATAATCGCACATTTTGTAAGATGTGCTTTCAAACAACAAAGCAGCTTCTTTTATTACGTAAGGCACATTTTTAATATCGGCCACCCAGGCATCAAATGCTCTAAAAACAGCAGGGTGCGTTAGTGCGTTTAACTTTGCCAGTTCTTTATCATCATTAAAAACAATGTTAGCTATGTATTTACGGTCAAGATTGCCATCAGCCAGGTAAGCGGCATCGCCAAAGGTCTTTTTTATATCTGCTATTAATACAGGGTCGGTAGTCATTATATTTTTAGCAGCGGCATCTGCATAAAAAACAGGGATGCCCAATACCTCGAACATTTTGCTAACCGTAGTTTTACCGCTGCCTATATTACCGGTGATACCTATTTTAAGCATTACTTCTTAACAATGAAATCAATATTGCGGGGTTCGACATTTACAATTTTACAATAGGCAGGCAGCCGGGTAACTTTAACAGGCAATGTGTTATAACCATATACGCGCCATAAGTTAAGATCGGCCTGAGCTTCAAAAAACTCTTCATCAATATCGGTATATCTGTTTAACGAGGTTGTAAAAGTTACTTTTACCTTTTGCGGGAATACCTTCACATTAAAAAAATCAACATTACCAACCAGCTTAACCGGTAACTCCAGGGTCTTTTCGGTAAACTCATCAACCGGGATATTTACCTGTACTGTTTTAGGGTATATGCTGATATTACCTTCGGCAGATGCTTCCAGGTTAATTTGTGTGCTCACATTTTCACCAATATTTTTTAGTGATAACGAGTCTGTACGCCAATATTTTATCTTATCAATACGATTACTAGGGCCACTTATGGTAACATACGCCGGCTTAATTATCACATCGCCAGATTGGGTGTACTGTTGCCGGTATTTTACTGATTTTACCAATTGCACCGGCACACGGCGCACACTGCGATTTGTAAAATCAAAATAAAGCGTATCAGGCGTGATAGCGGTTATTTGATTATCCAACGCTTTTTCCGAGTTAATTTCTGCCAGCTGCGCGCTCAATACTACATAGGCCTCGCTATCCAACTTACTCAAATCAACCTTAATTATGTGGTTCTGCTCGTTTATTCTTGAAAGCAGCATTTGCCAGCCACTGCCCTTTACGGTAACATTAACCGTATCAGATTGCAATGAATGAAATGCCCGTTTTAGCGGCGCATTTTTAAAGGTGAGTATCTCCTTTACGCTATAATTATAAGAGTTTGACAAGGTAACAACTATCCAGGCACAAAGCGCCAGCACCAGGCACGTAATAAATGCCGATGCCCGCCTACGTTCTGTTACTGATAGTTTTATTATGGCCATATTATTTAGCTAAAAGCCGAAAGCGGAAAGGTAAAAGCTATGCTGCTTTTCTTTCCGCTTTGTTAATATTTATTCTGTATAAAAGCCTGCAGCTTTATGCTTTGAACCTTTACCTTATTTAGTTGAAACCGGCGTAGTTAAAGTCTTTGAGTCATCTAAAGATATTGCCGATTTATTAAAACGAAGTTTGTGTCCGCCTTCCGTTTCAATTAAAAAGGTTGCATCAGCAACTTCAATAATTTTACCGTGCATACCGGATGTAGTGATGATCTTGTCGCCTTTTTTTAAATCGTTAACAAAGTTCTTTTGATCTTTTTGCTTTTTTATTTGCGGACGGATCATAAAGAAATAAAACACTATAACGATTAGTATTAGTGGCAAAATTGAGCCAAAACTGCCCAACGGCCCGCTGGCTTGTAGTAAAATAGTTGCTATCATTTTAATTTATTATTTTGTAAGTACTTCGCCAATTAAATGCACAATGCTTTGTGGCGGCTGGCTGTTTGCGGTAACTGTTATTAATTTATCTTGTAAGCCTGATTTACCGGCACTGTTAAACGTTACGGCTATTGAAGCTGTGTCGCCCGGCATTACCGGTTTTTTAGGCCATATTGGCGTAGTACACCCGCATGATGCTGTTGCGTTGGTTATGATGAGTGGTGATTTACCTGTATTGGTAAACGTAAAGCGGTGCGACACCTTTTCGCCTTGTTTTATTTTACCAAAATCATAGCTGTCTTTTTCATACCTAATGTCAGATCCATCGGTAGTAACTACTACAGTTTTTTTGTTTGTTTGATTGCAAGCCATTAACGCGCTTGCCATAAATAAGCTTAAAATCAGTTTTTTCATGCTGTTATTCAATTAATCCTCTACCTGTTTTATTAATTTTCTTTTCGGCTTTTAGTTCAAATAAAATCTTGTCTAATATACCGTTAATAAACGAATTGCTTTTTGGCGTACTAAACTCTTTTGATATCTCCAGGTACTCATTAATGGTAACCTTAACCGGGATTGACGCAAAGTTAACAAATTCGGCAATAGCCATTTTCATTAACAAAGTATCCATCATGGCAATACGCTCTGGTTCCCAATTTTGGGTTTTGGCGCTTATTAGCGCCTGGTAATCTTTATCGTAACGTACCGAAGTTTCTAATAACTTAACAATAAATTCTTTATCCTCTTCCCAGTTACCGGTTACCTCGGCCAGTTTGTTTTTTACCGGCTCATCAAAAGCAAAGTTTTTAAATGTTTTAGCTATCAGCGCTTGTAATACATCTTTATCAACCGGCCAAAAAATAAACTTCTCTTCAAAAACCTGGTCGGCCAGGGTTGATTTTAGAATAATTTTTTTGAAAATGAATTTAATGATATCCTTATCCGTCTGGATGGTATCGCCTGTTTTCTGCAGGTATTCGGCATACTCAGGTGCGGCTTTAAGATTGGTAAATAGTGTTTTAACCAACTCGGGCTCAAATGTCCACTCTACCTTATATTTTTTTATACCGGCTAAAAACTCTTTATTTTGGTTTAAAGATATGGCAAACCTATTGGTGAGTATTTTAAGGTTGGCATTCAAATCATCGGCAGTAGGTAAATGTTTGTGTGCCCTGTCTATGGCATCTATATCGGCATAGCCCACCACTTCTGATATCAGGGATAGCATCCAAATATACATTTCGTATACCTGGTCTATACTTTGCAATAAGTTTTTTTCCTGCTGTTTAATATTAACCGCATCAGTTTGATGAAATGCGTATAATGACTGTAATACTTTTACCCGTAGGTGCCTTCTGTTTAACATTTTTGTAAGAACGATTTAGGAATGAATCCTGTTTGTGATTTATTTTAATAGCTAGATTTTACTTTGTTAATGTCTGTAATACGTTTTTCAACAATTTTGTTTGCAGCCAGTATGGTAGAAATGCTTTCTGCTTTAGAAAGTTTTAAAACATTGCGTGTTGCCTCATAAATATTTTCGGTTAGCTGTAATGAGCGCTTTTTTGTAAAGCCCATCAGTTCCGAGTAGCAGTTAATAACCCCACCTGCGTTTATAACGTAATCCGGGGCAAATATTATGCCTTTGTCCAATAATAATTGTCCGTGTATATCTTCATCTTCCAACTGGTTATTGGCCGAGCCTGCTATAATAGCGCATTTAAGCTTGTTTATAGTTTCTGTATTAATGGTACCACCCAACGCGCATGGCGAATAAATATCGGCATCAATATCAAAAATGGTATTGTTAGATATGGCTTCGGCACCATATTTTTTTGATATCTGCCGTGTGCGATCCTCGTCAATATCGCTTATATAAACTTTTACATTTTCATCGCGCAGCAACTTTACCAGGTTTTCGCCTACGTGGCCTATGCCTTGTACGATAACCGATTTACCAGTTAAACTATCTGTACCAAAAACTTCTTTTACGGATGCTTTGATACCCATAAAAACACCCATTGCTGCAATTGGGGCCGGGTCGCCGCTGCCGCCAATACTTTCGGGCAAACCGGCAACATGCTCGGTTTCCATACGGATATACTCCATATCGCGCGGATTGGTGCCTACATCTTCGCCGGCAATAAACTCGCCATTAAAATTTTTTACAAAGCGGCCAAACTTACGCATCAGTGCTTCATTTTTGTCCTTGCGCGAATCGCCAATAATAACCGCGCTGCCGCCACCCAGGTTAAGGCCTGATATGGCTGCCTTATAAGTCATACTCCTTGAAAGACGCAAAACATCAGCAAGAGCTTCGTTTTCGGTTTTATAAGTCCACATACGGATACCGCCCAAAGCAGGGCCCAATATAGTATTGTGTATTGCTATGATTGCTTTTAAGCCGGTATCGGGGTCGCTACAGTAAACAACTTTTTTATGCCCGCAGTCTTCCAGCTGGCTAAAAATCGAATCGGTGGCTTTTGTGATCGGCATGTATTGTTATTAAGGCGCAACAAAAGTAGCTATTTTTTTTACGCAACAAAGGTTTTTAATAGGTAAATGTAGCGATGGGTTTAAAACCCATCGCTACGGGGGAGCTAAAAAATAAATTTATATTTGATGCATGAGCATTATTACACGAACGCCCCGAATAACAATACGTGAATTTTTACCCGAAGAAATAGAAACTTACCTCGCCCATTTTACGGATGAAAAGGTTGCACTTTATCTACCAAAAAGAAGCCGTGAGGAGCGTATAAACATATTTAACAATGCTTTAAGCCAATACCCTGTAACCAAAACAGCAGGCATTTGGGGGATGTTTGACCCAACCACTACCGAGTTTATTGGCAGTTGCCTGCTACGCCCTTTTAATGATGACCCGACAATATTAGAGTTAGGTTATAGCATGGAACAAAAATACTGGGGACAAGGCATTGGTACCGAAATGGCTATAGCAATGGTTGAACATGCGTTTGCAGATACTACTATAACCGCAATTGTAGCGGTTACTACTTTAGAAAACATAGGCTCGCAACGTGTACTTGAAAAAGCGGGATTAAAACGTGAGGGTGATTTGGTGAGAAATGGGGAGGAGTTGGCGTTTTTTAAGTTAAAAGCGAATTAGGTTGTTTTTATTGTTGCAATTTGAATTGCGAGATAGAAGATCATAATAATTTTGTATTTTTGTTAATATGAAATTTGTGTTAGAAGTTAAAGAAAGTAAGGCAGCAATCTTAATGGCATTGCTGAATGACTTACCTTACGTAAAAACCAAGCCGCTTTCGCCTTATAAGGCCAAAGTGCTAGAAGACTTAAAGGTTGCTGTTGATGAATTAAATCAGGTATTTGCTGGAAAAATTGAGGCGCGTGACGCTGATGAGCTACTAAATGAACTATAAGGTTAAATTCATACCTAAATTTCAAAAAGAGCTTAAACGTTTGGCTAAAAAGTTCCCATCGCTTAAAACAGATTTTTCATTGCTTTTAAGATCTCTCCAAGAAAACCCTTCTCAAGGCACTTCACTTGGTAACGAGTGCTACAAAATCCGCATGGCTATTTCAAGTAAAGGGAAAGGCAAATCGGGTGGCGCCCGAATTATCACCTGTTTTTAAATCGTAGATAATACGGTTTATTTACTTACAATCTTTGATAAAAGTGAGAAAGAGAACATTGCTAATAAAGAAATAAATGACTTCCTTAAATTTATTGAGCAATACAATACCAACGCTTGATTTTTCGGTAGTGTAACTAGGAACTTTCTTTAAAAATCAAATCCATTTACTGTATTTTTGCTTACGGACATCCGGACTTATCGGACTTTCTGACTATGAATTATGAAAGATCTCGCTTATCTAAATAAATTCTTCGTTAAATATCGCTGGCACCTTATACCGGGTGTGGTGTTTGTTATTATATCTAATATTTTTAGTGTGCTGCCCGCGCAGGTTATCCGTGTAGCGTTTGACCTGGTTACCGAGAATATCGGCACCTACCAACTATTTGCAGGCTTTAACCGCCAGAGCATGATCTATGATATTTTTGGATCGAGCTTATTATTGTTTGGCGTTTTAGTTTTGGTGCTATCGCTGATAAGGGGTTTGTTTTTATTTTTTATGCGACAAACTATCATCCTCATGTCGCGCCATATAGAGTATGATCTGAAGAACGAGATCTATAGTCATTACCAGGATCTATCCCTGGCCTTTTACCGCCGCCATAACACCGGCGACCTGATGAACCGGGTAACCGAGGATGTGAGCCGTGTACGTATGTACCTGGGGCCGGGCATTATGTACACCATCAATACCGTGGTGCTTTTTGTGCTGGTTATTTACGCCATGCTTACGGTTAATGTTAGGTTGGCTGTATTTTCTGTATTGCCGCTGCCCATATTGGCGGTTATTATTTATTATGTAAACAACATTATAAACTTCCGCAGCGAGAAAATACAGGAGCGGTTATCGGCCCTATCCAGCTTTGTGCAGGAAAATTTCTCTGGTATCCGTATCATGAAATCGTATGTGCGCGAAAGTTCTGTCCGTGAAAAATTCGCGTTGGAAAGTGACGATTATAAAATGCACTCTATGGAACTGGTAAAGGTGCAAGCCGCCTTCTACCCTACCATGTTGTTGTTGGTTGGCCTTAGTAACGTTATTACCATATTTATTGGCGGTATTGAGGTAATGAAGGGCACCATCACCCCGGGTAATATTGCCGAGTTTTTGGTTTACCTTAACCAGCTTACCTTCCCGGTAATGGCGCTGGGTTGGGTAACATCATTAATTCAGCGGGCCACGGCTTCACAAAAACGCATTAATGAGTTCTTGCACCAGGAACCCGAGATCATATCGCCTGATGTACCCAAAAGGGTTATCAACGGCTTGATCGAGTTTAAAAATGTATCATTTATTTATCCCGATACCGGCATACAAGCATTAAAAAGTGCATCATTCACAGCTCATCCAGGCGAAATGGTGGCTATTATAGGGCGTACCGGTTCGGGTAAATCAACCATTGCTAATTTATTGCTGCGGATGTATGATACTACCGGCGGCGAAATATTAATTGATAATGAGCCTGTAAAACTGCTTAACCTGGAAGGTTATCGCGCGCAAATTGGTTTTGTACCGCAGGAAGTATTTTTATTCTCGGACACTATTGCTAATAACATCGCTTTTAGTGCCGATGTATTAAATATGCCCATAGTTGAGCAAGCCGCTAAGGATGCCGCTGTTTATAATAATATTATAGAGTTGGATAAGGGTTTTGAAACACTGATAGGCGAACGCGGCATTACTTTATCGGGCGGGCAAAAGCAGCGGATATCTATAGCTCGGGCTATTGTTAAGCATCCGCAGATATTGGTTTTTGATGATTGCCTGTCGGCGGTTGATACCCGGACAGAGGAAGAAATATTGCAAAACCTGGGATATATTATGCAGGGTAAAACAAATATTATTATTGCGCATAGGATATCAACCATAAAAAATGCCGATAAAATATTGGTGATGGATAACGGCGAAATTATTGAACAAGGCAACCACGAATACCTTATGCAACACAAAGGAACCTACTTTGAACTGTATGAAAAGCAGTTACTTGAGGAAGAAGAAGTACCCGGCAACTAAAATTATAAGTAACATTTATATATAAATGTTTAAAAAAAATGCAATAATATTTGTTTTAATACTTGCACTTTGAAAATTTATTTATATTTATGCC
>DHIR01000046.1 GCA_002403905.1 Mucilaginibacter sp. UBA4741
GATTAGTTAATTAGAGATTAGTTATTAAAGATTAGTTTGTGCAATTTTTATATGTTTATCTGGTTATTTTATCAAGATCATAATACATCAAAAAGCTACTAAGTACTTAGTTAATAAATACATAGCTATCCAAATCAAACTAATCTCTAATCTCTAATCTCTAATCACAACCCCTGTGCAATAACGAACCCGCTGGCCCAGGCCCATTGAAAATTATAGCCGCCCAGCCAGCCGGTAACATCAACACATTCGCCGCCAAAAAATAGTCCGGGCACTTTTTTAGCTTCTAATGATTTAGAGGAAAGTTCATCAGTTGATACACCACCGCGCATAACTTCGGCCTTATCATAACCTTTATCCCCTGCGGGTTTTACCTTAAAAGTGTGTATGAGGCTATTCATATTTTCCAGGTCGTTTTTATTTAGCGATGCAATGTTTTTATCAACAGGTAAATAACCGCTCAATGCTTCCGCAAATTTGCGGGTGTATAAACCCGAAAGGTAATTCAGCAAAGTCTTTTTACCGTTTATTTCTCTTTCCTGCAGTACCAGTTCCGTAATATTTTCATGCGGCAGCAGGTCGATAAAAATAAACTCACCAGCTTTCCAATAGGATGATATTTGCAATATCGCCGGGCCGCTTAATCCCCAATGGGTAAATAAAATATTTTCCTCAAAGCTGGCCCTGTCGTTCCATACCCTGCAAAAAATACTGCTGCCTGATAGCTGTTCGTACCACTGCTGGTCTTTGCCGGTAATGGTAAGCGGCACTAAAGCCGGGGCGGTATCAATAATTTCAAGTCCGAATTTGCGGGCGGTGCGCAGGCCAAAATCAGTCGCTCCCATTTTTTGGATGGGCAGGCCTCCCGCGGCTATTACCACTTTTGGGGTAGTTAATTTTTCGTTCCGGCCATTTAGTTCCAGCAACACATTAAAACCATCTTCCGTTTTTTCAATCGCTTTAACGTCGGTGCAGCACCATATTTGCTGGCCTAAGTCATCACATAGATCAGTAAAAACCTTCACTACATCCTTAGCCTTATTACTTACCGGGAAAAGCTGCCCCAGCGTTTTTTCTTTCCCCTCAATGCCATAGGTTTCAAAAAAGCTAACTGTATCTTCAACCGTCCACTGCGCGAAGGCCGATTTGCTGAAATGTTCGTTTTGCGAAATAAATTGTTTGGGTGAGGAATACAGGTTGGTATAATTACACCTGCCCCCGCCGCTTATTAATATTTTGGTGCCAACCTGGTCGTTTTTCTCTAAAATAAGGGTACGTTTGCCTAAAAATCCGGCTTGTACGCCGCACATTAACCCGCAGGCGCCTCCGCCAATAATTATAGCATCAAAATCTGTTTGTTTTATTAAATTTGCAGGCATGGCTGAAGTTTCGCAAATATCAGAATTTGGAAAGATACTTATCTTTTTAATTACAGGAATTATCCTTGTAGGCCTGATATTTTTTTTAAACCGACTAATTGCACCCAATAACCCCACTCCCGAAAAGCTAACATCATACGAATGCGGCGAGGAACCAACAGGCAACGCGTGGCTGCCCTTTAACTCGCGTTTTTATGTTATCGCCCTAATATTTTTGTTGTTTGATGTGGAGATGGTATTCATTTTCCCGTGGGCAACCGTATTTGGCAGCCATGAAATTATTGCTGCCGATGCACGCTGGGGCTGGTTCTCGTTAGCCGAAATGTTTATTTTCCTGGGGATATTGATATTGGGCCTTATATATGTTTGGGTTAAAGGCGATCTGGACTGGATAAAGCCAAAACCGGTAGTACCTACTACCAATACAAACATCCCGGCATCATTATATGAGCAAATAAACGCAGAGCAAAGTGTATTTAAAGTACGTGAGTTTGCGTTAGAACCGGCGTTAGTTGCTAGTGTTGTTACTCCTACAGCTGCAACTGCGGAATCGGCACCTATACGCAAACCCATGTTTAAGCCTACCTTTAAAAAACCAGCCGATGAGTAACGATATAAACAGCGAAGGCGGCGGCGTAGTAGTCACCAAATTAAATGACCTGTTAAACTGGTCAAGGCTATCATCATTATGGCCCATGGGGTTTGGTATAGCTTGCTGCGCGATAGAAATGATGGGATCGTACGCGTCAACTTACGACATGGATAGGCTGGGTGTATTCCCGCGCCCATCGGCCCGTCAAGCCGATGTTATAATTATTGCAGGCACCGTTACCTTTAAAATGGCCGAACGTATTAAACGCTTATATGAGCAAATGCCCGAGCCAAAATATGTTATATCAATGGGGTCATGCTCCAACTGCGGCGGGCCGTATTGGCAGCATGGTTATCATGTAGTAAAAGGTGTTGACCGGGTTATTCCTGTTGATGTTTACGTACAAGGTTGTCCTCCGCGCCCAGAAGCATTGATCGGCGCTATTTTAGAACTCCAAAAAAAGATAGAAGGCGAAAGTTTAGTTAAAGGATAAACAGATCAAAATATTTTATATTTGATCTATGGCCTCAACCAACAACTTCAGAAGCAATGCTTTACCAACCATACTTTGGTTAGGATTATTAACCGGTACAATGGACGGCACATCTGCCATACTGCTTAATTGGAAACTAGGTGCCGAAACCATTTTCAGGTATATAGCCAATGCATTGTTCGGTAAAGCCGCATTTGCCGGCGGGCCCGAAATGATAGTTTTTGGTGCGCTGTTCCACTATTGCTTTGCATACCTAATTTACCACCATATTTTATCTGTCCTACCCGACTTGCATATCGGCAGTAAAAAATAAATATGTTCTGGCTGTTCTATATGGCAGCACCGCCTGGGTCATCATGAATTTAATTGTTGTGCCGATGAGCAAAATCGGCAAGTTCCCGAGCAAGCCAAGCGGCATTATTATTAACGCAGTAGTGTTGATGATTTGTTTTGGATTGCCTGTGGTGTTGGTGGCGAGCAGGAAGTTGTTGAAGAAAATCTAAAAATTAATGGCTAATACCTATTCACAAATACACATTCAATGTATTATGGCTGTTAAGTTTCGGCAATCACTTATTGAACCTGCCTGGAAAGAAAGATTGAACCAATATATTACGGGAATTGTACAAAACAACGGGCATAAAATGATAGCAATAAATAGTATGCCCGATCATTTGCATTTGTTTTTTGGATTTAGGCCCGACCAATCGTTATCTGATTTAATGAGATTGGTAAAAGGTGAGTCGTCTGAATGGTTGAATAAGCAAGGTTTTATTAAATCGAAGTTTAGTTGGCAAGAAGGTTACGGTGCTTTTTCGTATTCGCGATCGCAGATAAAAACAGTGGCAGCGTATATTGAAAATCAGGAAGAGCATCATCGTAAAAAGACATTCTTAGAAGAATACAAACAGTTTCTTGAGCATTTTGAAATTGAATATGATGACCGATATGTTTTCAAGCCGTTGGAATAATCGCTTTGTTAAGTGTTGCACCTACGGCGCAATATTCTTATTATATACTTTTTCTACCGACCTGTTGCCCCTACGGGGCAATTATTTATTATGCCAATCATGCCCCGTAGGGGCAACAGGTCGG
>DHIR01000150.1:0-3172 GCA_002403905.1 Mucilaginibacter sp. UBA4741
CTTTCCCATACTTCGTTCCAGTTTTTTTGGGGGATTAGTGTTACCTCATAACTAAACGTAAACATATCCCGGTAAGGCAATAACGTTTCATTTATCAATTCCTCATTAAAATCATCAACCGGGATATATGCTTTAAAGCCAAACTCCAGTTCTTCAAACGTATCAAAACCAATTTCACCCAGGGCGTTAATTAACAGATCCTGCTGGTAATCTTCGGTAGTAATAGTGGTGAAAAGAAGCTCGTAGTAGTTCATGGTTAATTATCGGTTTCTGCGGTGGGAGCAGTTTTTCTAAACGCCTTCCAATCCAACAGGTATAGTAATAAAAAGTTTATTATCCAGTAAAACAGTTGTACGCCGGTCATAAACAGGCCAATGTTAACTAAATGGGATATAGGTGTAGTGGCATCCCAGATAACATAGCCTAAACCGAATGCCAATATCAAGCAAACCAACAGCATTACGCTAAAAATAGTTATGGCTGCTTTGGACTTAGCTACTATCTTTTTCCATAACGGCATCGCTATTAAAAACTGGGTTAGTAAAGCAATAGCGATCTGTACCGGGGCAAATATTTTATAGTAAGCTATTAAGCCGTAAACCGAATCTTCGCCCAGGCTGCCCAAGCCATCAACATGATGAAAAAACGGCGTGTATTTTATAAACAGGGCGAATGTCCAAAAGGCAAATAAAGGGGGCAGTATGAGTTTAATTAAATACTTCATTTAAGTATCAAGTAATTAGTATCAAGTAGGAAGACATTATTTTTGTTTGAAAATAGTTTTATAGATCTTAATACTAGCTACTTGATACTTATTACTAAGCTTTAGTTAAAAGCTTTTACAATATCGGTAAAATCGCGCGATTTTAAAGAAGCGCCACCTATCAGGCCGCCATCAATATCCGCGCAGGCGAATAGTTCGGACGCATTTTTAGGGTTACAGCTTCCGCCATATAAAATAGTAGTGGCATCGGCAACGGCCTGGCTGTATTTAGCGGCGATTTCCTTGCGTATAAACGCGTGGATCTCCTGCGCTTGGTCAGACGATGCGGTTACGCCCGTACCTATTGCCCAAACCGGCTCATAAGCCAATACCAGCTTTGCAAATTGCGTTGCATCTAAATGGAAAACACCTTCAACCAATTGGCTTTTAATGATATCAAAATGTTGGTTTGCTTCACGTTGCTGTAAAGTTTCGCCGATGCAGAATATCGGTTTCAAGTCATTAGCTAACGCGGTATCGGTTTTCTTTGCCAATAGCTCATTGCTCTCACCAAAATATTGGCGACGCTCTGAGTGGCCTAAAATAACGTAAGCAGCGCCTACAGATTTGATCTGTTTGGCTGATACCTCGCCGGTATAAGCACCACTCTCGGCCTGGTGAGCATTTTGCGCACCGATAGAAACTTTAGCCGATCCTTTAGCCAACTGAACCAGGCTATGTAAATGAATAAACGGACTGCAAACTACAACTTCCTGCGTGCCGGTTGCTTCGTCTTTTACCATATTTACAACTTCAGAAAACAAAGATAAACCTTCGTTATAATCTAAGTTCATTTTCCAGTTTCCGGCTACAATTTTTTTTCTCATGATTGGTTTTTGTTAGACCATGGTCCATAGTTGATGGTCCATAGCTTGTGATTGTAATAATTGTTATTTTGACAACCATGGACTATCGACCATGGACTATCGACTAATTAAAATACTTGTCTAAAGCTTTCCGTTAATTCAAAAACGGTTTTTAATATTTCCTGCTCTATTTCGTCAAACTCCACATCCCTGCGCTCGTACACCAGCTTAGCGGTCTCGACCATTTTTTTGATGGTGTACACCTCGAAACCCTGCGCGCCTCCCCAGGCAAAATCAGGCACAAAATTACGGGGATAGCCCGATCCAAAAATATTGGCACTAACCCCTACTACCGTACCTGTATTAAACATGGTGTTGATACCACATTTGGCATGATCGGCCATTATCAGCCCGCAAAATTGCAGTCCGGTTTTACGGAAACGCTGTGAGGTATAATCCCACAACTTAACCTCAGTATAGTTATTTTTAAGGTTGGAGTTATTGCTATCGGCACCTATATTGCACCACTGGCCCAGTACAGCGTTACCCAAAAAGCCGTCATGACCTTTGGACGAATAACCCCAGATAACCGAGTTATTGATCTCGCCGCCAACCCTTGAATATGGGCCAATAGTAGTAGCGCCATAGATTTTAGCGCCCATCTTAACTTGCGAATGTTCGCACAACGCAAAAGCTCCGCGAATATGGGTACCTTCCCAAACACTGCTGTTTTTACCTAAATAAATTGGCCCGTTGGTTGTATTAAATGTAGAACATTCGGCTTCAACGCCTTCCTCGGCAAAAAAATCTGTACCGATGATGGTATTGGTCGAACTAATTTCCGCACTGGTTCTGCCTTTGGTGAGCAGTTTAAAATCTTTTCGCAGCTCAATATCATTCTTGCTGAAAATATCCTCGGGATGTTTTATGCAGATAAAAAACGGATCGTAGTTAATAACCTTGCTAAAATCTGCATCGGGTGCAGCTTTAGCGGCAATTAAATAATCGCCTTGCTTTAATGCTTCGCCGGTTTTTAACTGACCTATGGCTTCCAGTAAGCCCTCGTCCGGGCAAACAGAACCATTAATGTACAGGTCATCTGTCCCCAATTTTATCGGGTACTTAGTTTGTAAATACGGTTGTGTTTGGAAAGAAAACGTCGTATCCAGGTGTTTGGCCCACTTTTCGGCAATGGTTAGTATACCAATGCGCAGGTCGGCAACCGGGCGAGTGTAGGTTAATGGTAGAAGCGATAGGTGTGCGCTATCGTCAAACAGGATAATTGCCATAGCGCAAAAATAAAAAAAGTCCCGACTGCAAAGCCGGGACTGGTAAATATTTTATTAACAAGTTGATATTACTTGTTATAACGTGTACGGAATTTATCAATACGACCAGCAGTATCAACCAGTTTCATTTTACCGGTATAGAAAGGGTGCGATGTATGAGAAATCTCTAATTTTACTAATGGATATTCGTTACCGTCTTCCCACTTTACAATTTCACGGGTGTCGATACATGATTTAGTGATAAAAGAATAGTCGTTTGACATATCTTTAAATACAACTAATCTATAGTTTGATGGATGCAGATCTTTTTTCAT
>DHIR01000150.1:3403-3739 GCA_002403905.1 Mucilaginibacter sp. UBA4741
TCTTTGTCGGTGATGAAGCTATCATAAGCTTTAATTGCCTTTTGGCTGCTTATGATGGTTTCATTGCTGTTATACTTCTTCTAATAAAAGAGGTGCAAATGTAGCATTTTATTTCAAAAGTAAAAAGATGTTTTTTAATTTAAAGATTAGGTGGGGTGGACCACCTGGACCGAGGTGAACCAACCTGACCCAGGGTGACCTACCCTGAACCCACCTGACCCATACGCGTTCAAGCCTCATTGGCTGTTTAACAACCCTTTCAAATATTTTCATAAAATATTGTAAATCAGTAATTTATTTTTTAATTTTACACAACCAATATTATTTTAAACCTTA
>DHIR01000150.1:3951-4371 GCA_002403905.1 Mucilaginibacter sp. UBA4741
CCTTAAAATTAAACCAATTATGAACTCAACTGTTGAATTAATCTTTACCATTATTGGTGGAGCTTTAACCTTGTTAACCCTTTACGGAGTATTAAAAGCTAACAGGAAGTTTTTTTTATCAGGACTTTGCTTCTTTAGTATTCTTCCCATTATTGGCGAAAGTATGGGCTACAATGCCGATAAGGCATCGGTACACATTATTGTGATCCTGGTATTTATTGCACAGTTTGTATTGATGTTTCCAAGCAATATTGAATACGGCCCGGAAAATACTGCCGCCGGTAAATTGGTTGGAAAAATCAGTTTAGCCATACTTATTTTTAATATAGGGGGCATCATTTACATTTTCTGTTTAAATTCAGGTGTACCCGCCCGGTTCGGGTATTTCCACGTTGCTTTTTCACTGGCTATAATTTATAT
>DHIR01000135.1:0-2077 GCA_002403905.1 Mucilaginibacter sp. UBA4741
CTTCCGACCTCCAGCACCCCATGCGAAAAGCCTTGCGCTTACTCCGCGCCTCACTTGGGCAAGTCCTGGAAATCAGCGCAGTTATTTACCTGATCCATCACCATTAATTATGCCCGGATTCAATGCCTGCCGGGCGGATAGGGACAGTGCATGCCTGGCTGGCTCAATTCACATCCTACCCCGATGTACAGCCTGTGCTGCCAGCCACTCGATTGATTGGGGTTTAAGCCCCACAGGCCACCCCACCACCAAAGCTTAAACCCCAATCAATCGATCAGTTTTTCTACAGTTCATTAATGATCTATTAAAAGCCACACCAATGACTTAATTTATAGCGTATCGACCTGAATTTGTTGTATGATATTTTTGATATTTGCTGGATGGCTTATTGGGTTCAGTGAGCGTGATATAGCCTGCCTGTAGGAGTGGTAAAATATGCAGACGGTAATTTTTGGGCTGGTTCGAAATACCCAGGTGTTCAAATATTTCGATGCGGCTTCTGGGCGTTTGGCAAAAGGTTAGTATTTGCTGTTGTTTATGAGATAACCGGATGGTATCTCTATTACCATCTCTATTACCATCTCTATTACTTTCCGCATCCTCTTTGGTACCATTGCCTCCAATATCTTCGTTCTTAAAAGCCGGATGACAAAACAACTCTACCTCGAAAAAAGTGCGTTCATCATCTGTACGAAACGATGGTTCAGGGGAGTCATTGCGTTCTAAAACACGTTTTATAGTCGGAATACCCGTGGCACGGCCCTCTGTTAGATCGAGTTCCTTTAAGAAATCGCCTAAACGGCGATTTCGGTAACGACGCGGCCTGATCCGTCCACTGATAAGATCTTCCTGGCGGATAGAGCGATCCGGTCCTCCATAATTGAGTAATACGATCGATTCCGGGGAGACACGGATCTCAACTTGTTCCCGCAGTTGATAATCACGATGAAATAGCGAATTGGCCACAGCTTCTTCCAGTGCAGCGTAGGGATAATTCCAAATGCGTATTGCTTCTGCCTTGTTCGCTTGCTTAATGACTTTTTCTTTTAAAAAGTTTGTTCTTAATAAATCCAGCGTTTTTCTGATCAAGGCGGGTACCGGGCCGGTAATGCGCGGGTATTCAACAAACTCCGGTTCGCCTTCACCCTTTGGAAAATACACGACATCTACCCAGGTGGCGGGGAAGAATTTTTCTGGGTGCTCATTAAACATCATCAATGCGACATTCCGCGGAAATCGGTGTTCAGCCGGGCCATCCACCAGCAGCATTTGTTCTAAGATCTCAGTTTTGTTATGTTGACCCGAAATCTCCATCAATTTGCTGCCTATCAATCGCAAATGGTCCTGGATCAGTACCATGGATATATCATCTATGCTGGCATATTGATTAGAACGGTCATCAAAAGGAATTTGGTTGGCAAGACTGATCAACTCTTGCTGGGTTTCCATATCTGCAACAGTGGAACTGGCATACCTGCGGACATAATACGAGAATCTTTTTTGTTTCGCAGTAATTTGTTCAGGCACTTCATAAGGACGATTCGAGCCCCCAGGCACCCATATCACTAAAATTTGCTGGCCATCCACAATTTCTATAAATAGCTTAGGATGATAAACCGGGTTGATCAGGTTATTATACCCGATCATCTCCTTTTGAATAGCAGCAATTTTAGCCGCACTTAATCCCATCACAGGCCGCTTGGCGATCCCATCTTTTTCCTCCACACCGATTAAAATATAGCCACCACCCACATTTTCAAAATCATTAGCAAAAGCACAAATCGAACGATACACAGCATCCGGATTCCAGCCCGCCTTAAATTCAAGCCGCTCCGACTCAACAGAACGGGCATTTAATAAATCCTCAATATTTACGTGTAATGGCATTTTGTAAAAATAAGCAGGAATGTCATAGAATGAAATTAAAATTAATCTTACATCTCAAAGCACCAGGTAATAAATTAGTGCTTGCAGTGTTACTTATTTGTTACTTTTCGAATGTAACTAATTGTGAGACAGTTAGACATTCTATACCGGCCATGCCGTAAAGGTAAGCAGCCCCCTCTAAATCTCCCCC
>DHIR01000135.1:2284-7921 GCA_002403905.1 Mucilaginibacter sp. UBA4741
CCCCGGAAGGGGAGACTTTATTTTCAACGATATTTTTTATTCCTAAAAATTTCCCTTTTCTGGAATGGATTGCATAAAGAACCTTTCAAGCTCATTCACTGCGTTTTCAAGTCCGTTCTCACTTCTTAGTTGCTGGCCGATGATTGCCACATTATTCCTTACTTCATTTGTTTGAACTTTTGTTATAGCTGAAATCAGTCTATGAGCATTAAGTTTTTTTACCGGTATATGAGCGCCCAAATTCCTGCGTTCTACAATTTTTCCCCAGGTTGGCTGGTCGGTATAAAACGAAATAATAATTACCGGCAGGTTATTTCGGAGCATAGCTGCCAACGTGCCTGCACCACCATGAAATATCCCCACTTTACATTTGGGTAAAATAGCCCCATGATTTACATATTTGGCTACGAATAGGTTTTTATGCGCTGGCAAATTATCAAACACAGCCCACCCCGTGCAAAATAAGATACGCTCATCCGTTTTGGTTAATACATCATTTAATATAGCCACAAACTTTTCGGTATTGCCAACGCCATTACTGCCAAAGCCCATGTATATAGGTTTGCCGCCCTCCGCAAGCCATGTGTTTAATTCCATATTCTCATGGTTTTTTATTGGTTGATTGGGGACGGTTAAAAAGCCGGTTATTTTATGGTTATCATCCCAGTCTTTAGGTTGGGGGATCAGGCTTGGGCTCAGACAATACAGGTCCAACGGCATTTGTTTTCCAACATAGGCTAAAAGATTTTCCTTTAAAACAGGCAGACCTAATTCTTGCCTGAATTCATTGACTTCACTTTTTAAAAATTTCCAGAAAAACAGGTGTGCCAGCTTATAGGTCAGCTTGTTATATAAGGGGAAATTCAGGAAGTCGAAGTCGCCCAATGGAAATTCAGTGGTAGGCACTATCGGCGGCATAAAATAAGTAAACGCGATTTTTTTATTTTGCTTTTCCGCGATCGCGCTGGTAATTGGTATTGTAGCAGCGTTAGCTATAATAAAATCTATTTTGTTAATTCCTTCGATATAGCTTTTGCGCAAAGGAACCCTTATGTCATGAAGTACTTTAAAAAAATACTTCATCAGTTTAATGGTGTTTTCTGATCGTAATATGCTTTGTCCTAACGGCGAATTCATCTCTGCTTCTGCATTACCGTAAAGCGGATGAAAAGCAACATCAAACCCCTCAACTAATTCCTTAAAATTTTCGGGCGCTGCAATGGTTACCTGGTGGCCCTTCTCCATAAGTCCCAATGCCAAAGCAATATAAGGCTGTACGTCGCCTCTAGTTCCGTAAGTAAAAATCCCTATATTCAATTGTGATTAGTTTATTCACAAAGGAACAATAAATCTGGCTATCTATTCTTTTACGGATATTAAATTCTAAAACCGCCCCACAAAACCACCACCCGGCGCTAATTTTATTGTTAATATATCCTTACCCGAAAGCGTTTTCTCCTGCCGGTTAATAGCGGTATTGGTGAGTTTATCATCATATATCAACGTTGCCCGAACAGATTTTTTAAGGAAGCTCAATGGGATTTTTATCTCCCGTTCGGTAGCGCCATTCATTACACCTATCCACCATGTATCACCTTTACGGCGGGCATAGGCAACCACTTCGCCCATCTCTGTGGCCGGTAATACTCTTGTTTCATCCCAAACAGTAGGTATTTGCTGAAACAGGTCAAACATTGGGCTTTCCAGATAAAATTTATATTGATCAGCAAAGTGGGTAATTGGCGAAAGGTATACTATCGCCTGCGCAAACTCATGCGCCCAGGTAAATTTGGTCGATTTTAGTTGCTCGGGGTCCAACATTACCGGGGTAATATCTGCCGCGCCAGCCATTAAACGGGTAAATGGGAGGGATACATCCTGTTCAAAAGGTTCTACCCGTTTATATCGGGTCATGTGCCATTCATTCCCGCGGACAGCCTCGCGGGTAATATCATTTGGATAAGTGCGCCGTAACCCGGTGGGCTTAACGCTACCGTGAAAGTTTACCATTAATTTTAATTCGGCACAATCCTGCAACGCGCCCATATACCACTGCATAATATCGGCAGTAGCCGGCGGTACGAAATCTATTTTTATCCCGGTTGCACCCAGTGCTTTTATCTTTTCCAGGTAGGCACGGCGCTTTTCACCTTCGCGCATCTCTTTAGAGTCAACCCAAACAATTGATTTAACACCAACGCTTTTGCCATAAGCAATTACTTCGCCAAGCAATGCCCACTGGTCTTTACCCGGGCTGCTCCAGGTACGCCAACCGTCATCAACCAAATAATATTCCCATTTTAATTTAACGGCCGCGTCATACCAGTTTTTCTGTTCTTCATAAACGGGGCTGCCTACGCTCCACCATTGCCATAAGCACCGGCCGGGGTTAACCCAGGTAAAGTCCTGGTCTTTGGCAGGCGGTGGGCATAGGTTCATTAACAGATCAGAATTTACCAGGCCGGTTAAAGTATTTGCGATCATCGTTGTGCGCCAAGGCGATACGTTTTGTCCTTTATAAGTGCCATTTAAGAAGGTCGATTTGTTATCGGCCCTGTTTTGAATATTCCAGCCTTTTTTTGAAAAAGGAAAATCGGCTTTAAACATATTACCGTGGCGGACAAACGCCATATCCGAAAAATTTTCGCAATCAGCCTCAGAAATGGAAAGGTAATTACCGGCAACTTCAAGGGTGACGGGGCCCATGATCGTTGTATCCTGTGGAACGTTTTCCAGCGATGTAACATGGCTCAGATCCTCATAAGAACTATTAAACCCCGACCAGGCTACCTTACTTGTATTTTCCGCCAGGTTCCATGACGTAGATTCACCGTTTATTTTTTTTGACCCCTCCGGGATAGTATAACGTATAGCAACACCGTCATTATAAACACGTACTATCAGTTTAAACGAACGCCCGGCAGTTTCTACCGGAATTTCAACCTCATTGGCCTTATTTATTGCGGTGGCGTGATTGCCAAAAACAGGGTAGCGCCCACTAACTTTACTTAAAACAGGTTTAGCGGTTATTTTTGCCCCGTAACCCAGATCGATATCATCAATCGTTATACCTAAGGGCGATGGTTCTAATAACTGTGTGTTTATGTTTTTGATAGAATAGGTCAGGCGGCCATCGAGGGCTACAAAAACTATAACAGAAAGGTGTTTGTCGGGGCTGGTGATCTTAATACCATTGTCGGCAAAAGCCGCATTAAATCCTGCGAGTAAGCATAAGACTGTAAGAATAACTTTAAGCAGTTTTTTCATTATGGCTTTTAAAGGTTTGTAAATATTGTGGTCGCAAGGTATTAAAAGATAGTGTATTTATAAAATGTAGTAGTTTATGAATATTGATAGCTAATTTTTAATTTTTCATTTGCTTTAATCGTTTAAAGTGATAGCTTTGATTTAACCAATTAGTAAATCTTAATGAAAAAAGTAGGTCTCAAGGATATTGCGGAGCATGTGGGTGTATCCATCGCCTTGGTGTCTTACGTGCTAAACGGGCAGGCCGAAATTAAACAGGTAAGCAAAGATAACGCCCAGAAAATAAAAGCCGCTGCCGAACTGCTTAACTATCGCCCAAACCAAATAGCCAAAAGCCTTAAAATGCATAAAACCCATACCATTGGGTTGGTGGTGGCCGATATTAATTATCGTTTTAGCACAGGCATTACCCGCGCCATAGAGGCCGAAGCAAAAAAAGCAAACTATACGGTGCTATTTGGCAGCTCGAACGAAAACGAAGATACTTTTGCGGAGTTGGTTAACGTGCTGATAAACCGACAGGTTGACGGCCTTATATTGGTGCCGGTTGAAAACTCGCAGGATCAAATAAAAATGCTGCAAAAGGCAGAGATCCCTTTTGTGCTGATCGACAGAAATTTTCCCGAAATAACAACTAACCATATCGCCCTTGATAATTATAAAGCGGCCTATATCGCTACCGCGTATTTAATTAAACAGGGGCATAAACGCATTGCGTTTATTAATTATGATACCAATATGTTCCATTTGCACGAACGCAACCGAGGGTACCTGGAGGCGTTGAAAGATAACAACATAGCTTTTGACGAAGACTGGCTGCAACAAATAAACAGCAATAACAGGGTAGGGGATATTGATCAATCCTTGGATAAAATATTGAATTTGGATCAGCCTTGCGACGCCGTGTTTTTCGCGACGGATACCCTTGCTATAAACGGATTAAAATATCTTAATAAAATAAAGGCGAAAGTGCCACAGGACATCTCTGTTTTGAGCTTTGACGAGTCGGAAGCGTTTGAACTTTTTTATAACCTGGTAACGCATTTGCGCCAACCCGTAGAAGCTATGGGAAAAGCGGCAGTAGATACCTTGCTGGAACTGATAAATCATAGTAAAATTAATAAGCAGATAAGCCTTGAGTCCGACTTGATCGTCGGGCAGTCATGCAGGGAGTAATTTTTTTAAATTATACTTTAAACGTTTAAAGCGAAAGAATAGACTAAAGAGAAACCAACAATAACCTAAAAAATAAGATAATGAAACCAACAAAAACTAGATCAAACGTCTTACTCATTTCCATAGTAGCAGCCACGGGCGGGTTGCTGTTTGGATTTGATACCGGGGTAATATCCGGCGCGTTGCCGTTTATGAAAGAGTATTGGAAACTAGGCGACTCGAGCCTTGAATGGATAACAACCACCGTGCTAGTAGGCGCGGTATTAGGTGCTATTAGCAGTGGCAAGCTGTCAGACTATTTGGGGCGCAAAAAAATGATCATTGTTAACGCTATAATTTTTGCAGTAGGCGCAGTGGGCTGTACCTATGCGCATAGTATTGTGTTCTTGATGGTGATGCGGGTTATCATCGGTATAGCCATTGGTATTACATCTTACGTAGTACCCATGTACATTGCAGAGATTGCGCCAACGCGGCGCAGGGGTGCAATGGTAACGCTTAACCAGTTAATGATCACTATTGGTATCCTGGTATCGTACATAACAGATTATACCTTGGGTAATGATGCTAATTTGGAATCATGGCGTTGGATGTTTTTTGTGGGATTGTTTCCGGCGTTAATACTATTGATAGGCATGTTCTTTTTACCTGAAACCCCCCGCTGGCTTATTAGTAAAAATCGTTGGGCAGAGGGCGAAGAGGTGTTGAACAGAGTTGAGGATCCGGACCTGATCCAACAAACCTTAACCGACCTGAGGCGCGATATCGAGCTAACCAAACAAAACCAAACCAATAGCAGCGAAATACTAAAACCATAGCCGCACCTACAACATTATCCATTGTTACGCATGTTCCAAGCAGCATATCCCAATGGCTCAAATCCTGATGGGTTTTTGAGGGAGCTGTATTTTGCATCGACCAGGTATAAGTCCAGGTTCCGTTTCCGTTATTCACTTGTCCTATGAATACATTGGTATATGGTCCCGCTGTGGTCGCAGCAGTGGCAAATGAATTGTCGGCCGTACTGCTATTAAGCTTGGTTAATGAATTTTTTGTGCAGCTTGTTGCAAACAAAATTGCAATAAGCTGCATAGGTAATTAATTTTTTCATAGTTTTTTTGGATTTAATTGTTTAGTTATTAATTTTAATTATTACTGATGCGTTAAGTTTTTGTAGTCGGTAAATAAGAATAC
>DHIR01000017.1 GCA_002403905.1 Mucilaginibacter sp. UBA4741
TTTATAAATGCCTTATTCTATATTATTATCTTCAAAACATATATACTACGGTAACGTTTACCCCAATAAATTTATATAATGACGCCTAAAAAAATCATAGCACCTTTTTACGAACGGTTATCGCTGGTACTTATTGGTATTTTATCGCTGGGTTTTTTAATTATACAAGGCAAAGAAATGCTCGACCCTTTAATATTCGGCTTTCTGTTCGCTATTCTTTTATTACCTGTTTCGGGTTTTTTAGAGCAAAAGTTACGTATGCCGCGCAGTGTATCATCTTTTGTATCTATTATATTATTAGTAGGCTTTATAAGCGGGGTGCTATACCTGGTAGGCTCGCAGATATCAAAACTAACGCAGGATTGGCCGATGTTACAAAAACAGCTTGCCCAATCTGTAAATAACATTTATGAGTGGGTGCAGGGCAGATTTAACATAGATATCAAAAACCAACAAAATTATGTTGAAAATGCCGGTAAAAAGATCATATCATCAGGCTCCGAAGTGGTAGGTACAACATTCGGGGCAGTATCATCATTAATGCTGTTTTACGTGTTTATCATGATATTCACCTTCTTTATCCTGTTTTACCGCAAACTGTTGTTCGGCTTTATATTACAGGCATTTGGCAAAGACAATGAGCATATTGTTCATGATATAGTTGAAAATATTCAAAGCATATTAAGGCAATATATATTAGGCCTGCTGCTCGAAATGATAATAGTTGCCACTGTTGCCTGTACAGCCTTTTGGATGATAGGGATAAAATATGCCGTGCTGCTGGGCATAATTGTCGGGCTGTTTAACATTATCCCCTACCTGGGTATATTTTCGGCACTGTTTTTAAGCGTGCTGGTTACTTTTGCCACCGGGCCTGTCAGTAATGCTATCGAGGTAGGTGTAAGCGTAATAGCTATTCATCTTGTTGATGCTAATGTGTTGTTACCTGCCGTAGTAGGTTCAAAAGTGCGGCTAAACGCGCTCATTACCTTTTTAGGCATAATACTGGGCGAAATGATGTGGGGGCTTTCGGGCATGTTCTTATCCATCCCTATGATGGCCATCTTTAAAATAATTTTTGATCGTATTGAAAGTACTAAACCATGGGGCTACCTGCTGGGAGGAGATTACGAGTTCAAAAAATCGGCAGAGAAAAAAATGAAAACGGAATAGCGATGGGTGTTTGATTTTTAAAACATCTTTTACTTACCCTCTTTCCGCGCAGCGAAGAGAGGGTCGCCCAGCGAAGCGTAGGCGGGGTGAGTTAACGGCTTTTTCCTATCTTTACACCCAGTATGAAGTACCTGCGCTTGCTATTATTTCCTTTTTCATTGATCTACGGATTAATTGTGAGCATACGCAATTGGTGCTATGATACCGGCCTGCTTAAAAGCCGGCAATTTGATCTGCCCCTCATATCAGTTGGTAATTTAGAAGTTGGTGGTGCCGGTAAAAGCCCCATGACAGAATATTTGATCCGCCTGTTTAAAAAAGATCATAAACTGGCAACACTAAGCCGTGGATATGGCCGCGAAACAAAAGGGTATCAATTGGCCACGGCTACCGCAACTGCAACTCAAATAGGCGATGAACCTGCGCAGTTTAAACATAAATTCCCGGATATTACGGTTGCCGTTTGCGAGAAACGGGTTGATGGTATTGAGCAATTAAAAACTGAGCACAATCTGATCATCCTGGATGATGCCTATCAGCACCGCGCGGTTAAGCCGGGGTTAAGTATTTTATTGTTTGATTATAACAATTTGGCTAACCCCCGTTTGGTATTGCCTGCCGGTAATTACCGCGAACCGTTTAGCGGGCGTTGGCGGGCGGATATTATCATCATCAGTAAATGCCCCGAAGATTTAAGTACCGCCACGCAGGATAAGATAGCCGCAGACATGCAGCTACTACCCTATCAACAACTGTTTTTCACTTCGATAACTTATATGCCTTTGCAGGATATGAGTAGCAATCAAGCCAATACAGTTATTGATGCCGATACTACAGTTTTCCTGCTGACCGGTATTGCCAATGCCAATCCGTTGGTTAACCATATTAAAAAACACACTTTAAACGTTATACATCATAATTATCCCGATCATCACCGTTTTAGCTTAAAAAATATCACTAAACTTGCCGATGAATTTGCAGCTTGCACATCACAAAAAAAAGTGATCATCACAACAGAAAAGGATGCGCAACGTTTAGGAAAACAAGAATTACTGCCGCTTGTTAAAAAGCTACCCGTTTTGGTGATACCAATAGGCGTAAATTTTTTAAATGATCAGCAGCAGTTTGATCAATTTGTTATTGAATATGTCAGGAAATATAGAGAGCACCACCCAGTACATTAAAAGCCGCATAGGCGATTTTGTACCCGAAGTAGGTATAATTTTAGGCACCGGTTTAGGTGGCCTGGTAAGCGAAATAGAGGTTGAAAAACAGTTAATGTACAGCAACATTCCTGATTTCCCTATCTCGACTTTAGAGTTCCATTCGGGTAAATTAATATTTGGTACCCTTGGGGGTGTAAAAGTTGTTGCCATGCAAGGCCGTTTGCATTATTACGAAGGTTATAGCATGCAGCAGATCACCTTCCCGGTTAGGGTGATGAAAATGCTGGGTATTAAAACCCTGTTTGTATCAAACGCCAGCGGTGTCTTAAATCCATCGTTTAAAAAAGGTGATCTGATGGTGATCGAAGACCATATCAGCCTGCAGCCGGAGAACCCGTTGGTTGGCCGTAACGATGCTGAACTTGGGCCTCGTTTCCCTGACATGAGCGAGCCTTATAAACATAACTTAATTGATAAGGCCTTAACTATCGCCAAAAAAAATAATATTATTTGCCATAAAGGCGTGTACGTTGCGGTAACCGGGCCAAATTTAGAAACCCGTGCCGAGTATCGTTACTTACGCATTATTGGCGGCGATGCTGTTGGCATGAGTACCGTACCCGAAGTTATAGTGGCCAATCATATGGGCTTGCCTGTATTTGCTATATCGGTATTAACAGACGAAGGTTTCCCTGAGGTGCTTAAACCTGTATCGGTTGAAGAGATCATTGCGGTAGCCATGGCAGCCGAACCACAACTAACCCTAATACTTAAAGAATTGATTGCCGGTTTAAATGCCTGATAAATTAAAATACATACTCTTATTACTGATCTGTTTTGCAGCAAATTTTGCTGTTGCGCAAATTAACCCTACCAGGCCGCCTTATAACCCTAATAATCCGTATAACCCCAATAATCCTTATAACCCTAATGATCCAAATCAAAGAAATGGGTTACGGAACGATACGGCGCGCCAGGGCCGGACACTTAGCGGTGACGAAATGATTGATACTTTACGTAAACGCGAGCAGCAAGCACGCGATACAGTTATCTTCACCGCTAAATTTATTAAGGTTACAAATGAGGCTTTGCTCAAAGACAGTACACAACTATTCCCTATTGATACCACGCTGGCAAATTTCGAGAATTACAGTCCTCTTTTTCAGCCACGGTCGCCTAAGATAAGTTTGGGCAGTACTATTGGATTGGCCGCTCGGCCTTTATTATTTGAGCCATCTAAAACAATTGGATTTGATGTGGGCCTGCACGCGCTTGATCCGTTTTTACTGACATCACAAGATATTCAATATTATAATGCCCGGGTGCCTTTTAGCGTACTGTCTTTATATACAGCCGGTGCGGCCGAACAGTACTTTAAAGTGCTGCATACCCAAAATGTAAACCCTAACTTAAATATTGGCTTTAACTTGAATTTTGTTGGCTCGCGCAATTTTTACAGTAATAACCATGTGCTTGGGCAAAACGTAAGCGATTTAAATGCCGCTGTATTTACCTGGTACGAATCAAAAAGCAAGCGGTATAACTTACTGGCTAACCTGATATTTAATAACCTTAAATCGCCGGAAACAGGTTCCATATTAAACGACTCGGTTTTTACCAGTAAAGCTGGCTCATTTGATAAAAGCACTGAATTGGTGCGCCTGCCCAATAATTTCGAAAACTGGAAAACCGGCGGTATTTATATTAAACAGTTTTACTACATTGGGCGCATAGATACTACTATCCGTAAAAACACGGCAAACATATTGCCTACGCAACGTGTAAGCTATACATTTAACTACAACGTAACCAAGTACGATTTTTTACAAAACGACCAGGATCTTTACCATGTGTTCCCTGATTATTATTTTAGCTCTAACCGATCGCGCGACTCGCTTACTTTAACTCATTTACAGAATGATTTTGGATATAGCTTTTACTTGCGGGGCAAATCAAACCAATTTGTAAAAAACGAATTAAAGCTCGACCTGGGGCTTACGCATGATCTTTATAGCTACACCCAATTTGTAAGCGATACTACTATTGATCAATACGGCAGCAAACAGCGCCTCCCCGATAAAAAGCAGGATGTTTCTTTCCAAAACATTACCATTCATGGTAAGCTTAGCTACCGGTTTAGTGACCGGGTAAATTTAGAAACTACCGTCAACCAAATAGCGGTGGGCCATAATTTTGGCGATTTTTTATATGATGCAAAAGCAGTATTAGCGGGCAACAACAAGGCCGGTAAAATAATTCTGGATGGTTATGTGCAAAGCAGTTCGCCGTCATTAGTAACTACCAATTGGATAACCAACCACTACATATTCCATAACAGTTTTAAAAATCAAAAAACTACCAGTGCCTCCTTCAATTATATTAATAACGCGCTGCAACTTGATTTTAAAGCCGAATATTTTTTAATTGCCGATTACCTTTATTTTGCCGCGCAGCCGGGCGGTATTGACGCGCACCCGGTACAAGTAGCCAGTAATATCAACTTGTTAAAAGTAAGCCTGGGCAAAAACCTGAGCTGGCACCATCTGCATTTTGACAACTATCTTGTTTACGAAAAAACCGACTACCAGTCTACCCTGCGCGTGCCCGAAGTTTATACTTACAGTAGCCTCTATTACAACACGTATTTGTTTAATGCGCTGCAATTGTCAACTGGTATGAATGTGCGTTTTAATACATCATACGTTGCCCCGTCATACGCTGTTGGTTTGGGCCAGTTTTATAACGGGGCAAATCCTACATTTTCATCATACCCGGTAGCTACCGTGTTTTTTAAAGGCACTATAAAACAAACCAATATTTTTGTGGCTTATGATTATGCCAACCAGGGCTTATTTAGCAAAGGCTACTACACCGTTAACCGTTACCCGCAACAAGATGCCGCGCTTAAGTTTGGTGTGAGTTGGATGTTTTTACAATAACCCCCCAGCCCCCTGAAGGGGGAGTTTTTTGAAGTAATAATCCGAAATAATATTTAATTAAAGCCGCAAATCAACTCCCCCTTCAGGGGGCTGGGGGGCTTACGTCTTCAACTTCTTTTTCTTAGCCGCCGGAAACAATACATTATTCAATATCAACCTATAACCCGGCGAGTTTGGGTGCAGGCTCAGGTCGGTTGGTGGTTCGTTGGGGCTGTATTGGTAGTTTTCGGGGTCGTGGCCACCATAGAAGGTCCATTGGCCTTTGCCGTATTCGCCATGGATATAGCGTGCCTCGTTGGCGCTTTTTAATTCGCCCATAATAGTTACGGTCGATTTGATCTTGCTCTTATCAAAAGCGGTAGCAAGCCCCATAAAACCTTTTATCACCCGCTCATGATCTTGCGTAAGCATACTGGGTATTACATCCCATTTTGCCGAAAAATCAAACAGCGTAAAAAAGTCGTCCTCTTGCTGTATATGGCGGGTATTGCTCATATCAATATTACTGAACCTGCCACCTTGCCTGCCGCCATAGCCATAATCGCTGGTAACTACGGTAAAGTTTTGAAAAGCGAAGGTTTGCGTAAAGTCCAGTTTTGATTGCGCGCGCGGGTCGGGCGGATCGCCATCGTATATTTCATCAACGATATCTGTTTTAGCGGCTGCCAGGGCAATATCAAAACTATCCGCGCCCGAGCACATGGCCAGTAAAAATCCGCCATTGGCACAAAAGTCCCTGATGTTTTGGGCGACTGCCAGTTTCATTTTTGATACTTTTTGATAGCCAAACTTTTTGGCCGTAGCCTCAAATATCGCCTTAGTTTGCAGAAATTTATCAGCATTTCTGCCTCTGTTTTCTTTGCTGTATTGGCCTGTAAAGTCTTCGTGGTGCAGGTGCAGCCAATCGTATTTATTCAGATCGCCTTTTAAAACCTCTTCATCGTAAACCAAATCAAAAGGGATCTCGGCATATTTTAATACCAGCATAACCGCATCGTCTGATGGTTTAACCCCTACTTTGGGCGAATAAATAGCCATGCGCGGCGCTTTTTGTAGCTTAACCACATCCATATTTACTGATGGGTCGTTGATCTGGGCGAGTATGGCGGCTACCTTGTCATCGGCTATAACCTCGTAACTAACGCCACGTACCTTACATTCATTCTCTGTTTTAGGGTCGTATTTGGTCATGAAGCTGCCGCCACGGTAATTCAATAACCACTCGACCTCCTGGTCGTTCTTTAAAACCCAAAAAGCAATCCCGTACGATTTTAGGTGATCCTTTTGCAGCTCGTCCATAGGTATAAGTATGGAAGCCGCCTCACCTATTATAGGTAAAAGAAGAAAGGTGAAAGCCAGAAGATACTTTAGTAGATGCTTCATATACCAGGCATTTATAATTTATTAAACCCCTTCCTCCTCCTTCCCGAGGGAAGGAATCGCACAAGCCCACAGCTTTACATATATATTTATTATACTAACTTACTAACCAAATTTCACAACTCATCACGTTTTCTGCTTCTTCTTTTTAGCAGCCGGGAACAGCACATTATTTAATATCAACCGGTAACCGGGTGAGTTTGGATGCAAATTTAAATCAGTCGGTGGGTCGCTAACCGAGTGCTGGTAATCTTCGGGGTCGTGGCCGCTATAAAATGTCCATTGCCCTTTGCCAAATTCGCCATGAATGTAGCGCACTTCGTTGGCGGTTTTCATTTCGCCCATTATAGTAACGCCGGGTTTAATTTTGTTTTTGTTAAAAGCCGTAGTTAGCCCCATAAAACCTTTTATCACTTTATCATGATTTTGCGTAAGCATGCTGGGCACTACATCCCACTTAGCCGAAAAATCAAACAGCGTAAAAAAATCTTGGGTACGGTCGACCTGGCGGGTGGTGGTTACATCAATATCACTAAACTGGTGCGAGAACGGATTAACATCTAAGTTAAAATTCTGGAAAGCAAATGTCTGTGTAAAATCAAGTTTGCTTTGCGCGTTAAAATCGGCACCATCACCATCAAACATACTTTCGCAAATATCTGTATTGGCAGCAGCCAGGGCTATATCAAATGTTTCTGTACCAGAGCACATTGCAAACAAAAAACCTCCACCAGCGGTAAAATCACGGATACGTTGCGCTACGGCCAGCTTCATTTTTGATACCTTTTTAAAGCCCAGTTTAGCGGCCATAGCTTCCTGAGTCTTCTTATCATCAATATACCATTGCGCGTTACTAAACCCCGCGAAGAACTTGCTGTACTGGCCCGTAAAATCTTCATGGTGCATGTGCAGCCAGTCATACTTTGGCAGGTCTCCGCGCATTACTTCTTCATCATAAACCAGGTCGAAAGGTATTTCGGCATATTTTAGTACCAGGGTAACGGCATCGTCCCACGGCAATTTATTTTTCGGCGAATACACGGCAATCCTCGGCGCTTTTTCCAGCTTAACCAAATCCATATTTACAGATGGGTCGCCAACCTGGGTAATAATCTCGCTTACCTTAGCATCGGCCAATACCTCGTAACTTATCCCGCGGATATTACATTCGTCCTCCAGCTTTTTATCATACTTGGTCATGAAACTACCGCCGCGATAGTTAAGCAGCCAATCAACCTCGCCCCCGTTTTTTAATACCCAAAACGCGATGCCGTAAGCTTTTAGATGATTTTTTTGCACCTCATCCATCGGCATTAAAAGGGAAGCGGCCCTGGTTGCCAGAGTTAAAAAAATAAAGGCAAAAGGTAAAAGGTATTTTAAGCGATGCATATTCAAATTTAACGAATAATTATGGAAGGTATTATAAATTTAGTAAAAGGAGAAAGGTAAAAGGTTTGTAACATAAAATTTTTAATCCAGCTAGTTCTAAAACCTTACACGTTACCTCAGGGTCCTCTATCGAGAGACCCTGAGGGGACATCGAAGAGACAGTTTTATAATTATCTTAATAACTAGTTTCTAATCAACAAATCTTTAACTCCGATATCTATCGGGACAACTAATCTCTAATCTTTCCCCGATAGCTATCGGGGCACCAATCTAAGCCCCATAAAACCTTTATCCTTTTACCTTTCTCCTTTTACCTCAAAAACATTACCTTTGCCAACTATTAAAAAAACTGACAATGAGTAAAGCAATTATAAAAACTGAAAAAGGCGACATGACCGTAGAGTTTTACGATACAGACGCCCCTAAAGCAGTAGCTAACTTTAAAAAATTAGCAAAAGAAGGCTTTTACAACGGCATAGCTTTTCACCGTGTTATCCCTAACTTTATGGTACAGGGCGGTTGCCCGTTCTCTAAAGACCCTGCAACTGCTTATAAAGCAGGCAGCGGCGGACCAGGTTATAATATTGATTGCGAGCTAACCGGCGAACTGCAATATCATGACCGTGGTGTATTATCAATGGCTCACGCGGGCCGTAACACCGGTGGTTCACAATTCTTTATTTGCCATAGCCGCACCAACACCGCGCACCTTGACCGTAATCATACCTGTTTTGGTAAGGTTATTGAAAATGTTGACCTTGTTGATGATATACGCCAGGGCGATAAAATTTTATCAATAGAAGTAACAGAGGATTAAATAGAGTTATGAGTTTTGGGTAATGAGTTATGAGTTTTATATACTCAACTCAAAACTCAAAACTCAAAACTCAAAACTCAAAAAACATATGAATTTAAGCGGAATTGTATCAGTAGCCGGTAAACCGGGATTATGGAAAGCATTGGTACAAAACAAATCGGGTTTTGTATTAGAAAGCATAGATGCACAAAAAATTAAGCTGATAGCTAACCTATCAACTGCTAAACTAGCGGCGCTTGACGAGATCACTATTTTTGGTGATGGCGATGATATTAAGTTAACGGACGTATTTGAGCGAATGAAAACCGCGACAAATGCACCTGACGCTAAAGCAGACGGCACCAACCTAAGAGGATTTTTTAGAGAAGTGGCCCCGGGTCATGACGAAGAAAAAGTTTATGCTTCGGATATGAAGAAGATATTAAACTGGTTCAACATATTAAAAGATATGCCTTTATTTAGCGAGGAAGCTCCAAAAGCACCGGAAGCCGGTGAAGGTGAAAAAGTTGCTGCGCCTGTAAAACTTACAGACAAGCCAAAACCGGTTGCTAAAAAAGCAAACTCGGCACCAAAAGCACAAGCACCAAAGGTTAGCGCACCAAAAAACCCATCTAAGAAAGGATAGGTTTGATGTGCAGATATGCAAATGCGTGAATGTGCAGATGCTAATTGATGTGCAAATGTGCGGATATGCAAATGTGCAGATGCTTAAAAGGTTTGATATTTTAGAGAGTTGCAAAGTTTAAAAACTTCGCAACTCTTTTTGTTTGGTGGCGGTTGTCCGATATTAAAATAGTAGTCATACATTTCATCTGCACATTCGCACATCCGCACATTTGCACATCCACTAGCAATCCGGTTCATCGCACTTCTCATCCGCAAACTCCGGCTCGAAAGTGCTGTGGTTTATATCCAGGTGTTGTAAGCGATGTCTGAGGTCGGCTTTTATACTGTCAAACAAATGCAGATCTGTCGGGGCTATAACCAGGTGGGCCGTTAGCGCGTTTTCGGTAGTGCTTAGCGCCCATACGTGCATGTGGTGAATATCAACCACGCCTTTTGCTTTTAGCAGCTCGGCTTTTATTTTGGCTACGTCCATTTCTTTGGGTACACCATCCATTTCTAAACGCAGGCTATCTTTAAGCAAACTCCAGGTACCACGAAGTATTACAACGGCTATAATTAAGCTAACAACACTATCTATCCAATATAATTTGGTGAAATAAATGATCACACCGGCTATTACTACGCCTAATGATACCACCGCATCCATTGCCATGTGCATATAAGCGCCTTTTACGTTTAGGTCGGTATCTTTATCCTTTACAAAAAGCCATGCCGTAAACGCGTTAATACCTATGCCTATTAATGATACCCAGGCAATCGTTGCTCCCTCTATTACCTGCGGGTGCATAAAGCGGATGACCGCCTCGTAAGTTATCATACCTATAGTGGCAACCAATATCACCGCGTTAAAGAACGATACTAATATGGTTGAGCGTTTATAGCCATAAGTAAATTACTGTTTGAACCTACTTTGGTTAGCTTAAATGCCAGTAAAGCTAACGCCAGGCCAACAACATCGCTCAGGTTATGCCCGGCATCAGTTAATAAAGATAATGAGCCGGTAATTAACCCCGCGATAACCTCAATAATAACAAAAGCCGAGTTAAGTATAATGCCCCAAATAAAAGCTGCATTTAAATGATCAAGCTTAGGAGCTTCGTGGTGATGATGACCAAATCCATGAGAATGATCGTGTGAATGAGAGTGACCTGACATGGTGCAAAGGTAAGGTTTTAGAAAGTAAAAAGCCCCTCCCAACCCTCCCCGGCAGGGAAATCGCTTTTAACTTT
>DHIR01000143.1 GCA_002403905.1 Mucilaginibacter sp. UBA4741
GTTCTTGGGTGGCGGGTTGTTTTTGGAACCTGGTTATCAAAACAATTACAGATACTGCAATTACCGTATAACCTATATAAGTAAATGCCTGCACATAAGTAACAGACGATGATTTAAACAAAAACCCAAACAGCATACCGCCCAAATTGCCGCCCGCGCCAACAATGCCACTAACTAAACCCACGTTTTTTGAATTAATAAACGGCACAATACCATAAGTGGCACCGTTTGACATTTTTAGGAATAATGCAAAAGTTAACATAGACATAATGGCTATAAGCAAGGAGCCTGATTGTGCAAAGAGTATCAATCCGCAACCTTCTAACAATAATACACCGGCCAGCAATAGGCCCTTTCCACGCATACCAAATTTCTTACCTGCTTTGTCAGATGCAATGCCACCCAATGCACGGGCAAATAAATTCATAAAGCCAAATATGCCTGCCCAAAAACCCGCAGCGCTTTGGGTTAAATGGAAAGTATCAACAAAGTGTAGTGATGCTACATTATCAAACGTAAGCTCCATGCCAAAACACATGGCATAAGCCAGCATTAATGCCCAAATGCGCCAGTCGGCTAATACCGACCAATCGGTTTTTGTACTGCTTTGCTTGTGCCCAATTTCATCATAATTACCTGCCGGGGTGTCTTTTGTATATTTATGATATACATAAGCCATTACCAGCATCATAATACCGGGTACGATCATGGCATAGCGCCAAGCCTCTGCTTTGGTGTAACCAAAGCTCGCAATGGTTGCAAATATTAACGGCATAACCATATTGGTTACTCCGCCGCCCAGATTACCCCATCCACCGGTAACCGCGTTAGCAGTTCCTTTAATATTAGGCGCAAACATCATTGAAGTATGAAATTGGGTAATAACAAACGATGCCCCAATTACACCTATCACCAGACGGAACAATAGAAACGAAGTATAATCATGAGCCAGTCCGACAAAAAATACCGGTAATGATCCAATTAATAATAGTCTTACTGCTGTTTTGCGCGGCCCCCAGGTATCGCAAAGCTTGCCTATTAACAAGCGGGCAATAATAGTTGCAGCTACTGATGCTATAATGGTATTGCCCACTTGCGCTTTGGTTAAATGCAGTTCGGCACGGATGGTAGGCATTAATGGTGCCAGGCCAAACCAGCCAAAAAAGCATACAAAAAACATTAACCAGGTGGTATGGAAAGTGCGCATTTGCACACCTTGTAATGAAAATATTTTGAGTTTAGTGAGTTGATTTTTCATGTCCGTTGAATAATTATTTGTTTAAAAATTCTGGTTTGATATTGATCTGCAAATAGGCCCAAACAGGTTTAAGGCTTGCAGTTGATGGGGTGAGGTTTTTAGCATACTCCATGCTGCTGGTTGCAGCCATGTATGATACGCCAAGATCTACACTGGTAAACTTATTTAGTTTATAGCCAGCGGTAAGGTCAAACTCGGTACCTAAATGTTTGCTTACCAGGTCGCCATTAACATCTTTCTGATTATTGGCTAAAGAGAAGTAATGTCCGGCCAGTTCTGTAGTTAGCCTACTATTGGCCGATGTGTATTTTATTTTTAAATAAGGATCGCTCAAACCTCCGGCTGGTGAGCCACTAGCCGCGTAGAAATAATCCATGTATCCCCAAAATTTATGCGGGGTGCCATATAACGGATCAAAACGGTGATTAACAGTTGACGTAGAAAGCACGTCATTGCCCGATAATACATCAAGTCCCGCGGTGTAACCAAGCAGGCTCGGTTTATAGGATAAGGCCAGCGTATAGGTGTAAGCGTTTAATTCTAAACCGTCTTTATCATGACCGCCTTGGTAGTAATAACCTCCATTAAAAGCCCACTCGTTTTTATCTCCAAACACAGGGTTAATTAACAAGTCGGTTGTAAAGCGTGTATTTACGCCGTCTTGGTTAAAGCGCTTGCCATATACGTATCCAACATCGGCGCCTGCGGTATTTTTAACAGAATCTAATATATACTTACCAAACTGGTCGGCAAGAAACAGGCCTGATATTTTGGTTTTACCAAACTTTTTAGCGGCATATAAATATTGAAGCGCTTTATAATTTTGATTTAACGCATTTGTCCCCGGCGGATTAAGAAACGCAGGCGAGCCATTTTTTGAGCTGATACCAGCGGCATTTATTAGCGGGATGAATCCGGCTGGTGTGTTTACTAAGTTTCCTTTGCTATCTTTTATTGTTGCAGGTACATTGGCCGGTGTATAATAGGTGCCATTATAATTTATAGCATCTGTGTTTTGATTAAATGCCGCGCCCAGATCAACCTGCCAGCCTTTTTGCAATAGTTTAAAAACTATGGCATCATGCCGTCTGGCTTGAGTCAACCAATCTGATGCACCCAATAGGCGTTCATCATCATATACCAGTTCTTGCCGGCCAACTTTTACAGAGAAGTAATCAAAAGGAGAAATTTTAAAAGCAGTGTCTTTTTTGTTAGAGAGAATTAATTCGGCCCAGGCTTCGTGAACAGCTAATTTTGAGCCATCTGCCGGGGTGATGGTTGAGGCAT
The DNA here is from genome assembly GCA_002403905.1 of Mucilaginibacter sp. UBA4741. Taxonomy (GTDB): domain Bacteria; phylum Bacteroidota; class Bacteroidia; order Sphingobacteriales; family Sphingobacteriaceae; genus Mucilaginibacter. Next base: position 2,546 of record DHIR01000143.1, read on the forward strand.
CCTGTCCCCATAGTCTTACATCTTGAATAGATGTTTGAAAAATAATACGGCTTGATTTGTAGTTAAATATAAGCCGGGTGCGTTGCGAAATAAAAGCGGCGCTTTTACTTCCGATAGTTTCTAATGTTCCGTATCCGTCACGCAGTTCACCTCTCGTTCGCAGTTGGCCTGTTAATGAAAGCTGCGCTGTAGCGATTTGTGTAAAAAAGCATGATGAGAACAATAGAATTAACGCAATAATGCGGTGGTTTAATTCATTTTTGTACATTTGATTTGGTTTTTTTTGTTAAAGCGATTAAAACTATTTGCCCTGTCTGGGAATGCGACCTCCCGGCGGGGTTTTTTATTGACCATATTTTTATTTTCTTTACACTCCTTTCTATCTTAATATCAGTGTACTTATAAAATTAAAGCGCAATAAATACTTTACCATCCTCAACCCTTACTGCATAAGTTTTTATTGCCAATTCTTCATTGGTTAAACATTGCCCGCTTAAAAGCGAAAATGTGTTTTTATGAAACGGACAAGCAACTTTTGGTTCACAATTGTCGCCCGTACTGCCAATCATCCCGCGCGACAACACCATTTGCTGCTTATGCGGACATAAATTTTGTGTTGCATACCACTCGCCGCGTCGGCTGAAATTAAAAACCGCGATCTGTTCATTACCAAGTTTTACGCAAGCGCCGCCATTTGTGGGGACATCATCAACGTAGCAGGCTAATACCCAGTTATCTGTTATAGTTTCCATATTTTTTGCTATTAATAGTAATTACCATTGTGCCTTTATTTGCTCACGCATAGGTTCAAACTTAACTGTAGGATCTTTTTCCTGGGGTGCGTTTACAAAATGGGTAAAGCGTTTACGCAATTCCGGGTTCTCAATAACCTCTTTCCATTCGCAGTGATAGGTGTTTATCAATAGCTGCATTTCTTCTTCCAGATGGTTGCAAATGCCCAGGCTATCATTTATCACCACGTTTTTAAGGTAGCTTAAACCACCATCCATTTTATTTAACCACGTTGCTGTACGCGATAACGGCTCGGCGGTTTTAATATAAAACATCAGGAACCTGTCCAGATATTTAACCAGTGTTTCTTTGTCAATATCAGTAGCCAATAATTCTGCATGCTGGGGTTTTGAGCCGCCATTACCACATACATATAAGTTCCAGCCTTTCTCTGTAGCTATAACACCAAAGTCCTTAGATTTTGCCTCGGCACATTCGCGGATACATCCACTAACCCCCCCTTTAAGTTTGTGCGGTGCGCGGATACCTTTGTATCGATCTTCAATTTCGATAGCAAATGAAACGCTATCATGCAATCCAAAGCGGCACCAGGTGCTGCCCACGCAGCTTTTTACTGTACGCAGGGCTTTGCCATAAGCATGACCGCTCTCAAAACCGGCATCTATTAACTCCTCCCATATTGCAGGCAAATCATTTAAATGCGCGCCAAACAAATCAATACGCTGGCCACCGGTTATTTTGGTATATAAGCCATATTGCTTGGCCACCTGCCCTAATACAATCAGTTTATCCGGCGTAATTTCGCCGCCGGGAATGCGCGGCACTACCGAATAAGTCCCCCCTTTTTGAATGTTCGCCAAAAAGCGGTCATTACTATCCTGTATGGTATCTTGTTTTACAATTACATCATTCCATAAGCTTGACAAAATACTGGCAACTGCAGGCTTACAAACTTCGCAGCCATCGCCTTTGCCAAAATGGTCAAGCACCAGGTCGTAGTTTTTAAGCTGATTTATTTTTACCAGGTCAAATAACTCCTGGCGCGAGTATTCAAAATGCTCGCACAACACATTCTTAACGTATTGCCCGTTGGCTTTCATAGTACCCGCTATCAGGTCCTTAACCAATGGGATGCACCCACCGCAGCCTGTACCCGCCTTGGTGCATTTTTTCATTCCATCAACATTGGTCACCCCCAACTCGGTAACCGATGAGCAGATGGTTGCTTTATCAACCGCCTCGCACGAGCAGATCAGCGCATCATCAGGCAAATTCATGACACCTGCGCCTTCACTCTCTGCTCCGCCCCTTGATCCTAATATCAGATCTTCGGGGTTTGGTGGCAACACCAGTTTGTTATTTACCGTTTGCAATAACATATTGTAGGCATCGGCATCGCCAATTAATATGCCTCCTAGCAGATACTTACCATCTGTAGTAATATTAATGCGTTTATATATGCCTTTATGGGTGTCCTCAAAAACTATGGTACGGCAATCGGGTTCGGTAACAAATGCATCGCCAAAACTGGCTACATCAACGCCAATTAGTTTAAGCTTGGTGCTCATGTCATAATTATAAAATAGTTTGCTGCCACCGGTTAATTGAGAAACTACAATGTCGGCCATTTCATAACCGGGCGCTACCAGGCCGTATATCATACCTTCATATAGGGCACATTCGCCAATGGCAAAAATAGCTTCGTCATTGGTTTGCATTTTATCATTAACCATAATACCACCACGGGTACCAACTTGCAAACCTGCCAGTTTAGCCAGTTCATCGCGAGGCCTTATACCTGCTGATATTACCAGCATATCAATAGGCAAAATACTTTCATCATTAAAATGCAATGCATCAGCCTTATGATCGCCGCCTATATATGAAGTGCTTTTATTTAAGTGAACGCTTAAACCCAGTTCCTTTAATTTGGACTGCAACATGGCACTCCCGGCCGAATCAATTTGCCTTGGCATTAAGCGTGGTGCAAATTCAATTACGTGGGTATCTTTAATCCCCAGGTCCATCAATGCTTTTGCTGCTTCTAACCCCAGCAAACCACCGCCCATTACAGCGCCTGTTTTTGCATTTGCAGCATAAGCTTTAATTAGTTCCAAATCTTCAATGGTACGGTAAACAAATACGCCCTCTTTTTCAATGCCCGGTATATCGGGCACAAATGCAGATGAACCGGTGGCTAACACCATGTAATCGTAATTTATGGTAAGACCTTTTAGTGAATGTACCGTTTTATCTACCCGATTTATTTCCTGAACCGGATCGCCCAAATGAAGTGATATACCATGTTCATGATACCATTCCTGGGTTGAAAGCGAAAGGTCTTCGGCTGTTTTTCCGTTAAAATACTCGCTAAGGTGTACGCGATCATAAGCCTGGCGCGGCTCTTCGCCAAATACGATGATATTGAACCCGGATGATTTAGTTACAAGTTTTTCGCAAAACTTGTAACTAACCATACCATTGCCAATCACTATGATTGTTGATTTTATCATATCGATTTTTGTTTGTTAAAGCATTTTCATGGCAAATACAATTAAAGCGCGACCTAAAATATATTTACAATAGCAATTTTAACTAAAAAAAATGTAAAATCAAATAAATAGTATTAATTTAGTCATTAAAATAGTCATTAAATTTACTAATTTTGACAATTAATGATGATTTAAAACATATTATATTGATTATTTTAAATAAAAACCATCAAATGATTAAAATAAACATCAATTTGAATCATAAAATAGGTTAAATTTTAACAAATCGCTAAAAATGACAAATAATAAGTTTAATATTTCCGAACTATATGTTTTAGAGCTGGCCGGGGCGATCCAGAACTGATGAAAATGCAAGAATCGGTTAAAGATTTGGTGAATATTACCAATAACATGCAATAAACTGTCCGACAATTATTATTACGGGTCGGCAACCGGCCTTTCAAACTAAAACATTATGAAAATACGTATAAAAGGGAACTCGTTGCGTTACAGGTTAACCAAAAGAGATGTACAACACTTTACAAAGCATGGTTATATAGAGGAGACGATAGATTTTGGCAGCCAAACGCTTACTTATGCGTTAGAGCAACACAATCTTAATATATTGATGGCAACATTTGACGGCAATAAAATTATCCTGCTAATGCCGGCAACTATGGCGACCGAATGGGAACTGACGGAAAGGGTTGGTTTTGAGGGTTTTTATGATGATCTGTTTCTTTTAATTGAAAAAGATTTTAAATGTTTAGATAATGTGGCAGAAGATCAAAGCGATAATTATCCTAATCCTTTATTAAAATCATAATCTGCAAGAGGGGTGGATTGCGTGTGTTTTCATTGCGTCAAAATTTTCAACAAGCACTAATAAGAATTTCAAGCATTATAACACCGCATGATATATCAAAAAGTACAAAAAAAAGAGCAAATTGTACTTACAGCAATGCCTCATTTACAATAGTTTTGGATAACCAATTATATTCCAAATGAAAAATGAACTATCGGCGCAAGCCATTGCGCAATATCGACAAGATGGCTTTTTAGTTGTTGAAGATTTTTTATCGGCTGATGAGCTGGCGTTTTGGCGCGAAGCACTTAACGAAGCCGTAGCTAAACGTAACGGGAATAAACTGCCTGATCGAAAAGAGGTTTATGGCAAAGGCGATGATGCTGATAAATCTTATTACGACAACGTGTTCGACCAGCTGATAAACCTTTGGCAGGATAACGAAAAAATAAAAAAAATAATACTGGATGAACGCTTGGGTAAAATGGCGGCCCAGTTATCAGGCGCGGACGGTATAAGGATATGGCACGATCAGGCTTTAATTAAAAAGCCTTGGGCAAACCCAACATCATGGCATTTAGATACTCCTTACTGGTCATTTAGTGACCGTAGGGCTCTTTCTATTTGGGTTGCGTTGGATGATGCTTCTTATGAAAATGGGTGTTTGTTTTTTATCCCTGGTTCTTGCCATACAACTACGTTTGAAAATCCGGGTATCGGCAAAAACATGGGCGCTATATTTACTACTTATCCCGAATTTAAAGCAAGCAAATCAGTAGCCGCGCCAATGAAAGCCGGCAGTTGTTCTTTCCATAACGGCCTTACCATACACGGCGCGCATCCTAACATGACGCCCGGTTACCGGCGCGCAATGACCTGCGCCTACATGCCCGATGGCAATACCTTTAACGGCACACAAAATATTTTAAGCGATGAAGAAGTATCGCGCTTAAAAGTTGGCGACTTGCTAAATAATAACGAGCTTACACCATTGATCTACCCAAGCGTTTAACGTTATGACCCAAAAAATCCTGACTGGTATTTTTATACCATTGTTGCTTTTACAGCAGGTAAGTTTTTCATCCGCTATAAAAAACGGCATAACGCATAACCGTGCCGCCAAAACAATTACCATAACCACGCCCGATAAAAGCCTGTCTATATTGATAGATTATTCATCGGGTTGTATCATCAAACAGCTCAATATAAAAGGGAATAATACTTTATCCCCATCGGGTATTTATAGTGGTGTGCAAACTAAAAGCGGCACGTTTTCGTCTGCCGACCATTTAAGCCAGGTACAAGCAACAGAAACAACCAATGGCGTTACGTTAAAAGGCATAAATTATGGTGATAATACTATCGGCATTAAAGAAACTTGGAGCTTTAAATTGGATGTCAATAAAATAGCATGGGATATTACCCGCCAATATAGCCAGGATACCCAATTAGAAGACATGGCTTTTCCAAAATGGAATTTTGCTGACCTGTCAGTTTGGAAAGGTGGCATTATTGATAATGGCGGAATGGTTTGGTGTAAATATCTAAAGCAAGTAAATGATACCTACGGTGTACATACCGGCGGGGTAACTTTTTGGAATGCCAAATCGGGCGATGCGTTAAGTATTAATGCCAAATCGGATGATGGCAATGCTATCGCCACTAAATATTCGCATAGCCCGAAGAATGAGTTCACCTGCACGCAATTGGTAACTAATACCCCTTTAAATCAACGATATAATTTAAGCAGGTTTGTAGGTAAACGAGCCAATGTATTTGCTCCTTTTGAGGTAAAGAAAGGAACAGTTACCGCGCATTTTGTATTGCAGTATGTAGACTATTTTTTTAAATATTCAAGAGGTAAACTTACCGGCATTGATGCGGATGCCGTGCGGGAATTGCTAAACACCACCGGGCGCTATGGTGTGGTTGACAATAATATTATAGGCGCAAACGGCTGGACAAGCAATTGGAAATGCCTGCACGAGCCATTTTTTGCTCAGATTGGCTTGGCGGTGGATGATAAGAATTATACCCGTAACATGTCGTCAACCCTTAACCAGGAGCGCGACCAAGCCATGCTGCCTGACGGGCGCGTTTTATCGCGCTGGCATAATGTGCCGGGCGATGAGATACCGGGCACCTACAACGCTAAAACAGGCTATTATGAAACCGTATGGGGGTATACTGTAGACTCGCAAACCGGGTACGTGATAAATGCCAGTGAGCAGTTTGATATTACCGGTGATGTAGCGTGGCTCAAGTCGCACCAAATAAGTTGTGAAAAAGCGCTCGACTGGTTGATTAAGCGCGATTCCAATAACAATGGCATATTTGAAATGGTAAACAACAATATTGCCGAACACAAAGCCAGCGACTGGATAGATGTTGTTTATGCCAGCTATGAAAACGCTTTTGTTAATGCACAAATGTATGAAGCCTTAAACCATTGGGCCGATTGCGAAAAGATAATGGGTAACCAACAAAAAGCAGCTTATTATTCGGCTATTGCATTGCGGCTTAAAACTGCTTTTAATAAACCGGTTGAAGAAGGCGGGTTTTGGTTGGCAACTAAAAAGCAGTATGTGTATTGGCGCGATAAGGATGGATCAATACATGGTGATAACCTGGTAACACCGGTAAATTTTGCAGCCATAGCTTTTGGTATATGCGATGACCCTAGCAGAATAGCTTTGATACTCGACCAAATAGAACAGCGGGCCAAAGCAGAGAACCTGTTCCACTGGCCGTTATGTTTTGATTCTTTTAAAAGAGAAGAAGTACAAGGAGGCAACTGGCCGTTCCCACGATACGAGAACGGCGATATATTCCCTAGCTGGGGGTACCTGGGTATAAGGGCCTACGTTGGATATGACAAAAGTATCGCGCTAAAATATATCAATAACATTTTGGCGCAGTATAAAAAGGATGGCCTATCGTCACAACGCTATAGCAGGGTTACGCAATTAGGACAAGGCGATGATATATTGGCCGGGATATGTACTACCATAACAGCGCTTTACAGGGACATTTACGGCATCCGCCCAAAATGGAACCGGATGGGCTTAGAGCCCAACTTGAGTAGTAGCTTAAATGGTACTGAATTTAATTATACCCTTCGCGACACCGTTTATCAGCTTAAATTGAGTGTAAATGATTATATAATGCGTACCAATACTTTTTCTATTAAAAGCAATGAAACATTTGGCGCATCAAGGGCTGGAAATAAACTAACTTATTATCATAATAATAGAGATAGCGCCTTATTAAAAGTTACCGCTGCTTCAAACAAACGTATTGATATGAATATTAATTCGTGGAATGAAAAACAAATCTCCTGGACCGTCACATCCCCCAATAAATATCAATTTACGGTTACGGGTTTGCAGCCGGGTTCGGCTCATCAATTGTGGGTGAACAATAAAGCACAATCTGTAAATGTAAAAGCTGATGGTAGTTTTACCGTTTCAAAAGTTTGTACCTCGGCCACTAAGTTTTTGATCAAATGAAAATAAAAATACTTAGTCCGCAGTGGGGGCATGAGCATTTGGATATAGCAAAATTTCTTTCCAAGATCAAAGACGCTGGCTATGATGGTATTGATACCTGGATACCATTGGATGCTAAGGATAAGCGAATTTTGTTTGATTATTTACAGCAGCATGAAATGTACATAGTGAGCCACCAGCATCGCGCTGAGGGCAGTACATTTAAAGATTTCAAGTCCTCATTTATTAAAGAGCTTTATGAGTGTGCGGAACCCGGCCCGCTGCTCATCAATTCGCATACGGGTAAAGATTATTTCTCTTTAGAACAAAACCTGGAGCTGGTTGATGCCGCCGATGAGTTTTCTGCAAAAACCGGTATCGCGGTAGCGCATGAAACGCATAGAGGTAGGTTGGGCTACTCACCCCAAATCACTAACGAGGTTTTTAAACTGCGCCCAGATTTTAAAATTACTGCCGATCTATCGCATTGGGTGTGCGTTACCGAAAGTATTCTGGAAAATTTTAAAGACATTGTTGACGAAGCTATAAAACGCAGCATCCATATCCACGCACGAGTTGGATTTGAGGAGGGCCCACAAGTGGCAGACCCGGCGGCACCCGAGTGGAAATATGCTTTGGATAACTTTCTTGCCTGGTGGGACAGCATAGTAGCGGTAAATGCACAATCAGGCCGGGAGATACTACCTATTACCACAGAGTTTGGGCCCGAACCCTACATGCCAAAGGCTCCGAATAGCGATAAGCCATTAGCCGATCAGTTTGCTATTAACTGTTTTATGAAGGACTTGCTTATTAAGCGTTATCATCAACACCGGTAATACTTTCTTCAGTATTACGATAAGATCTGGGCGATACACCATTTTTCTTTTTAAACAATTTGGAGAAATAAAACACCGACTCAAAGCCGGTTTGATCTGCTATTTCATTAATGTTTAATGCTGTTGTTGTGAGCAGATCTTTTGCCCTATTAAGCCGTAAGTTTAGATGGTATTGATTTGGCGATTCGCCGGTGATCTGTTTAAACGCCTTGCGAAAAGATGAGTAACCCATGGGCAATTCCTTTGCCAATTTCTCCATGTCTAGCGTGTTTTCAAACGACTCCTGGATAATGAATTTGGCCTTTGCTATTAATTTACCAACCGGGTCGTTGTTATATTCATCGTGGTGGGCTATCTCGTTGATAAACCCTAATATTTGTAAAGTTATGCCTGCAACCTGCTGCGGATATCCGGGTAGTGAAGCCTGAACAGTTTCAATCAGCTCCCTAAAGAGAATCAATATATCTTTATTCAAGCCTACGTTAACTACCGGGCTCTGCTTATCAAAAAAGCCGTTCTCCATGAGTTGTTTAACATAAAACCCATTAATACCTACCCAATATTCCTCCCAACCAGATTTCGGGTCGGGCTTGTAGCGGTGCCAAACGCCGGGGTAAAGAAAAAAGCAAGTCCCGGCAACTACTTCTAATGGTTTTGTTAAGGCTGATCCGTAGATGCCTTTGCCTTTCGAAATAAAAACAATATAAAAATCATTTAAAATGCGTCCCCGGTTCCAGGTTAGCTGATGGCTTTGCGGATGCTCCTGGTTAGGGTAATTATCGTTCGGTTCAATTTTCGAATATCCGGTGGTTGTAATATATAATCCCCACCGCTCTTCGGTTGGCGTTACATTAAGATATTTAAAATAGTTGCGCAGCATTGTACTGAAGGCGATTATTTTTGAGTGTCGCGTTCGGGCATTTTAAACACAAGCGGTTTTTCCTTTCTCAACATCTTCCCGGCCTCGCCCGTCAGCCATAAATAAGTATCGGATGGTTTGCCGTCAAGATTGGTAAACGCGGTGCCGGTACTGGCGGCAGGTACCGGCGGATTATCCGTAACCTTAAATATAGCAGTGCCTTCGTTAACCTCATCAAACATGGCCACATAGATCATTGACGCACCTGCCGACATAGCGGTCGACAACATTTGCCAGTAAAAGCGTCCACCTTCCCTCGGTATGGAACCCACTGGTTTTATATCATCCGGAAACTCGTACCGGCTTAAATTATGCCAGCTAAAACCGGGATATACGCAGGGTACATAATCAATTTTATTATCGCGGCACCATTTTATATCATCTATTACATCATCCCGGTAACGGTCCATATCATTATGCAACAAAGGCGAATATCGTTGTACGCTCCACGGCAGTACAATATCGCATTGCTTTATTATTTCATGCAGATATGGGTCGGGCAAGCAATCAGCCCGTAATGTGCGCCAGGCATTGGGCACGCCAAGCATAACGGCGCACCCCCCATAAACAGGGTCGTTCTTTAAAAAGTCTATTACTCTTTCTAAACCAATGTTACGGGTATTATAAGGCCGGTCAGGAAACCCTACACCCCAGATGGCTACAATTGGTTTACCATTATGATGCAGATAGGTTTTTGCGCCCTCCTGATTAGTTACTTTAAGCTGGTCTACCAGGTATTTCCAATCTTCAATAATAGATGAGCAATCCTCGCCTTTAGCGTTCAGGCCCGAAAGATCATACATAACAGCAATAGCTCTTTTGTATTTTGAAGCTGCCTCGAACGCGTTTTTGATAATAGCCAACGACTCGCTATCGTGTTTTTTATTTTTGGTTTCGCCAAAAAACCGTTGCATAAATACACCGTCTACACCATATTGCTGCATCCATTTAAAATGAAGATCTGTAGTGCTTTTATCTGCCGAGCTAAAAAAGCGGGCTGTTTGCCCATTGGTTAGCTTAAAAGGTGTTTCGTAAGTTTTTTCATATTCGGTTACATCGGGCCACATATCAAGGCCAGATCGTTCTTCGTTGCCATACGCATACCGGGTAGCTTTTGTACCGTCACCCGCGGCCCTGAACCAGCCCTGATAACCGGCCATTATTAACCCTTTATAAGATGGATATAAGGTGGTTTTATTGTGCCTGTTTTGGGCGTAGCTAAAGTTTGCTAATGATATTAATAAACATCCTAAAAAGGCTAGTTTCAATTTTGACATAACAATCCGGTTTATAAAGGTTTGCCTATAGCATTAAATGCAGGTTTATAGGTGCTGCCAATATAAGCTAAAATTATACAACCTGTAAAGCTTAATTACAAGCCGTTAATATAACTATCAACCAAATCATATTGTAAACCAAACCAATTGGATATAAAAGAGGTTTCGTCAGTAAGACTAGGGCCAACAATGCTGCCGAATCTTTTTACACAAAAAACTCGACTGCTTTTGGCAACCGCGTTTAATTTTAAAACAAGTATTTTGTTTATGATCCTAATAATATAAACGCAAAAACCCGGCTACTTAGTAACCGGGTTAATACAAATTAAGATAGTTAAGCTATTTTATTTAAAGAATGCAAGCTCAGACATTTGGAATGCATTTTTACTTGGAACAATCATGTCTGTAATTCTCCATCTGTAATAGCTATAAGCAGCAGGGCTGGCTATTGGGAAATACCACCATTTTCTAAAATGTGCATCTATCCCCGTTGGGCCATTCCCTTTTACGCCAAGATCAGTAGCCATATCATAAAAACCTTTTGCCAATATTATATGATCTAATACAACCCAGTTAAAACTATCATTTGATCCTTCTATGTACCATTCTTTTGGGTCACGATCATTATTCGAGTCATTACCATTGCACAGTCCATAAATTTTTACTGTAACCGGAGCCGGAAACTGAAGTGTAATGGTCTCTGGTGATTTTGGGAAAGCACTATAATAACCAAATTTGGTTGTTATGTTACCGTCTACCAATTTTGATGAGCCTTCGTTAACACCCTGAACTGTATTTTCGTTATTAGAAATTAAACTAGGATAAAGCGGATTATTATTAATGTACGATTGTGTAATATTAATAGCTATACCTTCTGTAGTAGCATTTCTGCTAAGTGAAGCAATTGAACCTTGATTAGTAGTTATTTGTACAGTTAAAGCGTTAAATGAGCCTATAGTATAATTTACTATTGGCGTTGGCGAAGTATCGGTAGTAACTTTATTTGTAACTCCGTCAGTAAATGTCCATAAGTATTTTGCCACAGTACCTTTTACCTGAGCAGAAAACTTAACCTGCCCGGTAACACCTGTTTTTACAGCATTTAATTTAATTATAGAATCCGGTACGATGTAAATATCAGTATACTTATGCGACACATTTCCTGATGTAGAAAAGGTTTTTAAATCAGTAGTGTACTTACCTGTTGCCAAGAACGTGTGAGTTGGATTTGCATCAGTTTTTAAGGTATCGTCACCAAATCTCCACTCCAGTTTAGTGTAGTTTTTAGATAGGTTAGTATACTTACTGTCTCTTATACACATCTCC
>DHIR01000045.1:0-3487 GCA_002403905.1 Mucilaginibacter sp. UBA4741
TGGTAAACGTTCCAAATGCCTTTAGTATGTTTTGGATGAGTTTTTTCATTATGTAAATATAAATACTTTTTTGTAAATTTACATACCGTTAATTCAGACGGTGTAAAAGACTTGCAAAAAATGGAATACACTCAACAAGAGCAGAATGATGCTATTAAAACACTTAGCAATCTTGTAAGGGAAAATCAAAAGCTTAAAGCCGATTTACAGGAATCACAACAATTTGTGTTAAGGATGTTTTTAGCAGGATCTGTTGACCAATCAGAAAAACAAATTGCCTATTACGACGATGGCGTAATAGATTACAAAGAAGATTTTGAGCAACTTTTGCCTTATTTTTTCTTTGATTTTTCAATGGATAATCTTAAAAATGGAGAACTTCGAGAGTCTACATTTAGTATTCGCATAAAAGATGGTACTCCATTTCCGAAAATAGGAAATAGGCGTGAAGTATTAGAAAGATTGTTGAAAGTTCAAAAAGAACTTTTTGGTGATGTTGATTTTAAACAAACTATTAGTTCGTAGTTTCCGCAAGTCTCTGCGGATTATAATTAGGCAATCTTCGGGTTGCCTTTTTTCATTTTTAAAATACCAGCGTACTAACTGCCTTACGCTTTCCAACTAGTATTATCAGTTATTTAACCGGTGCTTTACTAGCCTCTGTAGAAACCGGCGGTACTTTAGATTGGTTAACATCAACATTACTGCCGCCTTTTGCCTGTAAGGTAGGGTCTGTAGTCGCTGCTTTAGCTACTATACCTATAACAGTGCCAGCCGTAACCAGGTAACCGGCTATCGTTATTAAAATAGATGGTAGGTTTATAGGCGGCGTTAATGATGCTAATGTAGCTTTAACGGCTAAAATCGAACCACCGATACCGGCTAATGTTATCCCGATAGCTACTATCTTTTTAAAGAAAATAGGCGTTTCTGATGTTAGTCTTGATAGAAATTGTGAAATAAATGATTGTTTCATGGTGTTTTTTTATTTTAAATTAATATTGTTTAAGTATTCCTGTTTTATAATATCTTTTTCTAGCCGCCCTATTAAAGTGGGTCATTAATATTTCATCCTGAATCTGCTTAGAAAAGCATTTGAAGTTATCTATTAAATATTGAATTGCGTCTGCCATAAGTTAAAGGTATAAATTAATTTCAAACATCATACTGTTTCAAATCATTCTCATTAATAATAGCGATCAGCTTCGGTGCATAATGACTATCCGTTGCGTACCCTGCTTTGTGTAGTGCCATACATTGTAATTCAGGCGTTATTGCCGTAAACACCCCGGCAGTCTTGTATACCACAACCCTTTGCAACATAGCAACATGATCTTGAAATCCTGCTGATAGCGTAGGGTAAACTTTAAACGATTGCGCTATATGTATTATTTTACCGTCCACTTCTTCCGTTGTTGGTAACGCCACCGTTGCGCCTTTCCAGTCGTGCCCAGGCTTCATACCAAAGTAATTGTTATACTTAGCCGATAGATTTGATGCTCCGTTATTGCTTTCCAAACAGCCTTGCGCTATCATTACAGAAGGGAATAAATGAGTGTCCTTGCAAACTTCTATTACGCCGTCTTTTATAGTGTCTATGAATTGTTGTCTTAGCATGATGTAAAGATAATTAATCAATAACCAATCTTACTTTATAAATGTTGCATAGTTTGCAAACAACCGAAAAAGATGGACTTTTTATTTTTCCTGTTTCCAATTGGGATAAATAAGCATTAGATATGCCAGTTTCTACCTCGACTTGCCTAAGTGTTAAATCTCTATAAACACGCCATTCTTTTAATCTAATCGGGATATATTCAGGTTTGGCTATAATGACATAATCAATAACACGCTCCATGTATTCTTTTAACTTATCCATATCTTCAACCGATATTTCGTTTAGGGCATTGCCACCCACGTGTTCTTTTGCTATTAACATAATCAAATATACTTATTTTTTCTAAATTAAGTAAAATTTGTTATATTTGTAACTCATTAACTCTCACAAAATTATGTTATCAATAGCAAACTGCCATATATGTAACGCCATAACAGACCCCGAATATATTTGTACAGAATGTGATGAAGTTGTATGTGAGGATTGTATGGTAAAAATGACCATACATAACCAAATAGATTATTGTTTATGTGAAGTTTGCCATAGTGGTAATCAAGCACAAAGCGCACGTTATCACCAAGCCGAAGAAAAACGAAATGATGAAATATTAGCCGCTAAAAAAGTTAAAGCCGACAAGCGTTGGAAATGGTATCATTCACCTGCTCAAATTGAAAAACGAAGATTGAAAAGAATTGAGTTATTAAAACAACGCCATGAGCGTGCTATACAAAGAGCAAAATATTTAGGCGAGGTATTTAGTAATATATTTAAAGGAATGTAATAATATTAACCGCTCAACTTGAATGTGAGAGTTAATTTTGACGGTTATTAAAAGCGGTTTCAACAATGAACCGCTTTTTTAGGTTAAAAGAATATTTTACTGAAAAATATGTGAATAAAATTACGCTTATTATGTGCCATATTCCTTATAAGTTATCGTACACTTTTCACCCTTATCAATAGCGGCAAAAAATACCTTATAAAATTCCGTTATCGCATCTTTGCTACCATTTACGAAGTCTTTGCCTACTATGTGTTTAGCCAGGCCCAGGCAATCGTGCGTATCAGCCGGTACGGAAACGATGTGTATTTCAATAAATGAGTGGCCTGGCACGTTTAATAATATTGGTACTAATTGACCGTTTCTTTTTGGACTGGCATAAGTTGATAGGCGATACGTTCCGACCGGGATGGGATTAGCAGGCTCCATTGTATAATAAGTCATTACCCCGTTTATTTCAAACGTGCCTATCCAGCTCTTTTCTGACTTTAATAATCTATTAACTGTACACTTCATATACTCCATAAATAAATCCACTCACAAATCAACCAAAGGCTGATCAATATAACAAATAACCATATTATCTTGCTCTCCATAACCAAATTAATAACAATACAAAAGATAGTATGATCATTATTTTAATTCCCGGATCCATTATTTGCATATACTGGTATGGTGAAAATGTGGTTTCCTTTTTTAATTTCTTTGTATCCTTTAATACGCGATGGTGCATATTTTTTTTCCGGATCCTTTAGCTGACTCACAGCATTATAAAGGTCTTCCCATCGGTATGTATCAACCAGGCTATCTTGAAAGTGCCTATTATCCATAGATTCTTTAAGCTTATCTATTTTTACAGATACCGCGGCAATATCTTTATTTTTATTATTATCGTACTTTACAGCACCCCATACTAAGCTTGCAGTCCCAATTACTAATGTAATCATTCCACTTAACAGCCATATAGGACGTACAGCCCATAGTTTATTTTCTAGGTTCTCTATTTTTTCGAGCGTCTTTTGTGTCACTGTCATAATGTATTTAGATGCAAAAATTGTGCTAGGTATTATTAATTATTCGCCATCCCA
>DHIR01000045.1:3711-5491 GCA_002403905.1 Mucilaginibacter sp. UBA4741
TATTTTAACTTCCAGCTCTTCGATAGCGGCAAGGCGTTCCATAAGTTATGGTATTACGTTCCAATCAAAACTTACGCTTCCAGTTAACGCACTTATAAATGTTACCGCGAATGATGTTGTTGTTTGTGCTGATATATAATAATTAACAGCAGTAATCAAATCTCTGGGAGTTATACTAGTATAATAACTTGAATTGCCCATTGTACTTCCTATGGTTACATTTATTACCGTTGCTCCCGTTAGCGTATTGGTATAATTACCATGAATAGGTACATAAGCACTATTTGCAGGTGTATAACCATACAAAGCATTTATTCTTGCAGTTGTTTCGTCACCTGTATTTGTTCCTGATAGATTAGCAGCGGTTACATCTCCAGCAAAAGTTACTGCACCAGTATTCCTTACGAATGTTACGGCTAAGGCATCTGTTCCAGCATTCAATCTGTGTAATTGGAAATCGCCTGTAGTAAAATCATCCTGGGTCCATGTCCAGCCATAAGTGGGATTAGCCCCTTCCCTTATTGCTATAATAGGTGCATTTGCTGCTCCGGCGGGACTTGTTATGTAAAGCTCCCCTATTATAGGATTTCCACTCCCCACTGTTAATGGTAAATAAGCGGTTGATGTATAAGCATTAGAACCTAAACCTAATGCTGTTTGTGCATTTGCAATAGGTGTATATCCATAAGTCCCACCATCAGCACTAGCCATGAAGTAAAGTGGCGCAGTAGTTGGTGTGGTATTATCATAGGCTAAACCTTTCCAAAGAGTAGAATTATCAGCAGTAGCATGTAAACCTAAATAAGTCGCTGCCGCCGTTGTTGTCGATAGTTTACCATTAAAAGTATTCCAATCAACTGTCGATATATACCCTGGCTGACTTGCTCCGGCCATTTGAATAGCTACAGTAGCTAAACCCGAATTATACGTAAGTGGTGAATTAGCTGTAAAAGCATAATTCACCCAATTGGTGCCATTGAACTTTAACAAGTCGCCAGATGCGGGAGTCATAAATACAGAATGAGGGAAATTATCTACTACATATTTCTTTTGCACATAGGTATTATCTGTATAGTTTGCGCCGTAATAAGCAGTGCCTACCGGGCCTCTCTGATACGTTGTATCTTTTACGTGCAGCCCTAGTGTATCAATAGAAAAGTATGAATACAGACTATTCTTATTATAATCTAAAGCTACCCTATGGTTTTGAGCATTTAGATTATAAGCGAATGTATTTGCTCCGATAGTTTCAGTATAACTCATATTTACCGAGTTATGGGTAAGATACATACTCATATCATACGTACTCGGTTTAAATAACTCGTATAGAAAGTCAGTTTTATTGGCTTCAAGATAGGCCGAACTACCGTCTACAAAAGTGGTGTCCATCAAAAAACCCTTAGTTGTTTTGTACAGATTATTATATATATTTACATCAGTATTGGCGTTTGAGCCGTTGATGTTGAGTTTGTAATTCAACTGCCCCTGTATGCTACTTGTTGGGTCGTAATAATTCTTTGTGATTCCATTAATAAGCGCAATCGGTATCAACCCCGTAATAACGCTATCTATATGGGTACGGGGGTAATAAAACGTTGTGATCTGCCTGCCAGTTACATTTTGTTCCCAAAGGCCAGTTGAACCATTAAGCCACCCATATTGACCTCCTGTTGTAAAGTAGAACGAGTTTAAACTGGTTGATGTACCGCCTGCTAACTTTGTCGTTGCGTTCGTAGGTGCTAATACCTGCCCAAATACGCTAAATGGCAGTAAAAATAGG
>DHIR01000156.1:0-12762 GCA_002403905.1 Mucilaginibacter sp. UBA4741
GGGGCAGGCTTTGTGCAGGTTATCTAATGTTTGATAGATCACCTGTACTTCGCATTTTATTTCTGTTGGTGTAATGATCTTAGCTATACGATCTGATACCTCCTGATCTGTAAAAAGCTCATAAATAGCTTTTACATAGTTCACCACATCCTCTTTAGGTAATGAGGCACTATCTACGCATTTTTTATAAACATCGGCTATTATGCTTTCTTTACCTTGTTCTTTCAGCAAGCTGATAGCTGCCTCAAAAGCAACAAACTCGCCCATGCGCGACATATCAATACCATAACAATCCGGGTATCTAATTTGTGGGGCTGATGATACAACAACAATTTTTTTAGGGCCTAAACGGTCCAGTATTTTTAGAATACTTTGTTTCAAGGTCGTACCTCGTACAATAGAATCATCCAATACAACTAACGTATCCGTTCCGTTTTTGATTAAGCCGTAGGTAGTATCATAAACGTGTGCCACCATTTCGCTTCTATCCGCGTCCTGGGTTATAAAGGTACGTAGTTTAACGTCTTTAATAGCTATTTTTTCAACACGTGGGGCCATGCATAGCACTTCGGTTAACTCTTCTTCACTTATCTTATCCTCGCGGTTAAGCAGCCTGTCGCGCTGGTATTTTTTTATGTATTTATGTATCCCTTCTACCATGCCATAAAAAGCAACTTCGGCAGTGTTTGGTATATAAGAGAATACGGTGTTTTTTACATCATTATTAACCGCATCCAATATCTGCGGGCAAAGCAGCCTGCCTAATTGTTTACGCTCGCGATAGATTGACGCGTCACTTCCTCTTGAAAAATAAATACGCTCGAACGAGCAGGCTTTCTTTTCCAACGGTTCGCTAAACATATCCTCGGTTATCTTGCCGTTCTTTTTTACAATTAGGGCATGACCGGGACGTATCTCTTTAATTTCGTCAATTGGGATATTAAAGGCAGTTTGAATAGCAGGGCGCTCTGACGCGGCTACTACTATCTCATCATTATAATAATAATAAGCGGGGCGTATACCAACAGGGTCGCGCATTACAAACGCGTCACCATGGCCCAGCATACCGGCAATGGTATAACCACCATCCCAGTTACGGGCAGATTTACGCAGGATCTTAGCCACATCCATATCATTGGCTATGAGCTTGCTTATCTGTCCATTATCATCCAATCCTTCGCGTTTATACTGGTCAAATAAGCCTTGTACTTCGGTATCAATAAAGTGCCCCATTTTCTCTAATACAGTAACGGTATCGGCTTTTTCTTTAGGATGCTGGCCCAGGTCATACAGTTGTTGCAGTAACTCGTCAACATTGGTCATGTTAAAGTTACCGGCAATAACCAGGTTACGGGTCATCCAGTTGTTTTGGCGCAGAAAAGGGTGGCAGCTTTCGATACTATTTTTGCCGTGTGTACCATAACGCAAATGGCCCAATAACACTTCGCCGGTAAAGCTTACGTGCTCTTTGAGCCATTCGGTATCAGCCATTTTTTCTGGCGATTCCTTTTGTATATCTGCGAATTTCTTCTGGATATATTCAAATATATCAGCAACAGCGTTTGATGCCATCGATCGATGCCTGCTGATGTACCGCTTGCCCGGGGCCACATCCAGCTTAATGGTAGCAACGCCCGCGCCATCCTGGCCCCGGTTATGTTGTTTTTCCATTAAAAGATACAGCTTGTTCAAACCATACAGCGCAGTGCCGTATTTTTTCTGATAAAAAGACAGTGGCTTTAAAAGACGGATAAATGCCACACCGCATTCATGTTTAATCTGATCGCTCATGATTGATGATGAGCCGCAAAGTTATAACTTTCTACTAAAGTCTTGTTAAATTGATTGTCATTAATTCGTATTAAAATAATATAAATTTAACAATCAGCTATGCTGCATTTTACGCTAATATGTTTCTTCACTATTTGATCTGGAACGCTCATCTATAGCCTCTCCAATTTCTTGTAACGGCATGTGCTGTACAGATGCAGGGGTTTCAACATACACCCATAAGCCGGCGTCAGTTTTACCAATTTTGTGATAAGCCGCACCGCAAAAAACATCATAAAGCTGTGGCATAACAGAACCCAGCTTAACTTTATAATCAGTATTGTTAACAGTAACGATGAAAGAGTTATTTTTCATAATATGGTATTTTAAATAACGCGAAAAGGAAGGTACTAACAATTATCAAAATTACAAAAAAAAGGCCCTGATCTATCAGGGCCTCCAACTATGGTTTATAGATTGTTTAGTGTATAAAATTTAAAGTCTTTCGCCGTGCTGGCTAATGTCTAAGCCTATCACTTCCTCTTCTGCCGAAACACGTAAAGGCGATATCATATCAGTGATCTTTAGTAACAGCAGTGAGCCAAAAAAGGCATATATAGAAACAATAATTAAGGCAAACACCTGTATTAAAAACAAATGCGACTCGCCAAAGAACAGTCCGTTGCCGGTTACGTTGGCCGGGTTAACATTCTTGTTTGCAAACACACCGGTAAGCAACATGCCTACCATACCACCAACACCATGACAAGGAAACACGTCTAATGTATCATCTATTGAAGTACCCGTGCGCCACTCAACTACCAGGTTACTTATTACTGCTGATATGATGCCGATAGCCAATGAATGCGGGATGGAAACAAAACCCGCTGCTGGGGTAATGGCTACCAAACCTACAACCGCCCCTATACAGGTACCCATTGCAGAAGGTTTGCGGCCGCGCAGCATATCAAAAAACATCCAGGTTAAACCGGCTGCTGCCGATGCAGTGGTGCTTGTTGCCAAAGCCGTAACCGCCAAATGATTTGCCCCAAATGCCGATCCTGCGTTAAAACCAAACCAACCAAACCATAATAAGCCAGTACCTATCAATACATAAGTAATACGGGCGGGCGCATGGCTCGGCTCGTTTCTTTTCTTTAAATATAAGGCTGATGCTAAGGCCGCCCACCCGGCAGACATATGTACAACCGTACCACCTGCAAAGTCAAGTACACCTAATTTGTTTAATAAACCATCGGGGTGCCAGGTTGCATGCGCCAGGGGTGTAAATATAAATATGCTGAACAGCACCAAGAAAATGATATACGAATTGAAGCGGATACGCTCTGCAAACGCACCGGTTATTAATGCCGGAGTTATAATGGCAAATTTTAACTGGTACATGGCGAATAACAACAACGGAATTGTAGGTGCCGATTTCCAGGTGGAGTCGCCTAGCATGCCTTTCATCATAAAATAAGTAGCCGGATTGCCAATTACACCGTGAAAACTATCACCAAAAGCCAGGCTAAACCCAAATATGCCCCACATTACGGTAATAATAACCATACAAATAACACTTTGCAGCATGGTTGATATCACATTCTTTTTATTAACCATACCGCCGTAAAAAAACGCCAGGCCGGGTGTCATAATTAGAACCAACGCGGTCGACATGAGCATCCAGGCTATGTCGCCGGTATTAAAATGCGATTTGCCGGTATTTTTAAATTCGACCGATGGAAAAATAAAGGTTAATGCTAAAATACAAAGGATAACAAAAAACGGAAAGTAGCGCTTCATAGAAATATTAGAGAATAATTTTAAAAAACGGCCGAATTTATGATTAAATTCATAAATAAATGAAATAAATGTTTAATTTTTATTAAAAAAGATACGAATTGATCTTTTTTATAGAAATTGGGTAAGCCAGCCAGGGAAAACCCCAAGCAATACCAATACCAGCGATATTATTATCGCAACTGCTAATAGATAATTGGGTTGGGTTACGATTTCAGGGATAGTATCTGTCCGTTTTAAAAATAAATTAAGCGGTATTTTGATGTAGTAAAACAAAGATACTACAGTAGTTAGCGCACCAGTTATGGTTAATAGTAACAACCATACGTTATGATTTGCCTGGTAAACCCCATAAACTGCCGAAAACACAAACAACTTCCCTGTAAAACCGGCAGTTACCGGCAAACCGGTTAATGAAATCATTATAATTACAAAGCATACAGAGGCCGCGGGATATTTAAGTCCCAAACCTTTATAGGTATTTACATCTTCAGAGCCTGTTATCTTTGTGAAATAACTTACCAGCATTAGCGCGCCTATGTTGGCTAAGGCATATACCGCTAAATAATATTCCAACGCTTTAATGCCCTGCGCATTAAACACTACTACAGCCATTAAAGCAAAACCGGTATGCCCAATGCTTGAATAGGCCAGCATGCGTTTAACATTATTTTGCATAACGGCGGCAAAGTTGCCCGCTATCATGGTGATGATGCCTATTACAGAAAGATACAATCCAAAATCAAAAGCTTTCCATTCGGGAGACATAAGGAACGGCGTTAAAAAATTGACCAGCAAAGCAAACGCTGCAATTTTAGGCACGATTGATAAAAACGCGGTAACAGGTGTCGGCGCACCTTCATAAACATCGGGCACCCAAAAGTGGATGGGGACAAATGATAGCTTAAACCCAATACCTACCAAGACTAAGGTTATAGCAAAAGCCGCCCCTACCGCATGAACCTTTATCAGCCCTGAAGTAAAATTATAGTCAAACAGATCCAACGCACCTGTAAACCCATAAAGCAGCGATATGCCATAAAGCATAATGGCCGATGACGCCGCGCCAAACAATACGTATTTTAAACCAGCCTCGGTACTAAAAGCATTTTCTGACCGATAAGCAACTAACAGGTATGACGCGATGGAAACCATCTCGATAGCCAGATAAATGGACAACAGGTTTACCGCCATAGTCATTAAATGCAGACCCAATACAGCGGCAATGGTTATTGAATATAGATCGGATAGTTTTTTAGTGTGCGACTTTAACTGCTCATCCCAGGCAAAATATAGCAACAGTAAAAACGCGGCGCTATCAATAATCAACCTGAACACTACGGAGGCGTGCGACTGTAGTAACATCCCTTCAAACATTACTCGCGTTTGGTCGCCTTTTAGGGCCAGTATTTGTGTGTCTCTGAATATAACTAACCCGATACCCGCGCAGGCCACAATGTGGCATAGCTTCTCTGAGTTGCGGCCAAATATCAGATCGGTAATTAATACCAGGATAAACAACACAGATAAGGTTATCTCGGGCTTGAAAAAATTCAAGTCGCCCCAAATATTGGATAGCTGGTCGTGTATAAAAGGTATTAACTCGTGCATTTTATTTGGTTACATGTAAAAACTGTACTAACGCCAATACCGAATCATTGATCTTACTAAACACCAACGATGGCATTATACCCAACACCAATACCATTATTGCCAATGGCAACAAGCTAATTATTTCGCGGATGTTTAGATCAACTAAAGCTGCTTTCCAAACCTCAGCCCCTTTCAAGGATACCGAACCAAAGAACATGCGTTGAAGCGTCCATAAAAAGTAGCAGGCACTTAATAGTATACCAACTGCGCCGCATACCGCCATCCAGTAAGGCAGCAACCCATTTACCGATGGTGATTTAAACGCGCCTGCTAATGAGAATGCCTCGGCTATAAAGGCAGAGAATCCGGGCAAGCCCAATGATGCAAAGAAAGCGATCATTACAAATATGGTGTACTTAGGCATCAGGGTACCTAATCCGCGGAAATTGTAAATATCCCTGTCATGCACCCGGTTATATACCACCCCTGCCAAAAAGAACAACATGGTTGATAAAAACCCGTGGCTCACCATTTGTATTACCGCGCCGCTTAAACCCTCTGCAGTTTGCGAGGCTATACCCAGTAATACAAACCCCATTTGCGATACGGATGAGTAAGCTATAACCCGTTTAAGATCGCGTTGAGCCAACGCGTTTAACGCGCCATATATAATAGAGATAACCCCTAATAAACCCAACCAGAACGCCCCTGAAGTAGCTACATCAGGGAATATACCCAGGCATATCCTGATAATTCCGTACCCGCCAATTTTTAGTAGGATAGCGGCTAATATAATAGAGACCGGCGTTGGTGCCTCAACGTGTGCATCGGGCAGCCAGGTATGTAATGGCACAACCGGCACTTTAATAGCAAAGGCTATAAACAGGATAATAAACCCAAGCGTTCGCGCTTGTATACCAAATAAAGTATAATGACTTAAAGTTGAGAATATAGAACCTTGACCGTAGTTGGCCGGGTTCATCATCTGCACCATGTTAAAGGTATGGTTGCCGGTTGTTGGGTCGGTTACCGACAGGTATAACCCTATCATCACCAGTAACATAAATACCGAACCAAATAACGTGTACAAGAAGAATTTTATAGCCGCATACTCGCGCCTTGCGCCGCCCCACATCCCTATCATGAAATATAATGGCAACAGCATTAACTCGTAGAAGATATAGAACAGGAAGAAATCTAACGAACAAAACACGCCCATTACCGCCATATCCAATATCAGGAACAGCACGAAGAACCCTTTCAGGTTACTCTTTATTTCCCATGATGCCAGAGCAGCAATAACCAATACTACCGATGTCATGAGTAATAATGTGATTGATATACCGTCTATCCCCACAAAGTAATCCATTTGCATACGGCCCAGGCTGCCCAGGTCCAAATTTATCCAGAGTAGTTTTTGCACAAACTGAAACTGGCTCTCGGTAGCTATACCGCCAAAAGCCGCGCCTGTTTTAAAGTTAAGATACAAGCTCACACTCATACATAACTGTACCAGCGTGGCCAGTAGTGTAATGTATTTAAAACTACCGCGCAGGTTGGATGGCATCAATGCGATGATGAGCCCAAACAGCAACGGTATAAATATGAGTATGGTTAAACTATTCATCTTTTGATGAGATTTGAGATGTGAGATATGAGATGTGAGAAACTATTACTTTAGTACCAGATAAATACAAACTATCGACAACCGATATCGGCGCGTCGGTCAATCTAATATCTCATATCTCATATCTCATATCTAAATAAGTATTTTTAAAATAAACAGCGCCAGCACTGCCGCCAGCATACTAAACAAGTAATATTGAATTTTGCCACCCTGGAAACTGCGCACAAAATTACCGGTTATTTGTACGATAAAGGTAAGCAAGCGCGATATTCCATCAATAATATTATAATCAAACCAAGCGGCTATTTTTGATATAGCGATGGTTAGGGTGGATAGACCGTTTATAAAACCATCAATAACCTTGCGGTCAAACCATGATAGTGCTTTGCTTAGGCCCATTATTGCGCCAACAATTACTTTATTATAAAATTTATCAAAGTACCATTCGCGGTAAGACAGGTGGAACAAAAAGCCAGTTTGCGGGAATACCAATATTTTGCGTCCGGTATAAACGGCCCATGCCCAATAGATAATGAACAAGCTTAATATATTAACCCCTACCGGCACAATGGTATGGTAAATGTTTACCCGCGCTAAGTGGATAGAATCAAACCCGGCGAATACCCAGGCACGCTCGTATAAAACCGGGTTCCATGAAAATAGCGGGAACAAACAAGCTACTGCCAATAGCATTAATGGTACGCGGTATTGCCAGCCTCCATCGCTGATATGGTATTTTATATGCGGATGAAATTTTTCTAACCTAAAATCGCCAAAAAACACTTTTACTATTAGTCTTGTCACATAAAAAGCGGTCAACCAGGTTGTGACAATGGCGCCGATAGGTACTAATCTAAATAGCATACTTTTATTATCCGACCAATCAACCGCCTGTACCAATATGCCATCCTTGGATAAATAGCCTGATGTAAACGGCAAGCCAATCAACGCCAGGCCGGCCACAACTGCCACTAAAAATGTAAACGGTAATTTTTTGCGCAGACCGCCCATGTATAAAATACTTTGAGGGTCTATGTCCAGGTCATTATCCTCTTTAATATGCTGCATTTGGTGGATAACAATACCCGCCACCAAAAACAACGCGCATTTAAAAAACGCGTGCGTTACCAAATGGAACAGTGACGATGCGTAAGCCCCCACCCCCATTGCCATCACCATAAAACCTAATTGCGATATGGTAGAATATGCCAAAATGCGTTTCAGATCGTTTTGTGTTAGCGCTATGGTAGCCGCCATAAAAGCGGTAAAGCAGCCGATGATAGCTAGTATATCTAACTCGTCGGTAGTAAATATTGGGTAAACCCTGCCCAGTAAAAACACACCTGCCGCAACCATTGTTGCCGCGTGTATTAACGCCGATACCGAGGTTGGGCCTTCCATTGCATCAGGCAACCAGGTATGTAAGGGAAATTGTGCCGATTTTGCGGCAACACCTAAAAACACCCCCACACAAGCAACATATTGCCAAATAGCAGGCAGGCTACCCACAGGCGATACCCATAAACCATTGGTAACGGTTGATTGACTAATTACCCCCCCACTGCCAAAAAGCTGTACAATATCAAAAGTATGGTATTGCGCAAATAATATCATAATGGCGATTAGCAAACCAACATCGCCAATGCGGTTCATTAAAAATGCTTTTTTGTTGGCCTGCACCGCTTTGTCGCGGGTGAACCAGAAACCTATCAGCAGGTATGACGAAAAACCTACCAACTCCCAAAAAGCGTAAAGCAATATCATATTATCAACCACTACCAACGCCAGCATACTAAAACAAAACAGGCTCAGGTAAATGAAGTACCGATCATAATTATCATCGTGCTTCATGTAAGCGGTGGAATAGATGTGCACCGGTAATGCAATTACCGATACCAGCAGTAATAATATAGACGATAGATTATTCAGTAAAATACCTGCATACAACTGCGTACCGCCGATGGTAAACCATAGCTGCTGCACATGTACCTGTTGGCCGTTCCATGTTTTTGAGAATATGACTATTGATAATATCGCACTGGCTAATATAGCCCCAGTGGATATCCACCCCGATATTTGATTACGTTTACCCGGCAAACAGCAATTTACTATACATGCAAACAGGGGTAACAATACCGTTGCTATTGCAAAGTATACGGTTGACAGATCCTGGTATGGTATAGTTGTTTTCAAATATTAATATATTAATCAGCCCCCTCTAAATCTCCCCCGGTAGGGGAGACTTTAATTTAAAAAGTCCTCCCTACAGGGGAGGATTTAGGAGGGGCTTTAATCCTTCAAATTATTGATCTTACGCGGATCAATGGTTTTATATTTTTTGTAAACGTTTAGTATAATCGCCAATGCTACTGCGGTAGTTGCTGCTGCCAAAACTATGGCAAACAGCGCGAATACCTGCCCGCCGTTGGCTATTTTATCAAACTTACCAAAAGCTACCAGGTTTAAAATGGCGGCGTTTAGCATCAGCTCTATCCCTATTAAAATTTGTATGGCGTTATGTTTTGATACTATCATGTACAAGCCAATACAAAACAGGGCGGCGCTTACTATTAAAAAATCGGTTAAGGTTATCATACTGTACCCTGCTCCTTTCTTGTCAAATGCGCTGCTCCCACAAGGGCCATCATTAATAAAATAGATATAGCCTCGAACGGCAATAAATACCGCGTCATTAAATTTATGCCGATATTATCGGTCATCAAATCATTAGGTTTGATCTGCCTGTTAGCTCCTCTGACCATCTTTACCCAATATACATTATCTACATCAGATTTTAAGATCACATTAACCATCACTACAAAAAACAGTGCGGCTAATAATAAGGCAGGCAATTTATTCAGGCTGATAAATTTGCTTTTTTGCTGCTGCAATACATTCAGTGTTTCTTTGCCCGATAGCATAAAGGCAAACAATATAAGCACCAACACACCGCCAACGTAGATCACTATTTGGGTTACCGCCACAAAATCGGCCAAAGCCAAAACATATAAACCTGCCAGGCCAAACAGCGTTATAAAAAACATAAATATAGACCGCACCAGGTTCTTGCTGCTCGCCACAAATAAGGCCGATGCTACAACAATAAACGCCATTACATAAAAAAGCACCTGGGCTAAACTCATGCGTCGCCCTCCTTTTTATTCATGGCCGCCAATTTTGCCGCTTGTCTTTCGGCTAATTGATTCTCTAATAATTGTCTTTTTTCAGCCGCTACTTCGGGTGCCATATCGACAAACTCATAGTTTAAGTTTTTCAGTTCAAAAACACTTTTATCATACTGGTTGGTCATTACAATACACTCCGTAGGGCAAACTATGGTGCATAAACCGCAGTACATGCACTTGGCCATGTCGATGTCAAACTTGGCGGCATAGATCCGCTTGGTGGTACCGTCCGATGTTTGGCCAATGGCCTCGGTAGCTTTTATAGAATCAATGGTAATACAATCAACCGGGCAAATTTTAGCACATAGATCGCATACGATGCAATCATCCATCTCCACATCCAACTGGTAGCGGCCAACTTCGGGCACCGGCAGTTTTTGGTGCGGATACTGGATAGTATTGGTGCCCTCTAACTGTTTAAAGTAATTATCATCGCTCACGGATATCACCTTCCTCTTGGCATTTGATGCAAAAAGATGCCTGAACGTAAGGGACATCCCTTTCATTGCAGTTGTAAATCCGTTTATTGCTTTCTTATACACTGATTACACTGATTTTATTCTCTTTTGATTTCACCGATTTATATTTACTAATCTTTAATCTTCAATAACTAATCTTTATTCTCACATCAACCATAACCGCCACACGCCGGATATTAGCATACATAAAAATGCCAGCGGTGTTAATACCTTCCAGCATAAATTCATTAGCTGGTCAACACGTAATCTTGGCAATGTCCATCGTATCCACATCTGTACAGCAATAAGGGCCATAGTTTTTGTGGCTATCCAAAATATCCCCCAGGCTACACCTGTTGTCCAGTTGGCCAAATGTACGGCACCAATATTTGGTAATGGTGTGTTCCATGCACCTAAAAATAATATTACCCCTACCATTGATACCAGGTACATCATGGCATACTCGGCCAAAAACACCAATGCAAATTGCAGCCCGGTAAACTCGGTATGGAAACCGGCAACTAATTCTGATTCTGCTTCGGGGATATCAAACGGCGCGCGGTTACTTTCGGCCAATGAAGCTATAAAGTAAATTACGAATGCGATGATCAAATGCGGTGCCCTAAAAATATTCCAGGCCAATATCCCGCCGTTGGCAGATACATCCCAAAAACCTAAAAATTTTGTTTTTTCTGCGGATAATATCCCTTGCTGCATCGATATATCCTGCAGGTTTAAAGTTTGCGCTATCATTACTACGGATATTAAGGCAAAGCCCGCAGGTATCTCATAAGATATGATCTGCGCCGCCGACCGCATGGCGCCCAGTATAGAATATTTATTGTTCGATCCCCAGCCGGCCATTAGTATGCCGAGAGTTTCGATAGATATGATGGCTAAAATGTAATACAGACCAATGTTAACATTAGCCGGTACTAAACCGGGTGCCCATGGCAAAGCCGCGAAGCCCAGGTAAACCGCAACAAATATGATGACCGGAGCCATCAGGAAAAGTACCTTATCGGCAGCAGCAGGGATTATGAGTTCTTTTTGGATGAGTTTCATTATGTCTGCCAGCGTTTGCAGCATACCAAATTTACCTACCTCGGTTGGGCCAAGCCTGTCTTGTATAAAGGCAGAAAGTTTACGTTCGGCATATACACCAAACAAAGTAAACAGGGCTACAAAAGCAAATAAGCCTATCGCAATTAAGAAATATGTAGTGTAAAAGTTCAACCGGTTTGCTTTAGGTGCAAACTTAATAAATTTTGAATTGATTGGGTTAGATTGCTTGTATAAAGTTGACCAGTTTGGTAGAATTTAACAAGATCCCTACAAACCCACCCCTTTGGAAGGTAATTTGAACAGCGGATATTTGAAGTGATTGCACTGCACCACGGTGCAGGTGGCGCAGGTGGTGCAGTTGGTGGTGCAGTAGTTCAACGCGACCTTTAGAGCAGGTTCAAAACTCGGTAACCGATACAAATGATGAAGTTACCGGTGCCGAAAAAAACCGCGATGCATGATGATCAAATTCGGCGGTATCATCTGTGGTAGTATAGAATTTACGTGTACCTTCTTTGCTTAGTTTTTGCTCTAGCTCCGGGTGGCGCTGCAAGTAATCAACCAGGCTTTTAGCAACAATATCGCCCTGCGCTATCACCTTTACATTTGCCGATAGATGTTCTTTTATTTTATCCTGCAGTAATGGGTAATGCGTGCAGGCCAGCAGCAGTGTATCAATATTGGCAGATTGCGCCATGATCTGGTCAAGGTATTCTTTTATAAAATAATCTGATCCTGGTTTTTCGTATTCGCCGCTCTCAACCAATGGCACCCACAATGGGCACGCCTGCTGGTAAACTTTCAGGTCGGGGAAAAACTTTTGTATCTCTATCAGGTACGACTCAGACTGTACAGTACCTGTAGTACCCAATACGCCAATTTCTTTTGTGGTGGAGTAATTGCCGATAACCTCGGCAGTGGGCCGTATTACACCTAACACACGTTTGGATGGATCTAAGCCCTGCATATCTTTTTGCTGGATAGTGCGCAGCGCTTTTGCCGATGCGGTGTTGCAAGCTAGTATAATCAGTGGGCAGCCCTGTTTAAACAGCCATTGCACACACTCCCAGGTATATTGATGGATGGTATTAAACGAACGGTTGCCATAAGGCGCGCGGCTATTATCTCCCAGATAAATATAATCATATCCCGGCAACTGCTCTGCAATTGAACGAAAGACGGTTAAGCCGCCTATCCCCGAATCAAAAATACCTATTGGCGTGTTTGGCATGGTGTTGTGTTAAAGATTAGTTATTGAAGATTA
>DHIR01000156.1:12912-35734 GCA_002403905.1 Mucilaginibacter sp. UBA4741
ATTAGTTATTGAAGATTAAAGATTAGTGAATTGCAAATCGGTGAAATCAAACCGAAAACAATCTGTGAAATCTTCGAACAATAATCAGCAAAATCCATCAATCAATAAAAATCTGTGATCCAAAAATAAAAAAAGCGCCCCGTAAACAGAGCGCTTTTGTAAATCATTTATAATTTAAATTATTTTAATCCCAATTTAAGCTTTACAGATGCTGCTATATCATCACTTGGTGGCGATACTAACAATGCAGTTTGTGATGTATCAAATATATAAGTATAACCTTTTTCTTTAGCAACAGCATTTATAGCGGTATGGATCTTATCAATTAATGGTTTCATTAAATCATTGCCTTTTTGTTCAACTTGTTGTTGGGCATTGGTTTGATAATCCTGAGCGCGTTTTTGCAAGTCAGCCAATTCGCTTTGTTTCATGGTCTTTACAGCATCGGTCATGGTAGCTTGTTTTGCCTGATAATCGGCGCTTCCTTTTTGTAGTTCATTGCTCAGGTTTTGCAATTGATCTATGAATGTTTTCTTAAACAGATCAATTTGTGTATTTATAGTCTTAAGTTCGGGCATTGCCTGTATTAAGTCGCTTGTATTAACGTATCCAATTTTAGTTTGTGCCTTGGCAAAGTTGCCCATAAATAACATACATACTGCTACTAAAGCAACTTTAAATAGTTTTTTCATTGTTTTTTTTGTTCTGATTAATTTAATAATGTGCGATTATATATATAAAAATTTTATTTAGCAAATACTCCCGGTTTTAATCCCAGGCGTGTTATAACATCGGCGCTTTTATCGTACCGCGGATTAGCATACAGCATTATTACTTCGCTGTTTTTGTCAAATATCATATCCAGGTTTTCGGCTTCGGCAACGGCTTGCACTGCTTTAGCTACCCTGTCTTGTATAGGTTTCATTATCGAGCTGCTTTTTTGCTCCAATTCACCATCCGGACCAAATTTTTGGCGTTGAAAATCCTTTGCTGCTTTTTCTTTCACTACAACTTCATCCTCACGGCGCTTCTTCA
Organism: Mucilaginibacter sp. UBA4741; assembly: GCA_002403905.1. Lineage (GTDB taxonomy): Bacteria > Bacteroidota > Bacteroidia > Sphingobacteriales > Sphingobacteriaceae > Mucilaginibacter. The sequence continues at coordinate 13,948 of DHIR01000156.1, forward strand.
TATCAGCCGACATTAAAACCTGGTCGGCCTGGTATGCTTTATACATCCTGTCAATTTCCTGGAAACGTCCATCCACCTCTTTTTGCCATTGATCTGATAAAGCACCTAATTGTTTTTGAGCCGATACATAATCAGGCATGTGCTTTAAAATGTATTCAGAGTCAACATAAGCAAATCTTTGTGCAAATGCTGCTGTGAATGTTATGAACGTAAGAGCGAGTACTAAAATTACCTTTTTCATCAACTTTTTTTCTAATTAGTTAAATCCACCGCTTAAGCTTTGTGATATAGAGAAGCTAAACTGCCCTTTATTAGCCGACGGTATTCCGGGTATCGGGTCATAGCCATAGCCATAATCTAAACCAAGTAAACCAAAAATAGGTAAAAATATCCGTGCTCCAACACCTGTAGATCTTCTGACATTATACGGGTTAAATTGCGAGAACTTATCCCAAACATTACCACCTTCGGCAAATGCCAGTAAAAATATAGTAGCTGATTGACTTGTAATAACAGGGTGACGTACCTCTATGGTATATTTATCATATATGGTACTGCCGGGGTTATTGCTGGCAGTAAAGCGTGCACCCACCGGTACTATCGAGAAGTTTTCATATCCGCGTAAACCAATTATATCGCTACCTTGTAAGAACTGGTAGCTTTGCATACCATCACCACCCAGTTTAAAGCGCTCGAATGGTGAACCCGGAACAATTGAATTATACTCTCCAAGGAAACCAAACCGGGCTTGCGTCATCAACACAAACTTAGCCGGAAGTGGTATAAACCACTGCGCGTCAAATTTAACTTTGTAATATTCCACAAAATGATAAAGCTGTTCTTGCGGTGGCGGCAACTTGTAGTTGATATTATTAAATAACGAATATGGCGGCGTACCCTGTACAGTAAACCTGATGTTTGAACCACCAGTAGGGAATACCGGCGAACCATCAAGCGCGTTACGTGAAAGCTCTTGTGTTAGTTTAATATTATACGATGTACCGTTTGAGAACAGGTAACCCGGATAATTATCTAAATTATAGTGGTCAACATTTAACGAATAATTTAACTGGAAATGGTTATCAGGCCAGTTTAAACGTTTTCCTAAAGTAACACCAATACCGTTTATGCGTAAGTTATTATAGTTAGGGTCGGTTTTGGCATAGTATTGGCCTGTCGAGCTTAACTGTGTATAAGCAGATACAGAGAAGAATATCGGCTTTTTACCACCCAACCATGGTTCAGAGAAAGTAAACGAGTAATTTTGATACGATCTACCGCTTGATTGACCCCTTAGGCTTAATTTTTCTCCATCGCCTTTTGGTAATGGTTTATATTCTTTAAGGTGGAAAAGGTTTTTAATAGCAAAGTTATTAAAGGTAAGCCCCAGCGTACCTACAAACTGGCCGCCACCAAAACCGCCCGAAAGCTCTACCTGATCTGACGGTTTTTCGACTACGTTATAAATTAAATCAACTGTACCATCCTGCGGATTAATGTTAACTGGTCTTGGCTCCGTTTTTTGGTCATCAAAGTTACCTAACGCCCCAATTATACGGGTACTTTCAATCAACGCCGCTTTGTTAAATTTTTGGCCCGGTAAAGTTCGCAGCTCACGTATAATAACCTTATCGTTAGTTACATCATTACCTTTTACGGTTACGCGGTTTATAGTGTACTGTGGCCCTTCAAATATTCTTATATCCAGGTCAACAGTATCATTATGTAATCTTGTTTGTACAGGGTCGGCATTATAAGTTAAGTAGCCATCATTTAAATAAAGTGATGAAACATCATCGCCACCCGGGCCACCACCACTTAATCTTTTACTTAACATTTCTTCACTAAATACATCGCCCTTTTTAATGCGTAATACGCTGTTTAATATATCATTATTGTATTTAGCATTACCAGACCATTTAATATCACCAAAGTAATATTTATGGCCTTCAAATATTTTTATTTTTACATCAACGGTTTGGTAATCATGCTTTGTAACAGTATCACTTATTAAGGCAGCATCCCTGTAACCCTTTTCCTGCATTTTGTCAATAAGGGTTTGTTTGTCTTCAAGGTATTTATCTTCCTTAAATTTTTTAGACCCAAACAGGTTATAAAATTTGCGGGTGCGTGTTTTTGATAAATAGCCTCTAAGCGTCCCTTGCGAGAAATCTTTGTTGCCTTCAAACGTAACCGAGTTTATCATTACCTTTCTGCCCTTGTTGATGGCAACATCCAATATCAAGCTATTAGCATCTCCCGGATCGGGCCTTTGTTTTATAGTTACCGTAGCATTATAAAAACCTTTCTCGTTAAAATATCTCTTTATTGTAGCTGTTGTTCTGCTTAATAAGTTGGTGTTTACAATTTTGCCTTTATCATCTAATTTTTTATTCAGGTCCTCTATCTCGCTTTTGCGTATGCCCGTTAAACGCAGGTTTGATAGTCGTGGCAATTCTTTTATCGCTATTTCAAGGTATACAGTATCCAAGTTTAATTTGGTAACATACAGTTTTACATCATCAAATAAATTCTCTTTATACAAGTTCCTTACAATAGTCGAGGTGGCTTCGCCGGGTAAAAGCAATTTATCGCCTTTGGTTACTTTTGCTATTTGAAGCAACACTTCCTTATCAAGGTGCACTGTACCTGTAACACTAACCCCACCAACAATATATTCTTTTGGGTTTAAGTAGCTCAAAGTATCAGACGATGACGACCTGAACATTTGTTGATTTGGCCTAACCTGGGCCAGGGCAGCAGTACTTATTACAGAGAAAAGAATAGCAAACAGAAATTTATTCATTCGGATATTTTAGTGGGCTAAAAATAATTTATACAGTTGTTAAAATTTGTTAAAATGAAAAATTTAGTTGACTTGCTCACTTGTCATACCAAAGCGGCGCTCGCGTTTTTGGTAATCAAGTATAGCTTCATACAGATCTTCTTTCCTGAAATCGGGCCATAATTTTTTTGTAAAATACAATTCGGCATAGGCAATTTGCCACAATAAATAATTACTTATCCTAAATTCGCCGCTTGTTCTTATCAACAACTCGGGGTCGGGCATATCGCCGGTGTACAGGTTGTTTTCAAAAAGTGTTTCGTCAATATCATCGATATTTATTTCACCGCTTTTTACTTTAATGGCTATGTTTTTTGCGGCATTAACAATTTCGCGGCGCGAACTGTAGCTTAATGCCAATGTTAATACAAGCCCCGTGTTTTTTGAAGTTGTTTTTATAGCGTTATTTAACTCCTCATAACATTTTTTTGGCAGCATATTTAGATCGCCTATGGCATTTAGACGAACGTTTTTGTCCATGAAATTTTTTATTTCTTTATTAATTGTGCTAACCATTAATTCCATAATAGCCATAACCTCCAACTTAGGTCGGTTCCAATTTTCGGACGAAAAAGTGTATAGCGTTAGGTATTTAACACCAAGGTTAACACCACCTTCTACTACATCCCTAACAGAAAGCACGCCATTATGATGACCGAATATTCTTAATTTTCCTTTATCTTTTGCCCACCTGCCGTTGCCATCCATAATAATGGCTATATGCTGCGGTAACTTTAACAAATCAATCTGATCCTTATAACTCATTTTCCTTTGCCGATCAATAAAAGCCATTACAGGCTCGAATACGTGTTTTTGGTTAAAAAAGATAATTCAATAACACGCTTGCTAATTACGCTTTTATTAAATAATGCCCAATTTTTCAGGTGACAAAGGTAAAACTTACTTTGTACTTTTTTAGTATGCTGATAAAAAGAAAGTTTGGCCTATAATTTGACTAGGATTTATAAGATTTATGGATTACCATGATACCAGTTTTATTATCCTACCATTAATCCTACAATCTTTTAATCCTATAAATCTTAGTTTAATAATAACACTTTTGCGTTATGAAGGTGTATGATATAGTAAAGCCTAAAAACATATAGGTATCGTGTGGCCGCAGATCACCACGCTGGGTACCGGCAGTGCCTGTTTGCCCCACAGACCTATCAGACAAAGCCACTGATATTGCGCTTCCCAATTTGCTTTTATCAGCGTAAACACCACTTACATCATCCAAATAATCGGTATATGCGGTTCTATAGCCTAACTCGGCCCCTAAGCTTAACCTACCTGCAATATTATATTTAATACCCACGCCAAAAGGTACGGCAATAGTGGAGTTTGAATAAGATTTACCTTCGGTTTCTAACGTACGCAGTTCATACGTTTGCCCCTGATAGGTGGCTCGCGGGTTATAACCTGTATAAGCGATACCGGCAAATATGTAAGGCGTGTATATGTTTTTACTTACTGATGGTACGTATTCCATAAAGTTAAATTCGCCGGTTAAGCTTACCTCATTTAGCCGGGTACTAAAACTTAGGTTACGGTTACGATCCTGTAGGTTGCCGGATAAGCTGTCCGCCCCTTTTATCTGGCCATAGGTATAGCTTAATTTTAATGCCCAGTAGCCATCAAAATTACGTTTTACAAAAGCGCCACCCGCTAAGCCCGAAATTTTCAATGGATTGTTTTGATTCAGATCGCCCATGTAGCCTGCACCACCGCCAAACGCGCCTAACTCCCAGGTTTGTGCCTGTAAATTAAACGAGATGAACAATAAAAGTATAACAGCTAACGATTTAGACATCCGCCAAATTTAATAATTGCGTGCGTCAAGGCCCCACAATAGTTTGTTTCTTAACGTTGATAAATAACTTTCATTACTTAAACGGATAAGATTTAACTCAAATTTTGCTTTCTGCACCTTAAAGCGCAAGGGCTTGTCTATTATCTCGGTTTTCGAATCGCAGGATAAAATATATTTAGAGCTACGCGATTCAACCTCGAAGGATAGCACACTGCTATCGGGCAATACAATTGGCCTTACATTTAAGTTATGCGGTGCAACCGGTGTTACAACGATGCTGTTCGACTCGGGAAATATTATAGGACCACCACAACTTAATGAATATGCTGTTGAGCCGGTTGCTGTAGCTATTATAATACCGTCGCCCCAGTAAGAGTTTAAAAACTCACCATCCAAAAACATATTGGTAGTGATCATAGCCGAGTCGTCGCGCTTATGGATAGTAATATCATTAAGCGCAAAGTTATCAAGGCCCAATATATTCAGTTCAGATTCGACAGTTAATAAGCCACGGCCATCCAATGTATATTGGTTATTAACCACCGCGTGTATGGCCGATGCTATATCGCTTTTATTTACACTGGCTAAAAAACCTAACCTGCCAAAGTTTAGACCTATTACCGGTACGCCCGAATCGCGGATAACACTCACCATATCCAATAAGGTACCATCGCCACCAAGCGTAATAAATACATCAATAAGGCCCTTTATCTGGTCGCCCTCATTTAGCACATTATAAATTACAGTATCAATTTTTCCGGCTAAATACTTATTGAGCTGGTGATGAACATAGATCTCGACCGAATGCAACGATAGGCTATCAAATACCTGCTGTATGTACGGCAATACTGCCTGGTCATTAAACTGTCTGCCGTATACTGCTATTTTCATTCGTTCATTAGTTCAGTGGTTCATTAGTTTATTGGTGCACTGTTTATTAGGATTGTATTTGAGTCTATATTTAATATGGTATAGACTATTTATAAATGGACTAATGAACAAGTGACCTAATGAGCTTATAGATTTAAGTAATTCATCAATGAAGCATACCTATCCATTGCTCCGTCATCATGTTCGCTATGATTAAAGGTGGCTTTTACATCATATTCGTAACGTAAAAAGGTAGCAATTATATTAGAGATATCCTGTTTGTTTACTTTTAGTGTTACCTCCATCCGTGTAGAATCAGGGAAGGTACGCACATACGAGCTTAGTATCTGTGCATTGTCGGACTCGACTATCTGCGCCATGTGCGCCAGCGAGTTATTTTTATTGTTGATCTCCAACATAATAATACCACCCGGCTGCGATACCGAAGTAATGGTAGCAAAATACTGGTTCATGGCATTAATAGGTATAATGCCTAAATAGTTTTTCTTAATATCCAGCACCGGCACTACACTTAGCTGCTGCTCATAAAACAAACGGATAACATCATAAACATGTTGATCCTCGCGTACGTACGGATTAACTAACGATAACGTCAGCGATCCAATAGGCGTTTGGGGGTCCATTTCGGGCTGTATATCGCTTTCGGCAAGCAGGCCCAGAAACTGTTCTTCGTTTACAATTGGCAGGTGGCGCACCCGAAATTCAACCATACGGTCAAGCACCTTCTGTATAGTATCAGAGGTGTGTATCGGTGGTATCGCGTCAACTATCAACTCAACTGCTAACATATTATGCTCCTATTTTTTCTAAAAACCCTTTTAACAAGCGATTAAATTCCTGCGGATGCTCCATCATGGCCGCGTGGCCGCATTTATCTATCCAGTGCAATTCAGAATCCCGCAATAGCAGATGAAACTCTTCAGCAACTTCCGGCGGTGTTATTTTATCGTTTCTACCCCAAATTAATGAAACCGGTATGCGTATTTTATACAGATCCTTTTTCATGTTATGGCGTATGGCCGATTTTGCCATCGCTAATAACCTTATAACACTATGACGGTCATTAACTAATTTATAAACCTCGTCAATTAATTCGGGCGTAGCAATTTTAGGGTCGTAAAAGGTGTATTCAACCTTTTCTTTTACAAAATCCATACTTTCCCTTCGCGGGAAAGACCCTCCAAAAGCATTTTCATATAAACCCGAGCTCCCGCTCAAAACTAAAGCCTTTAATCTTTCAGGATGGGCCAATGAATATATTAAACCAACATGCCCGCCTAACGAATTACCTAAAAGTATAATGTTCTCCAGCTTTTTATACTTTACAAACTTATGTACGTATTTTGATAACGTTTTAACCCCTGTAGTTATTACAGGGAGGTCATACACTGGCAGAATGGGTAAAATTACCCGGAACCTACCTCTAAACTCTTCAATAACCTCTTCCCAATTACTAAGACCGCCCATTAAGCCATGCAGCAATAACAGCACTTCGCCTTCGCCCTCATCGATGTAACTAAAACCACGTTCCTCTTTAAGCACGAAACTCATATATATATTCTTTGTAAATGTTAAAATCTTATACTCTAAACTTACGAAGTTTAATTCGTTTTGTTTTATTTCAGCGGCCTCATTGAGGGCTACGCCTTTTAAAAACTTCGTAAGTTTCTTAGCGCTAATGCTCGCCATAAAAATAGCTTATTGCAGTTTATCTGCAACAATTATATCAAATAAATTATCCCAGTAATTGTTTCACAACCTCTGATATGGTTTTGCCGTCGGCCTGGCCCGCAAGTTCTTTATTAGCCATACCCATTACCCGCCCCATGTCTTGTATGGAGGTGGCGCCAATGCGGCCAATCAATTCTTGTATAAAGCCTTCAATTTCAAAACGGGTCATTTGTTGTGGCAAATATGGTTCAATAACCTGCATTTCGGCTATCTCTATCTGGTACAGGTCATCGCGATTTTGGGTCTTATAAATATCAGCCGACTCCTTGCGCTGTTTTACCAGCTTTTGCAATACTTTAATTTCGACTTCGTGTGTTAATTCTTCAGCAGCGCCTTTTTCGGTTTTTGCCAATAATAAGGCCGCTTTTACAGCGCGTAAAGCTTGTAGACGGTCTGCCTGTTTAGCAAGCATCGCCAGTTTTATATCCTGATCTATTTGTTGTATTAATGACATGTCTTAATTATTGAATGAGTGAGTTATTGATGTCGAATGTTCGATATCGGATTTTGTTTTTTATTTATTCATTTGCATATCCGCACACTTGCACATCTGCACATTTATTTCCGAACTATGGTTGTTGCGTTTGCTTGCGCGGTTGGCATTATCAACAAGTCATTTATGTTAACATGCTTAGGACGAGATACTACGAACATTATGGTTTCGGCAATATCTTCGGCTACAAGCGGATCAAATCCATCGTATACCTTTTTGGCCCGTTCTTTATCGCCATGAAAACGTACTTCAGAAAATTCTGTTTCAACCGCGCCAGGATGTATAGCGGTAACTTTAATACCATGCTGTACTAAATCTATACGCATGCCCTTGTTTAAGGCATCAACCGCGTGTTTAGTAGCACAATACACATTGCCATTAGCGTAAACCTCTTTACCGGCTATTGAGCCTATATTTACAATATGCCCCTTTCCATTAGCTATCATCCAGTTTGATACAACCTTGCTAACGTACAGCAAACCTTTAATGTTGGTATCTATCATGGTATCCCAATCATCCAGGTTACCGTTTTGGATCGGATCTAACCCCTGGCTTAAACCGGCATTGTTTATCAGTACATCAACCTTTTTCCACTTAGCAGGCAGGCTTTCAAAATTACTGGTTACCTGCTCGCGGTCGCGTACATCAAAAGCGCAAACGGCTACTTCGGTATTGTATTTTTTATTAAGGCTTGCCGCTAATTTCTCTAACCTATCAAGCCTGCGGCCAGTAAGTATAAGGTCATATTTTTCGCGGGCAAACAATTGCGCACAGGCTTCGCCTATTCCTGCTGTGGCCCCGGTAATTAATGCAATTTTAGCCATAGATGTGGTATTAAATCCGGTGCGAAATTAGGCTTTTTAGTCGGGAATCAACGATTTAATAAAGATTAAAGCAACCAGCTACTCAAAGTAAAGGCTAAACATTAAAGTATGTAACCCCAATCTGTTTAATGGGGTAGAGTAAGGATGATTTTCGGGAAGTAATACATTGCCAAACGAGTTTGATAGTTTTATTTCCGGCGATAATTTAAAAAACTCAAAATAAATATCGCAGCCCAAACCGGCTTCGTACGAGGCAAAACTGTTAACGTTTTTAACATGCTTATCTATCAGGCTTAAACCTGCATCAGAGTTTACATGGCTGCCAATTGCCTGCGAATATTTTATACCACCCAATATATATGCCCTAAAATCGCCTATACGGTCTGATTTTAGTTTAATAGATATAGGCAGATCAACCTGTGTAGCCTGTACTGGTTTGCTTGTATTTTGCGATGGTGTATTATAGGTATAATCCAGGTTGCGATCAGCAAAAATTAAGGAGGGGGTAACGCGGGCCTCTAAATGTTCGGTAATGCGGAAACGTGTTAAAAAACCAACGGCAAATCCCTGCGAACTTGGCGATCCTATACTTTTTACCGAATCGGTAATTTTATTGCCGTCATTATCGATGTATGGTTTGCGCCAGTCGGCCTTCTTGTCAATTTTAAAATAACTGCTAACGTAGCTAAAGCTAAAACCAAAGCTTATATCTTTTTGGTCGGCACCCCCACCCCATGCAGGTACAGATTGCGCAAACAGGCAATTGCTGCAAAAAAGAAAGCTTACAATTAGCAGGTACCGGATTTTGATCATTTAATGCCTGTGTAAATAGAACAAATACCAAACGCTAATGGCCTGCATTTGGTATGTTTAAAGCCAACCTTATCCATAACGGCTATAAAAGCCGGCCCATCCGGGAAAGCGGCAACCGACTCTGGCAGATATGAATAAGCTCTTGAATCTTTAGAGAAAAGCTTACCTATGCCAGGGGTTATATAATTAAAATATAGTTTGTACAATTGTTTAACCGGGAAAACTTTGGGTTTTGAAAACTCCAATACTACCGCTTTGCCACCGGGTTTTAAAACACGGTTAATATCGGCCAAGCCCATCTCCAGGTTTTCAAAATTACGTACACCGTAGGCAACTGTTACCGCATCGAACGCGCCGGCTTCGAAGGGTAGTTTTTCAGAGTCGCCTAGTTTGATCTCGAATTTATCGCCCAAATTGCGTCTGGCTATTTTTTGTTTAGCGATGTCCAGCATCCCCTGCGAAATGTCAACACCAATAATTTTTTCGGGGTTTAATATAGATAATGCTTCAAAAGCAAAATCGCCGGTACCGGTGGCAACGTCTAAGATCAGTTTGGGTTGATCTTTCTTTAGCTCGTTTATAGCTTTTTTACGCCAGATAATATCAATACCTAATGACATAAAGTGATTCAGGAAATCGTAGGTCTTTGATATATTATTAAACATATCGGCCACCTGCTCTTTTTTGGTGCCTTGCTCTGTATTATACGGAATTACGGTTTTGCTCATATTATGGGGCAAAGATAATTTATTTGTCTGAACCGCTGATTAAGTTGATGATTTGATTACGTTGATTGATAAAAAATTTACAACTCCTTCACCATCCAGATATTACAAGAAAAATGCCCCGAGTTACCCAAAGCATGATCCAATAGTTTAAAGCCCGTCTTTTCATAAATACTTATCGCTTTAGCTAATTGCGGAAAAGATTCCAGATACAGATGTGTATATCCTAATTCTACAGCAGCAGCAAAACATTTTTCCATCAGCATTTTACCAATGCCGCGGCCGCGTGTGGCGGCAGTTAAATATAGTTTTACCAGTTCGGCGTGGTTGATTGGTAATCCGTTTGTGGGGTAAACACCGCATCCGCCTAGTAAAATCCCATCCTCTTCGGCTACAAAATAGCAACTGTTTGGTGCGGCCTGAAATAATTCAAACAAACGGTCAGTATCCGGGTCCGAATAAACAGTGCCCACTTTAGGCACACCGAATTCTACTAGCGATTCGCGAATAATGCGTGCCAGTTCAATATTATCACTGGGTTGGATTGGTCTTAAAGTTACAGCCATAGTGGCAAAGATAATTATTTGGCCAACGCCAGCAATCCTTCCATATCTAATCTGCGTGTAAACATTTCTATCTCGCCGTTATCTTCTCTGGGCCATTGTTCTTGTGGCCTGTCCCAGTAAAGCTCTACGCCATTTCCATCAGGGTCATCTAAATAGATAGCTTCTGATACACCATGATCTGATGCGCCGGTGATAGGATACTTTTTATCTATCAATCGTTTCAAAATTACAGCCAAATCTTTACGCTCGGGATATAATATAGCGGTATGAAACAATCCCGGCGCATATTCAGGCCCGCGTGGCGCGCCCTTGCTTTGCCAGGTATTTAGCCCGATATGGTGGTGGTAACCGCCTGCCGATATAAACGCGGCCTGGTCGCCATACATTTGTATTTTCTCGAAACCCAGCAATCCGCTGTAAAAATCTAATGATTGTTGCAGGTCACTCACTTTTAAATGTACATGGCCTATGCGGGTTTGGGCTGGTATTTTATAATCGTTCATTGTATTAAATGTTTAAACATACAAGTTTAAGATAATGCCTTGGTTTGTTTGTTGTTTAAATGTAATTTACAAATGTTAAATATTGTTACTGGATTACAACATATTGGAAATATTTAAACATATTTGATTAACCTTATCATCTACCTAATATGTTTAAATACTTTCTGCTAGTAACTTTTCTAATATTTGCACTTAAAAGCACGGCCCAAAATAAAGCTGCTATTAAAGGTAAAATAATAGACTCGGCAACCAATGCCCCTGTTGAATTTGTAACAGTTGCCGTATTAACCGTACAAGACACCACATCTCTGTTATTATCTTACACCATAACCGATAAGGAAGGCGCATTTAACCTGCATAACCTACCTGTGGGTATCCCCTTAAAAATATTTATATCAAATGTCGCCTATAGATCTTATCGTAAGTTCATAACCTTAGGTAAAGGGCAGGATCTTGACCTGGGCAGCATAGCGCTAAGTTCAAATCAATTAAACGAGGTAACCATAAAGGCAGAACGGGCCCCGGTTGTTATCAACAAAGACACTATAGAGTTTAACGCCGAGGCTTTTAAGGTTAGGCCCAATGCCGTTGTTGAAGAATTATTAAAAAAGCTACCGGGTGTTGAGGTAGATAACCAGGGCCACGTTATGGTAAATGGCAAAGACGTGAAGAAAGTTCTGGTTGACGGGCGTGAATTTTTCCCGAGCGATTTGCGGATAGCTACCCGAAACCTTGACGCGGAATTAATTGATAAGGTGCAGGTTTATGATGACCGCGAGGACGACCCCGACCATTTGGTTGACGAGGTGCTGGTAAAAAAGATCATCAATCTGAAATTTAAAAAGAAACTGCGTAAAAGCACATTTGGCAAATTATATGCCGGCGGAGGCACCCGTGGCCGGTATGAGAGCGGCGCTTTTTTTAATATGTTTAGGGATACCTTGCAGGTAAGTTTCCTGGGTATGAGCAATAACTTAAGCAATACAGGTTTTGATTTTAGCGACCTGTACACCCAGGGCGGGTTAAACCGTGGCGGCGGCGGCGCGTTTTATGGTGGCGGCATTAATTCGGGCGTTAACCGTACAACAGGCGGCGGGGTTAATATCAATACCGATTATGGTAAAAAGCTAAAGGTCAACCTTGCTTATTATTACAGCCATGGCAATACAGACTTTAACGGCCTAACAAGCAAAGCGCAGCAAACGGTTGATACTACTTTTACAACCCGCACCACCAATGCCCGCAACGTGCTGGACGACAGGCATAATATAACTGCATCAGTAAGGGTTCAAAAAGAAGGAATGCAATGGAGCTATACACCCCTATTTTCTTTCGTAGCTAATCAATCCGTTACCAATAATATGGCAAATAGCTTCAGCAATTTTATCCCGCAGGTAAGCAATTCTATAAATAACGATAACAGATCTGGTAACAACCTACAGTTTAGCCATGGGTTTTCTTATAATAAGCAATTAAAAAAGGAAGGATCGTCTATTGATATACAGCAAGGATTATCCATTAATCCGGACAACAATGATGATTACAATATCACCAACCTTACATCATACGTAGCAAGCTTTCCATCGTATATATTTAACCGTTACACCCTTAACCGTAATAAAAACATAGGCGGTAATTTAACTGTATCTTATCGCTATCCGACAGGAAAGAAGTTAACTGCGGGGATATGGTTCAGCGAAAATTATAACCAGGTAATAAGCAAGGGCGCTGCTTATTATTTTAACCAATCGACAGGTTTATATGATGTTTACCTGCCCACCCAAAGTACCGACCTTACCCGTAATCTTTGGAAACAGGCCGCTAACCTTAGCTTTACCTACGCTATCACCAAAAAAATGAGCCTTGTTGCCGATGTAACCGCACAGCAACAATCTGTAAATAACCAGTTTGGCCGCAATATTAGTGATATAGACCGTAAATACTTTGATGTATTGCCTACTATAAGGTTAGCTGTTGGAGATTTTAGCAACGGCAGTTATTCTATTGGGTATTCGCAAGGTATTGACCTGCCTTATATTGGCGATTTGATACCTTATACCCTAACCATAAATCCTTTACTTACGGTTAAAGGCAATCCGGATCTAAAACAAAGCAGAACGCATAACCTCAATTTTAGTTATAATATTTACAAATCGGCTTCGCAAGTGGGTTTGAATGTAAATGCCGGTCTTTCTTATACACAAAACGATATTTTCAGGGAGCGTACTTTGAGTACAGGCGGTGCCGAAACTACAACGCCTTTAAATAAAGATGGTCGATTTAATAGTAATGCAAGTATTGGTTTTACAAAGCGCTTTAAAAAAACAGCCAGTTTGCAACTTAACTCTTCAACAAATCTCGGCTTTAGCAATAATCATAATTTTTTCGAGGTAAACCACCAGGAAGGATATCAAAATATTTACAGTGTTTCAGTCGGTCAACATTTTGGTTTAAATTGGAAAGACATTTTAATGCTTGATCCGTCATTTAATATTAATCGTTCCATATCTCATTATACAGGGGTTGATTATAATAGTATAAACTATACCACCATAGGTTTTCAAACTCCGTTTACCATTAGCTGGCCGCAACACCTGGACTTATCGGGCACTTATAATTATACCTATAATCCGCTGGTTAGCCCGGGTTTTCAAAAAAGCACCAATTTATTAAACTTGAGCATTTCGCACTTTTTCATGAAGAAAGACAGGGCAGAGATCAAGCTGGCGTGTTATGATATCCTGAACCAAGCCATCAGCACCAAACGCAGTATTTACGAAAACATAACCAATGATACCCAGGCCAACATCATCAGACGGTACTTTATGCTAACCTTAAAGTGGAAGTTTAATAGTACCAAGTTGGATGAGAAAAAAGCGCTTCCGATCCGTTCTATGATTATGCGTTAATTTTAATAAATCTTTAAATCACTATCTTTGCCCCATGATCATAAAATCTGCCGACTTTATTTGCAGCAACACCCAAATTTCAAAACTGCCGCCACCGGTTAAGCCGGAGTATGCTTTTATTGGTAGGTCAAACGTGGGTAAATCCTCGCTGATCAATATGCTTGTTGCTAAAAAGGGATTAGCAAAAACGTCGCAAACACCGGGTAAGACACAGTTGATCAACCATTTTTTGGTGAATGATAACTGGTATATTGTGGATTTGCCGGGTTATGGTTATGCACGGGCATCAAAAACAAAAAAGGCCGACTGGAACAAATTCATCCAACAATATTTGGATAAGCGCGAAAGCCTGCAGTGCGTTATGGTGCTGATTGACAGCCGACTTGATCCGCAAAAAATTGATGTTGAGTTTTGCAACTGGCTGGGCGAAAAAGGCCTTTCATTTGTACTGGTATTTACCAAAGCCGACAAACAATCGGCCGTGAAAACCGACCAAACTATAGCCCAGTTTAAAAAAGCGCTGGGCGAAACTTTTGAAGAGATCCCGCAATACTTCATTACATCGGCCGAGTTACATGCAGGCCGCGATGAGATATTAGGTTTTATTGGAGGGATAAATCAGTCGTTTGAGATACCTGATTATAAGACGTTTGAATAACACATGAAAAAATATCTATCACTAGTAACTTTCTCGCACACCATATTTGCTATGCCGTTTGCCTTTATCGGCTTTTTTTTGGCGATAACTACCACCCAGCATACTTTCGAATGGCAAAAGCTATTGATGATGGTGTTGTGTATGGTGTTTGCCCGTAACTCGGCAATGGCGTTTAATCGTTATTTGGATAGAGAGATTGACGCCAAAAACCCACGCACTAAAGTGCGCGACATACCTGCCGGGCGCATCAGCGCGGCATCGGCATTGACGTTTACGCTGGTTAACTGCTCGTTGTTTATTGCAACTACCTGGTTTATTAATCCGCTTTGCTTTTACCTGAGCCCGGTGGCGTTGGTGGTTGTGCTGGGTTATAGTGCTACCAAACGTTTTACCGCGCTTTGTCATTTGGTTTTAGGTTTGGGTTTATCTCTTGCTCCTATCGGGGCTTATTTGGTGGTTACAGGCGAGTTTGCTTTGCTTCCGATATTTTTCTCATTAGCCGTATTATGCTGGGTGAGCGGTTTTGATATTATTTATGCCTTACAGGATGAAGACTTTGACCGCGCCGAGAACCTGCACTCTATCCCCGCTTATTTGGGTAAGGTTAATGCTTTACGATTATCTACTTTTCTGCACGTACTATCTGCCATATTTATTGTGCTACCGGTGTTCTATACCCAGGTTGGTTTGCTGTATTATGTGGGGATCTTGTTTTTCTGCATCATGCTAACCTACCAGCACCTGCTGGTAAAGCCGAACGATTTGAGCCGCGTAAACTTCGCCTTTATGACTACCAACGGTATTGCTAGTGTAGTGTTTGCGAGTTTGTTTTTGTTGGATAGGTCGTTGTTAACTCATGGGATGTTGTTTGGGATGCATTTGTAATATCACTTAAATGGAAACCTATTTAGCATATTTTGACATATTAGGATTTAAGGAATATATATTCAACACTACAGAAGAAGACGTTTCCAGAAAATTTGAACACTTATTTAGAGATTCGCAACGTGCTCAAAATGGTGATGCATGGATAACAGAATCACACGGTGGTCAAGTCCCTGATTTTAGATATAGCAAAGCAAATTGTTTGCATATTTCAGATAGCATCATTTTTTGGACCAGTGGTGTTGGCGACCAGCATTTTACCAACATAATTGAAGTATGTAATGATTTTTTTCAATGCTGTTGTGTAAATCAACTGTGTCCGGTGAGGGGCTGTGTCGTAAAGGGCGATATTAGTTTCGATCCTTTTATTATAAATCCTCAAGAAGAATTTAAATTTATAAATAGTTCTTTATATGGTAAAGCTCTGATTGACGCTTACTTAAAAGCGGAAGCCCAAGATTGGGCAGGATGTTACATCGATAAAAGTGCATATGATGATATTAGCAAGAATACGATCGACAATCTTATCACTTCTGGAAAACTATTGAGCTATCCAGTCCCATTTAAGAATGGTGTAGTTAGTAATGAGTTAACAGTTAAAATGATTGGGCCAAAAAGAGATAACATTAATGTGAATGATGTGGAAAATCTATTTACTAAGCAAATCAACTGTAATGCTATAACTGATAGTATCCAACGAAAAATTGATAATACAGTACAGTACTTTAATCATATAAAAAGCTTGTAAAGCGAAAATATCAATTACATATTATCGCCATAACTCATACCCTCCAATCTATCTTTGATAAATTTCATCCCTTTATCATTATCTAAAAATTCGTTTGGAGCTTTTTTATCGAAGAAAAAATTTTCCTTTTGGAGCCAACTTAGAAAAGCCTCCTCGCTACCGAAAGTGCTTATACCTTGTTCAATCAAATCAATCGATAGTTTAGCGTTCATTTTATTTTTTAACTTTTCTTATCGAATATACAAACAATCTCTTTGATTATCATCCGCACATTTGCACATTTGCATATCTACACATCCAATCATCATGATCCACAAAAAAACACGCACCTATATACCTGCCGACCTTGAAATTAAATGGGAAACGCTTGAACCGCTTTATAAAGATTTGGTCGATCGCCAGATAAATTCGGTTGAAGAACTGGAACATTGGCTGCATGACCGCAGCGAACTGGAAGCTGCTTTGGAAGAAGATTTTGCCTGGCGCTACATCCGCATGACCTGCGATACAAATAACGAAGAGTTGCTGGCTGCTTTTCAATACTTCGCTACCGACATTGAACCAAAAACCGCGCCTTACAGCAATGAGTTGAATAAAAAACTAGTTGCAAGCCAATATTTTGATCAACTTGATAAGGGTAAATATTTTGTTTACCTGCGCGGCGTAAAAAAAGCGCTGGAGTTATTCAGGGAAGAAAACATCCCTATCCAAACCGAGATCCAGGTTGAACAACAAAAGTACCAGTCTATCAGCGGGTCGTTATCTGTTCATATCGGCGATAAAGAATATACCTTAGAGCAAGCCGCGGTATTTTTAAAAGACACCGACCGCGCCAAGCGCCAGGAGGTTTGGGAAAAGATCAGTTTCCGCCGATTAGAAGAAAAAGAAAAACTAAACGACTTATTCGATCACCTGCGTGTGTTGCGCCATAAAGTAGCTATTAACGCCGGTTTCGAAAACTACCGCGATTATATGTTCCAAGCGCTGGGCCGATTTGATTATACGCCACAGGATTGCTACGCTTTCCATGAAGCTATTGAATTGGAGATCGTTCCCATACTGCGCGAACATGCCGAGCAACGCAAGGAAGCTTTAAAGCTGGATACTTTGCGCCCGTGGGATATGGACGTCAATACATCGGGCAAACCGGCATTGAAACCGTTTAACAGCGGCGAGGAACTGATCGAGAAATCCATCCAATGTTTCCGCAACATTAACAGCTACCTGGGCGAGCGTTTGGAGATAATGAAAGACAATAACCTGTTTGATGTAGAGAGCCGCAAAGGCAAGGCACCGGGCGGTTATAACTACCCACTGTCTGAAACGGGAGCGCCGTTTATTTTCATGAACTCGGCCAATACCTTTCGTGATCTGACCACTATGGTACACGAAGGCGGCCACGCGGTGCATACTTTTTTAACTGCCGATTTGGAGTTGAACGACTTTAAACATTGCCCGTCAGAAGTAGCAGAGTTGGCTTCTATGTCGATGGAGTTAATATCCATGGATAACTGGAACGTTTTTTTTGACAACGAAGAAGATTTAAAACGTGCGAAGCGCGATCAATTGGTTGATGTGCTTAAAACATTACCGTGGGTAGCCGTGGTAGATCAGTTTCAGCATTGGATCTATACCAACCCTGACCATTTGGCATCAGAGCGTGCCGAAGCATGGCTAAAAATATACGAGCCATTTGGCGCCGGCTTTGCCGACTGGAGCGGATTGAAAGAAGCCGAAGCAAATCTTTGGCAAAAACAACTGCATATATTCGAGATACCATTTTACTATATCGAATACGGCTTTGCTCAATTAGGAGCCATAGCCGTTTACAAAAACTATAAAGAAAACCCGGAAAAAGCCCTGCAACAATACCTGGATGCCCTAAAATTAGGTTATACTAAAACCATTAAAGAGATCTATGAAACCGCGGGTATCCAGTTTAATTTCAGCGCTGCCTACGTTAAAGAATTAGCCGATTTTATTAAGGCCGAGATAGCTAAACTATAGCCTGTTATCGTCTTTTTTAAAGACTCACGAAGTTTTTAAAACTTTGTGAGTCTAACCTGTATCCAATGTCATAAAGCACCAAAAATTAAGGTTTTGGTACGGTTTTGGGGCTTGTATAGGTATGAAAAAGATATTTTTAATTTCCGTGACACTTATATTATCTGCCATTACTGGCTTTAGCCAGGAGCTAAAACCGGTAAAAATAGACAGCTTAGTTACTGTATCATTACCATCTGCATACCAAAAAACAGATACTTTGGGTCAGCAGGTATTTTCTTCAAATTCTGCATTGGGTTATGTGGTGGTATTACGTACACCAAATGCAAAAAACACCGCCCCTTTACAAAAGGAAGGTGATCTTGATAATGTATTAAAAGAAAACGTTAAGAACATACAAGGCGAATCAAGCAATGCAAGCGCGCAATTTGTGCGCGATACAACTATTGGCAAGTTAAAGGCCAAAACATTTACGCTACAAACCGATAACGGCCAGGGCGATATTCAATTTAGAAACATTGTGTTGCTGTATACAAACGCTACTAGTTATGTGTTTGAATATGTTTATACCAATGCCCGTAAAGAGATGATTGGAAAAGAATATAAAAGCTTTGTAAACTCTATAAAATTATCGCCCGAGTTACAGCGAAATGATCAATACTTATCAAATGCCAAGGGTATGTCGGTCTTACAAATAGGCTTGATTGGTGCCGGTGGAATATTGGTTATAATTGCCGTGGGAATGTATATCCAAAGGAAAAAAAGATTGGAATACGAATAATAACCTGAGGTCATTTCCCTAACAGTCCCTTATTCCATTTAGGGGACTTTAAAAATTCCCTGTTCTCTGCCCAATATATCCATATAACAGTTATAACCACACCTATTACAGAACCGGCGGTAACATCCTCAAAAAAATGTTGGCTCAGGTACATGCGCGAATAACCCACCAATGCGGCTAACAATAAAAGCGGCAATCCCCAAAACTTATCTTTGCTCCAATAAGCAATTAATATGGCTGTCGAAAATGCGGTTACCGTATGCCCGGATGGGAAACTATGCAAACTCAATTGATCTGTACCGGTAACAAAATGTATACGCAACAGTTGGTTGTGAAAATACAATTTGGGCCGAGGTGCTGCAAAGGCAAACTTTAATGCCTGGGCCACTATAAATGAACTGGCAACGTAGCTTCCCATTAAAATAAATGCTTTACGATAGGTAAATAATAATAAGATAGCAGCTAAAATTATAGTCGTCCAGCCATTACCAATATCTGTAATATAAGGGGCAATACTATCTGCCCAGGGCCAGTTACGGGCATTTACGGCGAAGTAAATTTCCTCGCGGCTATAATTCAATTTTATAATCAAACACGCGGCTATAAGGATAAGATAAGGTATAAAAAAAAACCTCGCCTTGTATAGCACAGCCTTTATTCCGATATTCATAGGTGCAAAGTAAGCATATACTTATATCCCAACAAAAAAATGGTTATGTTTGGTTTCAGGACAGCAAATTAAAATATGTCGAAGAGTATATTTCGTAAAAAGTCAATCAGTAAAATATTAGCAGATGTTGCCACTGGCTTAAGCGATGCCGAACATTCGGGCGGTTCACATCTAAAAAAAGAATTAAACGTTAAGGATCTTACCTTAATGGGCATAGCAGCCGTGGTTGGTGCGGGTATATTCTCTACCATTGGCGAAGCCTCATTTCATGGGGGACCCGCTGTTAGCTTTTTATTTATTATTACCGCTATTACCTGCGGATTTTCGGCCCTATGCTATGCCGAGTTTGCATCGCGCATACCGGTAGCAGGCAGCGCTTATACCTATGCTTATGCTTCATTTGGCGAGCTGATTGCCTGGATCATCGGTTGGGACCTTTTAATGGAATATGCCATAGGCAATATAGCCGTTGCCATATCATGGAGCGGATATTTTTTAAACTTGTTAGAAGGATTTGGACTACACATGCCCGCCTATTTAACTATGGATTACTACTCTGCATTTAAGGCTCACGAACAAGTACAACAATTAACAGCCAGTGGCAATTTAACTCAGATAACAGACAGTTTAAAACAATCGGCATCAGCCTGGGCTACAGCGCCTGGCTTTGGCGATTTTAAATTTATAGCCAACATACCCGCTTTAGCTATTGTAATTGTTATTACCTATTTGGTTTACATAGGTATACGCGAAACTAAAAGGGCCACTAATGCTATGGTGTATTTAAAAATCGCCATCATCATTGCGGTTATTGTTATTGGCTTTTTTTATATAACACCTGCCAACTGGCATCCATTTATGCCTAACGGATTTAGCGGCGTAATGAAAGGTGTATCAGGAGTTTTCTTCGCCTATATAGGTTTTGATGCCATATCAACCACCGCAGAAGAATGCGAAAACCCACAGCGCGATTTGCCTCGCGGCATGATCTATTCGCTAATTATTTGTACTGTATTATACATTTTAGTGGCTTTGGTGCTTACCGGCATGGTAAATTATAAGGACCTGCAGGTTGCCGACCCATTGGCGTTTGTGTTTGGTAAAGTTGGCTTAAATAAAATAAGCTATGTAATATCCATAAGCGCTGTTATTGCTACCGCGAGTGTGCTATTGATATTCCAACTGGGCCAGCCACGTATATGGATGAGCATGAGTCGTGATGGTTTATTGCCCAAGGCGTTTTCGCGTATCCATCCTAAATATCATACCCCATCATTTGCAACTATTGTTACCGGGTTTGTGGTTGCCATACCTGCCCTGTTTATGAATTTAACCGAGGTTACAGATCTAACTAGCATAGGTACTCTATTTGCCTTCGTGCTGGTTTGCGGTGGTGTATTATTGTTACCAAGAGAGGCGGCGCATAAAGGCCGTTTTCATTTGCCTTACATTAACTCTAAATTTATTGCGCCGGTACTATTTATAGTGGGTATGGTACTGTTTTGGAAACCGATACTAGGTTTATTTTCGGGCGAGAACGCGCACGAGAATTTCCCGATGTTTTTATTCATCATCCTGGCTGCTGTATTAACCGTGCTGGCTGTTATAAAAAACTTGTCGTTAATCCCGGTACTAGGCTTAATGAGCTGTTTTTACCTGATGACCCAATTGGGTTATACCAACTGGCTGCGTTTTTTAATATGGCTGGTGATAGGTTTGGTAATCTATTTTACTTATAGCTTTAAGAATAGTAAGCTGGGTAAAGCTAATTGATGTGCAAATATGCGAATGAGCAGATGTGCAAATAACTAATTGATAGCTAACCGACTGCAAACAATCAAGTGTTTAAACTACTTAGTGTTAATTTCACACTAAGATAGCTACTAATTCTAAATTAATCTGCATATTTGCATATCCGCATATTTGCA
>DHIR01000252.1:0-921 GCA_002403905.1 Mucilaginibacter sp. UBA4741
GGATAAAATGCCTGCCTACCCGCTTATTACGCATAATACCTATTTCAGCATTTGGTCAACCACCGACCAACTCAATGAATCAGTTACCAAACACTGGACAGGTAAGGACCAATCCTTGATGGGTATTGTTAAGGTAGATGATAAATTTTATCGTTTTATGGGGCAAGCATCCCTACAATTTAAAACAATTTTGCCGGCAACAGATGAGGCAGCTTACAGCTGTTTATATACAAACGACATACCTGCTGATGGCTGGGAGAAACCGGGCTTCGCCGATGGCGGGTGGAAAACAGGTGCCGCCCCTTTTGGCGATGAACGCGCGCAAAAAGGCACCAATTGGCGCCGTGGCGATATCTGGGTACGCAGAAAGTTCACTTTGGATAGACTGCCTGCCGAGAAATTGTTGTTGCGTTTATTTCATGATGATAACGTTGAAGTTTACTTGAACGGGCAGCAAGTAGTCCGTAAACGTGGTTGGAACAATGAGCTGGAATTGATACCGCTTGCCGATGCATCGGCTTTAAAAACAGGCGAGAACATTTTGGCCATTCATTGTAAAAACACAACAGGTGGCAGCTACCTGGATGCCGGCCTTGCCGAAGAATTTAAAGATAAAAGCATGGACGTTGTTCAACAAGCCGTGCAAACGGACGTAAGAGTTACCGCAACCCAAACTATTTATAGCTTTAAGGCTGGCCCTGCCACTTTGAAAGTAACCTTCACATCGCCACTAGTGATGAGCGACTTGACCTTATTTTCATCGCCGGTATCTTACATCACCTATCAGGCAAAATCTGCCGATGGCAAAAAACATAATATCAGCGTTTACCAGGGTGTAAGCACCAATGTAGCAGTTAATACACCTGCACAGGCCGTACAAGCATCTGCTTACAGTAAAAATGGGTTGCGAGTATTAAAGGC
>DHIR01000252.1:1226-1565 GCA_002403905.1 Mucilaginibacter sp. UBA4741
GGCACTACAGAGCAGCCGGTGTTACAAAAGAAAGGTGATAACCTCCGCATCGATTGGGGATATGCCTATGTTGCCGCCCCGGCTACAATGGGCGCCAAACAATACGTTACTGAAGATTTGCAGGCTATTCCATCATTCATTAATACCGCATATAACAGTACCGCCACCAGCGGCAAACAGTTAATGCTAAATACCGTATTACCATTTGGCATGGTTGGCAAGGATGCCTTATCAAAATATGTAATGATTGGTTATGACGATCTGTATTCTGTTCAATATTTTGGTACAAACCTTAAGCCATGGTGGCGCAATGCTGTCGGCGCAACAATGGATGGCGAA
>DHIR01000252.1:1822-2995 GCA_002403905.1 Mucilaginibacter sp. UBA4741
TGAATACAGCTGCCAAAAACAAAGCGGCTGTAATAGCTAAATGCAATGCAACAGATAGTAAAATATATTTGGATGCTTATAAATCAGGCGGAGAGAAATATTCGAAGTTATGTGTGATGGCGTATCGTCAAAGTATCGCGGCGCACCAACTAGTTAAGAGTCCGCAGGGCGATATCTTATGGTTATCAAAAGAAAACTTTAGCAATGGTTCAATAAACACGGTTGATGTTACCTACCCGTCGGCGCCATTGTATTTGCTGTATAACCCGCAGTTAATGGCTGGTATGCTTAACGGTATTTTTTATTATAGCGAAAGCGGTAAGTGGACCAAACCTTTCGCCGCACACGATCTGGGTACTTATCCATTGGCTAACGGTCAAACTTACGGCGAGGATATGCCGGTAGAAGAATGTGGTAATATGATCATCCTTACAGCGGCAATAGTAAAAGCGCAACATAACCCGGCCTACGCCAAAAAACATTGGAAGACCCTTACCATCTGGACAAATTATTTAGCCGAGGCTGGTTTCGATCCGGGTAATCAATTATGTACCGATGATTTCGCGGGTCACCTGGCGCATAATGCTAACCTGTCGGTAAAAGCTATTGTGGCTATTGGTGCCTACGCGCAAATGGCGCAACAATTAGGTGATGCCCCGACTGCTAAAAAATATAGCGATATGGCAAAAGACTATGCGCAGAAATGGATAGCTAAAGATGATGCCGGTGACCACTACGCATTGGTATTTGATAATAAAAACACCTGGAGCCAAAAATATAATATAGTTTGGGATAAAGTTTTAAAGTTAAACCTGTTCCCTGAAAGTGTTTACACTACCGAATACAAGTACTATCTGGCACATCAAAACGAATTTGGTTTGCCTTTGGATAGCCGAAAAACCTACACGAAATCTGATTGGATAATGTGGACGGCAGCTATGGCCGAAAGCAAGAAAGATTTTCAAGGTCTGCTTGATCCGGTTTATGAGTTTGCAACTAAAACGCCTTCACGCGTTCCGCTTAGCGACTGGCATGAAACTACAACAGGTAAAATGGTTGGTTTCCAGGCCCGCAGCGTGATAGGCGGATATTGGATGAAAGTTTTGAGAGATAAACTGACAGCTAAATAAACTATGAAAAATTTTAAGGCGATTTAATAAAACCTATTTTAAC
>DHIR01000252.1:3086-10772 GCA_002403905.1 Mucilaginibacter sp. UBA4741
TAAGCTAGCCAAACAAATATTGCTGTCTGCTTTATTGCTTATACCTCTTTTTTCTAATAGCCAGCAAAAAAAACGACAGCCAAACATAGTCATTATTCTTACTGACGATGAGGGATACCATGATGTATCCTATTATGGTACACCGGATATCCGGACACCTAATATTGACCAGCTCTGTAAAGATGGAATTCGTTTTGATAATTTTCATGCTAATTCTTCTGTTTGTTCACCAAGCCGTGCCTCTTTACTTACCGGTCGTTATCCGGAGATGGTAGGTGTTCCGGGCCTTATAAGGAATATACCCGAGGATAATTTTGGATACCTCACTCCCGGTGTTCAGCTTTTACCTGATCTTTTAAAGAAAGTGAGCTATAAAACTGCCATTATAGGTAAGTGGAATTTAGGGCTGGAATCGCCCAACCTCCCGAACGAAAAGGGCTTTGATTATTTTCACGGCTGGTTGGACGATATGATGGAGGATTACTGGAAACATCTTCGGAACGGGAAGAATTTTTTAAGGGAAAACGAAAAAGAGATTCATGCAGAAGGCCACGTGACCGATTTATTTACCAATTGGGCCGTAGACTATGTAAACCAACAAAAAAAGAATGAACAACCTTTTTTTCTGTATCTGGCTTATACCGCACCTCATGCCCCTATACAACCGACACCCGAGTTTCTTGCCAGGGTGAAAGATCGTCAGCCACAAATTTCAGATAAACGCGCAAAATTGGTTGCGTTAATTGAGCAAATGGATGATGGTGTAGGCAAAGTGATCAAATCATTGAAAGAAAATAAGTTGTATGAAAACACCGTAATTGTGTTTGTAAGTGATAACGGTGGACAGCTAGAAATGGGTGCCAATAATGGCCCCCTGAGAGATGGAAAAGGCAGCATGTACGAGGGAGGTCTTAAAATTCCGGCATTTATTGAATGGCCAAACCATATACAACCCGGCAGTCAATCAAATGAAAAATTAGTATTGATGGATATTTATCCAACCTTAGCGGAAATTGCAGGGGTTAATATTAACCATAAAATTGATGGTGTAACTTTTCTGCCAATTTTAAAAGATAGTAAGACGCAACTAGCACCACGGCCATTATTCTTTATACGAAGAGAAGGGTTTGGTTTTGGCGGTAAAACGTCAAACGCGGTTGTTAATGGCAATATGAAACTTTTGCAGACAAATCCATTCCAACCGCTGGAAATGTATGATTTAAGTAAAGACCCACTAGAGCAACAGAATTTGATGGATGCAAAAACAGGCCAACTCAAGACACTAAACCAATTGTTAATGAAACAAATACAAAAAGGTGGAAGTGTGCCATGGCAGAAACCAGAAACAACCCATTAAATGCCAAATATTGCAGATTCATCATAAAAAAAGAGGCTGATATCACAATATCAGCCTCTTTTTTTGTGAAAAGAATTACTTTATCAAATCGCCATCTTTAATATCATCGCTTGCTTTCAGTACGATCTGATCTGTTGCAGACAATGCGCCAATTACCTCCGTTGAATCTTTACCAGCTAAACCCTCTTTAATGTCAATTAGCTTTGCTCTGTCTCCTTTTACAACAACAACGTATTCTCTTTCGGTAGACCGTACAATGGCCTTGTTAGGCACCAATAAAGATTTAGCATCAGACAACATCGGTATTTTCACTTCTCCATACATACCGGGTTTTAACTGGCCGTCCTTATTGGTCACATCTATCTCGATAGCTTCAGAGCGCATATTGCCTAATGCGTTGGCCGAACGACTGATCTTTGCAGTATGCTCCATGCCGGGCATGGCATTAAACGTAAAAGTTACGGCTTGTTTTAAGTCTACCTTGTCAACATAGTTCTCAGGGATCGCTACTTCTAAACGCAGTTTTCGGGTATCCTGTAATACCAACATGGGTTGATCTGTTGTCTTACCAGGGGCAACCAGCGCGCCGGGCGATACATTCCGCTGCACGATCATTCCATCGAATGGCGCGTAAATACGCAGGTAGCCCTGCATTGTTCTTACCGATTCCACATTTGACTTTTCGGAATTGGCGATAGCCATGTCCGACTTCATGCGTGATATAGCATTATCCAGATCGAGCGGCGAAACAGAGCCAGGCTCGGCAGCCGCTTGTTTTAAGCGGTTATATTTTTCTTTGCTGGCGTTGGCGGCTTCCTGGGCTTGCAAATAGCGCGAATTAGCCGCTTGCAATTGCGATTCCATTTCTGGTGCCTCTAACGTAAGCAATAACTGCCCTTTACTAACTTGCGAACCGCGATCTACGTATATCTGTTTTACAAAGCCATTTACTTTTGGAAACAGGTTAACCTCGTTAAAAGGGTTTAATTGTCCTGGCAGGCGCGCGTAGCTTGACAAAGCTTTTTCAGTGATATTACCGATCTCGTATTTTTTAGTGCCGGTTGCCTTTGTTTCGGTCAGGTCTACCTGTTTTTGATTGCCTGAGCAGGCTGCTAAAAAGCAAACAAGTGAAGCTAATATGATCAATTTTGTTTTCATGTTTTTATATCGTTGAGGTTTGTTTTGTTTTTTCGGGCATTAAGGATGGAGACTCATAGGTGGTTTTACTCTGTACCCAGGCAAATACTAATGGCAGAATAAATAAGGCTGCCAATGTAGATGCGAACAAACCGCCAATTACGGCACGGCCCAATGGCGCGGTTTGTTCGCCCGCCTCGCCCATGCCCGAAGCCATAGGTATCATACCCGCCATCATAGCAAAGCTGGTCATCAAGATAGGGCGCAAGCGAATAGCGGCGGCGGTGATGGACGCGCGCGTAGCATCCTTGAACTCTAACCGAAGCGCCTCGCCATTGGTCACTATCAGGATCGCATTAGCCACGGATACACCTGTTGACATAATCATGCCCATATAGGATTGCAGGTTAAGTGTCGAACCCGTCAGCAACAATGCGGTTAGCGAGCCTAATATTACTGCCGGTACCGTTGAAAGTACCGTTAAGGAAAGTTTAAAAGATTGATAATTGGCCGCTAGTAATAAGAAGATCACCAAAATCGCGAAGCCCAAACCGCTTTGTAAACTGCTCATGGTTTCAGTCAGCAAGCTTGATATCCCTTTTAATTCTGCGACCAGTCCTTTGGGTGGTGCGCCTAAAGAGTTCATCGCCTTTTGTACATCGGTGGTAGCAGTTCCCAGATCCTTTTTATAGATATTGGCACTCACCGTTAAAAAGCGGCGTGGGCCCGAACGGTCATATTCTCCAGGCGAATAGATCACCTTGAAATCGGCCACATCTGCGAGCGTTGGCGTGCTTTGTCCTTTCAATAATGGAATTTCTTTCAATTCGTCCATCGTGTTCATTACATACTCAGGAATTTGTACTTGTACCTGGTAAGTATAGGCAGCTTTTTCATCAAGCCATTGGTTCTTTTCAGTAAAGCGACTTGACGAGGTGCTGGCGGTAACCGACCGCGCAATATCGGTTACATTCAACCCAAATTGCGATACCTTTTCCCGGTCGAGCGTAATGGCCACAACCGGTATCCTTAAAGGCTGTGCGATTTGCACATCGCGCAGGTAGCTGATCTCCTTTAATTTGGCCACGGCTTTATTAGCATACGTCTCAATTTGGGTCATGTCTTTGCCGGCCACCCGGATCTCGATAGGGGTAGCCGCGCCTTGGCTCATGATTTTTTCCGTCATATCGATCGGCTCAAAAGTGATACGCAGGTCAGGCAGTTCATGCGAGATATTTTTGCGCAACGCGTCCTTCAGTTCATCCATATTCACCTTATAATGTTCGTCCAGGTTCACCTGCAACACCGCCTCGTGCGTACCGGTATTAAAGATGTAAAGGTTACTGGTACCGTAACTGCTGGGTACTATACCTACATAACCCGAACTGATGGCGATATGATGGTCAACCGTTTTATCAATGATATTGAGCACTTGTTTGAATTTATCTTCCGTACGTTCCAAACGTGTGCCGTCCGGTGCTTTGATACGGATCAGGAATTGCCCGTTATTCAGCTTAGGCATCATGTCTTTCCCGATGACCACAAAACCCACTCCGGCCAGCACGATAACGGCCACGATATATATCGGTACGATCAGTTTTTTATTGGGCATCCAGCAGGTAATGATCTCCATGAACCGCATTTTGACCTTTTCAAAAAAGTCATTGTCTTCGGGATGGTCCTGTTCTTCTTTCAGGTGTTTATTGATCTGTATCTCCTCTTTGCGATTTAAGGCTTCGCCGGCATGGGCATGTAGTTTTCCATGGTGATAGTGCTGGTACTGCTCGGCCTTGATCAGCCAGTTACTTAAAATAGGCCCTAAGGTTTGAGCCAGCAAGTAAGACACGATCATCGTTAAACCGATGGACATGGATAACGGCAGGAACATGGCCTTTGGTACGCCGTTCATTAGGAAGGACGGAGCAAATACCGCCAGGATACAAAGCAGGATCAGTAACAGCGGGAAGGAGATCTCTTCGCAGGCATCATAGATGGCCAGCTTTTTAGATTTTCCCATTTCCAAATGCTGGTGGATATTCTCGATCGTCACTGTCGCCTGGTCGACTAGGATACCAATAGCCAGTGCCAGGCCGCTCAAGGTCATGATATTGATGGTTTGACCAAACATGCCTAACAGGAATACCCCCAATAAAATAGATACTGGGATGGTGATCACCACGATCAGGCTACTGCGCCAGTCACGCAGGAATAGCAGCACCATCAGACCGGTAAGTAAAGCGCCTAAACCGCCTTCGGTCATTAAGCTTTTTACCGCGTTGATCACAAAGATGGACTGATCAAATTCGTAGGAGATCTTCACATCATCCGGCAATAAGCTTTGCATTTCCGGTATCTTGCTTTTCAAACTTTGCACCACCGACCAGGTAGAAGCATCAGCGGTTTTTACTACGGGGATATAAACCGAGCGTTTACCGTTGATCAATGCATAATCTACGGTAACGTCCGCAGCATCAGCTACACGCGCTACATCCTTTACCAAAATGGAAACCCCGTTTTTGGTTTTGATAGGAATATCACCAAACTCTTCTGACTTTTTCACCAAAGAGTTGATCGTGGTGGTAAACATGGTATTATTGATACGGAGGTTACCCGATGGCGACATGGCGTTGAATTTAGCCAGCGCCTCTACCACCTGGTCGGGCGTAAGGTCGTAACTGCGCATTTTGTTAGGGTCCACACTAACGGTGATCGAACGCGAGTTGGCACCAAAGGGAGGCGGCGCAGACAGGCCGGGCACCGAGGCAAACATTGGCCGTATGCGGGTAGCCGCCAAATCGTAAATTTCCTTTAAACTGCGGCCTGGAGCGGATAGTACTAACTGCCCAACCGGGAGCGATGACGCATCATAACGTACCACCTGCGGCGGCAAGGCTCCGGGTGGAAAGAACTTCATGGCGCGGTTTACCTGCAAGGCCACCTGTGCTTGGGCTTCGGCCATGTTTACGTTTTCGTAAAAACTAAGCTTAAGCATCGTTAAACCCTGTATGTTTTTGCTGGTAATGGTTTTAACACCATTTACATACAGGAATTGATCCTGCAAACGGGTGGAGAAAAAGCCCTCCATTTGTTGGGGCGACATACCCCCGTATGATTCGATAACATAGATGGTAGGCAGGTTTAACTGCGGGAATATATCTATCGGTATTTTTATTGCACTAAGCACTGCAAATATTAAAAGGCTCATGGTAATAACAACCACGGTTATGGGCCTTTTGAGCGCAGAGGAGACCATTGACATAACTAATTAATTTAAAAGGTTTAAAACTGAACTGACCTGGTTACCTGTAATAGCTTTTTGGAACAATGCGCTGGTATAAGCATACCTGGCTTGCACGTAATCATTCTCTGCCCTATAAAGTATATTAAGCGCCGCGTTAAGCTCTATAATGTCGGTCAAGCCGCTTCTGTACAGCGATAATTTTTGGCGATAACCCGCACCGGCAGCCCGCAATTGGTTAGGTATTTCCTGTAAGCGTTCTCTTGCAGTATTCAACTCCATATCTGCCTGGTTGACATCTAAGGCTAGTGCTGTTTTTTGTTCGTCCAGTTGTTTTTGCGCATAATTGGTAACTGTTTTTTGGGTGCGCAACTTTAGTTGTTTTCGGCGCAAATCAAACAAATTATAGGTAATACCTACACCAACTACATAGTTATCACGGCTAAAACCCCAACCGGTTGACAGGCTATTGAAATTACTACTTGCATCAACGCTTGCCCCACGCCCCCAGGCCGCACCCTCCAGTAATATTTTGGGATTATATTGTTTTTTTACCAGATCTTCTCTTTGTCTACTATTATCTAAAACAGATTGGTAATAATTGATCAGGGGATGATTAATTGTATCAAGGTTGGCTAAAGCTATCGTGTTAGTTTGATCAATAAGGTGAGTAGCTGCTAAACTATCAGGTATAATTGTTTGGTAGGGCAAGCCACTAATAGCCGATAGTTGTAACTGTATTTGTTTAAGCTGATTATTTAGCTCGATATAGTTAAGCCGCGCTTTAGATAACTCGGCAGCAGCTATGCTGGTATCCACACCTGCCCTTATGCCGCTTTTGGCCAATGACCCGATAGACCTGCTGATTTCCTGATCGCGTTGGATATTACGGGTTTGTATGGTTAAAAAACCTTGCAATCGTAATAGCTGCAAGTAATAACCAATAGTATAAGCCTGTAACTGATATTTGGATTGCCGGAAACGGTTTTGCTCGACTGAAATATCCGAATTGGCAACATTGGCCTGCGCGCCGTAAGCGCCAAAATTAAAAACCTCCCAATCTAAAGAGGCAATACCCAGGTTAACTAACACTGCATCGGTATTACTTGTGGCCCTAATACCGCCCGAATTAGATGGTACCATGCCCAAACTAAAATATGGCCCCGGCGTGTTATTATTGGTACCTACATCTGCTTGGTAGCTTAGTTTTAAATTGGGCAGCCAGTTGTTTCGTATTTCGGTAGCCTGCGCTTGTTTAACAGTAATTGCCAATGAATCTGTTAATAGAACAGGCGCTTTTTGTTCGACCCTGTTTAATAGGTCTTTTAAGCTAACTGTATTTTGGGCATGGCCTTGCATAGCTAAAAAAAGCAATAACGCCACGCACCCATATCGTTTAAGATAGTGCATCCTGATGAATGAATTAAGAAATTTTAAGAAATAAAAAACAGACAATCCCGCTGTACGCGGTTATTGTTTTAGAATACAGAAAGCGTATTCATTAAGGAGAAATACAATCAAATAATAAGTTTTCCTGAAAGCAAATACCGGGGTTGCGGAGGAAATAAACTTAAATGATTATTTACTAATATACCGGCTGTAACCGATTGGGGTTTTCGAAATATCGAAGGGAATAACGTGTTTAAAAGAAAAGAAAAAAGTAAAGTTAGCCCTACAAATGGATCAGCAAGCCTTTTCTGAACGGTAGACATATCAAGGTCGCTGTCTTCTATATATTCCTGTTTGCGTTTGGTAAAAGACTTAACAAAAAGTCTTGGGGTTTTACCTTGTTCAATTCCTTTAAAAGCATTAAAACCTACGAATGGTTTCACGGCTAACATAAATACGGCAAGAAATAGGAAGTGGGGTATTTTTATCAACGCAACTTTATATTTTACATCCAAAGTTGATAAGAATTTTTTTAATAGAGAAAATCAGTAGTGTCCGATAAAAA
>DHIR01000205.1 GCA_002403905.1 Mucilaginibacter sp. UBA4741
ATACTCATCCTCGCATCTTTTTTAACGAATTTTTTTACATCGTCATTAATGCTAAGTACCACTTGCACGGATGTATCATTAATAATATTGATATCATTAACAACGCCAACGTTAATACCGGCAAAGCGCACATTGTTGCCAACCTGCAGGCCGTTAACATTATTAAACCTTCCGCTTAATTTAAACGTAGCGCTAAACAGGCTTTTTTGATTGCCGATAAAAAATATCGCCGCTATAAGCACCAACAGTCCAATAAAAGTGAAAAGGCCTATTCTTATTTTTTGTGAGGGGGTTGTTTTCATGATATATCTTTAAAAAATGATTGTACAAGTTTATTTTTTGATTTATGCAGGTCGTCAAATGAGCCCTCGGCTATGTATTCGCCATCATCCATGATCACCATACGATCTGCGGTTATGCGCGCGCATTCCATATCGTGTGTAATGATGATAGAGGTAGTTTTATATCTTTTTTGCATGTCCAGGATAAGCTGGCTGATCTCGCGCGAGGTTATGGGGTCAAGGCCGGTAGTGGGCTCATCATAAAGCATGATCTCGGGTTTAATGATCAACGTACGAGCAAGGCCCGCTCTTTTACGCATACCGCCAGATAGATCAGACGGCATTTTATCAATAGCTTCGGCCAATCCAACAGCCTCTAATACCTCTTCAACACGTTTATCTATTTCGCCCTTATCATCCAGTTTTAATACCCTGGTAAGTGGAAATTCCATATTTTCTCTAACGGTCATAGAGTCGTATAAAGCGCCGCTTTGAAACAGGAAACCTATTTTCATGCGTAGTTCTTTTAGCTCCTTATCACCCAAATCAGCAACTTCTTCTCCAAACACTTTTAATGTGCCGGCATCAGGTATCAGCATACCTACTATACATTGTATGGTAACAGATTTTCCCTCGCCTGATCGGCCCAGAACCACAACATTTTCGCCGCTATGTACGGTAAGGTTAATATCCGTTAAAACATCTTTGCTGCCGAATGATTTTTTGAGATGTTTTATCTCAATAACCGCGTCATTCTTATCATGGATTTTATTTTCTTTGGATTCGGCTATTGCTAATTTCTCTTCCATGATCTATTTATAAAATAATAAGCTGGTTATCTGTACAGCAATGGCATCAATAACAAATATCCATAGCGAGGCGGTTACCACGGCCGAATTAGCAGCAAGGCCCACGCTCTCTGTGCCTTTGCTTGAATGGAAGCCCTTATAACAGCCCACAAAGCCAATGGCCAGGCCAAAAAATATGGTTTTAATAAAAGCGGGTAAAAAGTCTGTATAATCTAAAGATGCCAGTACCTTGGTGGCATAAAGCGATAGGCTTATATGATCGCGCAGGTTTAAGGCCAGGAAACCGCCAAACAAGCCTATTACATCGCCTATTACGGATAAAAGGGGCACCATTATAGTTGTAGCCAATATGCGTGTTACAACCAGGTATTGCAGCGGATTAGCGCCCGATACATCCATGGCATCCAGTTGTTCGGTAACTTTCATACTGCCCAGCTCGGCACCAATACTTGAGGCAATTTTACCGGCACATATTATGGCGATGATAACGGGGCCAATTTCGCGAACGAAGGATACGGAAAGGGTTTTGGGCAGCATGCTTGCCGCGCCAAACTCTACAAGGGTGGGCCTTAATTGTAAAATTAAAACCACACCCATTATAAAGGAGGTAATACCAACCAACATCATTGACCGGTATCCTATTTCATAACATTGGCGC
This sequence comes from Mucilaginibacter sp. UBA4741, assembly GCA_002403905.1. GTDB lineage: Bacteria > Bacteroidota > Bacteroidia > Sphingobacteriales > Sphingobacteriaceae > Mucilaginibacter. Next base: position 1,749 of record DHIR01000205.1, read on the forward strand.
ACAAACTCAGACCATTCAAACCCGCCAACAAATATGTTTTTAACGAAACGGATAAAGAATGATACTTGCTCGCCAATGTCTTCCAGCCACTTTTTCCAGCCGGGTATAGTAATTTCTTCTGCCATGGTTATGCTATTAATGTAACTAACAACAAAGTTTTGCTTAATTGTTTTACGTTCAATAAACCAGACCCACGGCAGTTGGCTTTTATTGCAGCATCGGCACTTCTATGATGAGTAATCTGGTAGTTGCCTGGGTATCAATAGTTATCGAACTAATATCTACAACACCCAACGCGTCTTTTTTGTTTAAAACCTGATCGTTTATTTTTACGGCGCCCTCCAAAACAAATACATACACGCCATTGCCCGCATTTTTTATCTCGTAAGTGATGGTCTTATCAGCTTCAAATTCGCCCATCGAGAATGTCGCATCCTGGTTTATCCATAAGGCATCAACATTTTTATCGCCGGTTACCAATGTGGTAAACTCGTTTAATTTAAAAGCGTCTTTAAAATCACGTTGATCATACCTTGGCTCAATATTCTTGAATTTAGGGAATAACCATATTTGCAAAGTATTGGCTGATTCCGTTTTAGAGTGATTGTATTCTGAGTGTTCAACACCCGTTCCGGCAGACATTACCTGCACTTCGCCTGAATGAATTACACCGATATTCCCCATGCTGTCCTTATGTTCCAGCGCGCCGTGTAATGGAATAGTAATAATTTCCATATTATCATGCGGATGGGTACCAAAGCCCATACCTCCGGCTATAATATCATCGTTTAGTACCCGTAAGGCACCAAAATGAACCTTATCCGGGTGATAATAACCCGCAAAACTAAATGAGAAATTGGCTTTTAACCATCCGTGATCGCTTGTTCCCCGCTCATTGGCGGGATAAAATGTACTTTTCATATTGCTAAATTTACATGTTTAAACATACAATATTTATTCCAATAATTAATAATGCGTATTTTTGCGCAAATTTTAAGTCGATTAATGACAAAGAAAGCAATAATTGTGGGCGCAAGCGGACTAATTGGCAGTAAACTGCTGGATATTTTGTTAGCACAACCAGATTATGCAGAAGTGTTAATAATCGGCAGAAAAAAAACTAAAATAAAAAATACCAAAATAACTCAATTAGTAGTAGAGTTTGAGCATTTAGACCATTATGCACCTAGTATAACGGGCGATGTTATTTTTTGTTGCCTGGGTACAACTAAAAGTGTTACGCCCAATTTGAACGAGTATAGAAAAATAGATCATGATTATCCATTGCAGCTTGCAGAGATTGCATTAAAAAATGGTATAGAGCAATATCATCTGGTTTCGGCGATAGGCGCAAATTCAGAGTCATCTAACTTCTATACCAAAATGAAAGGCGATACCGAGGATGATATTAAAAATGTGGGGTTAAAAAGTTTACATATTTATGAGCCCTCTATATTAATAGGGTATCGTAAAAGATCAAGGCCACTTGAGCGTATAGCAATTGTGCTTATGAAAATAATAAGCCCCATATTAAGAGGCGGGCTAAAAAAATACAGAGCCATAAGGGCCCTTGATGTGGCAAAGGCCATGTATAAACAATCATTAAAAAACACACCAGGTGTATTTACTTATACATCTGATATTATAAAACAAAAAGCGTGAGTACTTATATATCTGTAGAAAATCTTGGCCATCAGTTTCATGACAATTGGCTCTTTAAAAACATTACGCTTGGCATAAACCGGGGGCGCCGTGTTGCGCTTGTTGGCATAAATGGGGCGGGTAAATCAACCCTGTTAAAGTTATTGGCCGGTCAGTTTTTACCCACCGAAGGTAAAGTTGTACAAACCAAAGACCTTAGGATGGGCTATCTGGAGCAGGATCCCGGCTTTAAGGATGCCGTTACCATTAGCGACTATATTTTCCATGCCGATAATGTGCAACAGCAAGCCATCCGTAAATACGAAGAGCTTTTAGAAAATGACCCCGATAACGCAAAAGCGCTAAACGAGGTGATGGAAGAGTTGAGCGAGGTTGATGCCTGGGAGTATGAATATAAGATCAAAACCATTTTGGGTCGGTTAGATATTCATCATTTAAATCAAAGTATTACTACCCTTTCGGGCGGACAAAAGAAACGTTTGGCTCTGGCTAAACTGCTTATTGAAGACCCTGATCTATATATATTAGATGAGCCTACCAATCATTTGGACATTGATACCATTGAATGGCTGGAGAAATTATTGACCGATGGCACAAAAACCATACTAATGGTTACACACGACAGGTATTTTCTGGATAATGTGTGTAACGAGATCTTGGAGATTGACCGTGGCAAGATCATACCTTACGTGGGTAATTACGGCTATTATTTAGAGCGTAAAGCCGAGCGGGAAGCATCTGATGAAGCATCGTTTCAAAAAAACTTCAACCTTTTACGTAAGGAGTTGGAGTGGATGCGCCGTCAACCTAAAGCTCGTGGCACCAAATCTAAATCGCGTATTGACGCGTTTTATGATTTGGAAGCCAAGACACAAAACGGAGGCCCAAAGCTAACTGTCGAGTTAAGTGTTAAAACAGCAAGGCAGGGTAATAAAATCATGGAGATCCATAATATAAGTAAGGCCTTTAATGGCAATACTTATGTAGATCACTTTAATTATGTATTTAAAAAAGGCGATCGTATTGGTTTAGCGGGTAAAAATGGTAGTGGTAAATCAACGCTGCTAAATATGATTACCGGCGGATTAAAACCGGATAGTGGCCATATAGAAAAGGGCGAAACAACGGTATTGGGTTATTTTCACCAGTCGGGTATTACATTTAAGGAAGACGAGCGCGTTATTGACGTTGTAAAAAACGTTGCCGAGTTTATTACCATGGCTGATGGCAAGATGATATCAGCATCGGCATTGCTTACATTATTCTTGTTCCCTCCTGCTAAACAGTATGGCTTTATAGCCAAACTAAGCGGTGGCGAGAAAAAACGACTGCAATTAATGAGCATCCTCATGAAGAACCCTAACTTCCTGATACTGGATGAGCCAACTAATGATTTGGATATAGATACTTTAAACGTATTAGAAGAGTTTTTAACCAATTATGGTGGTGTATTAATGATAGTATCGCACGATAGGTACTTGTTGGATAAGCTAACAGAGCAGCTATTTATTGTTGAGGAAAAGGGCCATGTACGTATATATAATGGTAATTATTCTTCTTATAGGCTAGAGCAGGAAGATCAAAAACAACAGGACCGTGCGGATAAAGCATCGGGAAATGCGTCCTCTTCTACTTCATCGACACCTAAAAGCAAATTGAGTTTTAAACAACAAAAGGAGATGGACACACTTGAAAAAGACATTTCTACGCTTGAAGGTCAAATAAAAGAATTGAATAAAAAGCTAAACTCGGGCATAGACAATAGTGCTATTGTAGATACGGCTAAGAAAATAAGCGATCTGACTGCCAACCTGGATGATAAAAGCCTGCGCTGGCTGGAGCTAACCGAGTTAAAAGAAGCCTAATGAAAACATCAGACATTATAGCATCGTTAGGTGTAATTATACTTTTAATAGCATTTTTATTAAATTTATATAAAAAGATACGGGCAAACAGTCGCCTTTATACGGCTCTGAATTTTACGGGCGCGGCTATGTGTGGCATTTCGTCATACATGATCAACTTCTACCCTTTTGTAGTTTTAGAGGGCATTTGGGCGAGTTTTGCATTGGTGTCTTTCATAAAGGTTTCACGTGGAACCCAGGGTGATTTATAACAAAAAATAACAAAAAAGGCAAACAAAAGCACTTGTTTTACCAACAACATACCAATGTTTACCAACTATTACCAACAAAATCCAATGATGTTTAGCTTAACACATTGGCGCCAAAATCGCCATGTTTCACGGGGAGCATCGCGCACCGACCGGGGTGTTAACCCCATCGAAGAAAATATAAAAACGATGTTCCACGTGGAACATGGACAAAAGGAAAACACATTTAATGTTCCACGTGGAACATGGAGGCTAAAATGTTTAAGAAATACGATGTAATTGTAGTGGGTGCCGGACATGCCGGATGTGAAGCAGCGGCAGCGGCGGCCAACCTGGGGTCATCTGTTTTGTTGGTCACCATGAACATGGGCACCATTGCGCAGATGAGTTGTAACCCCGCCATGGGCGGCGTTGCGAAAGGCCAGATTGTGCGCGAGATTGATGCAATGGGTGGCTATTCGGGTATAGTAACGGATAAAACATCTATCCAGTTCCGGATGCTTAACCTATCTAAAGGGCCAGCAATGTGGAGCCCCAGGGCTCAAAGCGACCGCATGCGCTTTGCAGAAGAATGGCGCCTGGCTTTGGAAAGAACCCCCAATGTTGATTTTTGGCAGGACACGGTTAACTCATTACTCGTTACAAATAATACCATTAAAGGCGTACGCACATCCTTGGGCATAGAGATAGAGGCCGATGCAGTAGTCTTGACCAATGGCACCTTTATGAATGGTGTTATACATATAGGCGAAAAGAAATTTGGCGGTGGCCGTGCTGCAGAGAAAGCAACAACCGGCATCACCGAACAACTAATTACGCTGGGCTTTGAATCGGGCAGAATGAAGACCGGCACTCCCCCACGCATTGATGGCCGTAGCCTAAATTATTCTGTAATGGAAGAGCAGTGGGGTGATGAAGGAGAAAGAGGCCGCTTTTCATATACAGATGTTAAACAAATTGAAGAACAACGTTGTTGCTGGATTACCTATACCAATACCAAAGTACACGAAACCTTAAAAGAAGGGTTTGAGCGGTCGCCGATGTTTACCGGGCGTATTAAAGGTTTGGGGCCGCGCTATTGCCCATCTATAGAGGATAAGATCAATCGCTTTGCCGAGCGCGAACGTCACCAGATATTTGTTGAACCAGAAGGATTAAATACAGTCGAGATCTATGTAAATGGATTTTCTACCTCGCTACCTGAGGATGTACAGTATAAAGCATTGACACAAATACCCGGGTTTGAGAAAGCCAAAATGTTCCGCCCAGGCTATGCCATAGAATACGATTACTTCCCGCCTACCCAGTTGGGATTAACACTGGAAACAAAACTGATAAGCAATTTATATTTCGCCGGTCAGATCAACGGAACAACCGGTTATGAAGAAGCGGCATCGCAGGGTTTTATTGCAGGTATAAACGCGCATCAAAAATTAAAGGACAAGCACGAGCTGATCATGAAGCGGTCAGAATCATACATAGGTGTATTGATAGATGACCTGGTAACTAAAGGGACAGAGGAGCCTTATCGCATGTTTACATCGCGCGCCGAGCACCGTTTGTTATTGCGTCAGGACAATGCAGATATCCGCCTAAGCCCTATCGGTCATGAGTTAGGGTTGATCAGCGATGAGCGTTTAGACAAGGTAAAAGCCAAAGTAAAAAACTCTGATGATATTGTTGCCTATACCCGCACGCGGTCTATAGAACAAGGCAATGTAAATGGATTGCTAGAAGAGTTGGGCACATCGTCTGTATCGCAAACCACTAAATTGTTTAATTTGTTAAGTCGTCCGCAGGTTTCTATCAATGATTTAAAAAGAGTTGATTCGGCGCTGGAAAATTATTTATCAGCTTACGATAAAGAAACTATTGAGCAGGCTGAAATAAAAATCAAATATGAGAGTTACTTTGAAAAGGAAATGGATATTGTTGAGCGAATGAAAAAAATGGAGGACAAAGAAATCAATCCGGATTTTAATTACCAGCAAATGCAATCCTTATCAAAAGAGGCGCGAGAAAAGTTGATGAAAATAAAACCCCGTACTTTAGGCCAGGCATCAAGGATTTCGGGGGTATCACCGTCCGACATATCGGTTTTGATGGTTCATATATCAAGATAGCATGCAAACGGCTGTAAATCAATCAATTACAAAATATTAATTTTAAGCCATTATTTTTAAATCTTAATGACAATCATCGTGAAAAGTAAAAAATGGTTTATTTCGCTTAAAAATGACGTTAAATAAAAAAGGCTGGTTTTTTCATAGAAATTTATGGTTTATGATCCTCGCGATGGTGGCTTTAGGCTGCGCCGTACAACAAAGACCGCAAGGAGGGCCGAGAGACCGGGAACCGCCAAAACTTTTAAAAGCAACGCCACCCAATTCGACACGCAACTTTACCGCAAAAGAAATCAAACTGGATTTTGATGAGTACTTCAAATTAAACTCCCAGTTCCAGGAGATCACGGTATTCCCCGCGTCTGATAAAATACCTGATTTTAAAATCCGTCAGAAAAGTTTGGTCATTGATTTAAAAGACACGCTGCAAAAAAACACCACCTACGTTATCAATTTTGGAAAAGCCATTGGCGATGTTAACGAAAACAACATTCTGAAGAACTTCACCTACGTTTTTTCGACCGGGAATCATATCGACTCCTTAAGCATGGGCGGAACCGTAATTAATACCCAAACCGGCTTAAAGGAAAAAGATATAACGGTTATGCTTTTCACTTTAAAACAGGACTCGCTACTTTTTGGTAAAAAGAAACCCAGCATTTACACCACAACAGATTCGTTAGGAAATTTTACTTTGAAGAATTTGAAAGAAGGCGTTTATAAAATTTATGCTTTAAAAGAACAAAGCCCCGACAAAATCTATAATAATGATAATGAGCTGATCGGCTTTTCGACCAGGCTAATTAATTTCACGCACGATACATCTACCATCAGCTTAAAATTATTTAGACAAGCCCCTACCAAACAAAGGTTCGTCGACCGCAAGTTTACAAACGATGGCGCCATGATGTTTACATTTAATAAACCGCTTGTCAAACCATCCGCGCGTATATTATATCCACCCGGATTGGATGAACAGAAAATTATTGATTTTACCCGGACCGGCGACACCGCCATGGTCTATTCTAAAAACATGGATTTTGATTCGATAAGGGTCGCGTTTTTTGAAAATAACAAGCCTATAGATACTACATCCTTGCGTAAGGGCCGGAAGGAAGCGTTTCAAAGAAATCTGGCATTTCGGTTTGGTATAAGTTCAACAAACCAACTAAAACCGGGTAATGACCTGCGTATTTATTCGTCCTTGCCGATAGAACCCTTTGACCCAACGTTAATCACTTTAAAAGAGGACTCAAACCAAGTAAACTATACACTTACAAAAGATACCGGCAAAACCGATAAAAACTTTGTAATGAAATACCGCTGGCGACAAAAAGTAGGCTATACCCTAATACTTGAACCGGGCGCTTTTACAGATATATACGGCGATAAAAATAAACGGAAGGTTCAAAAATTCACTATAAATCAGCCCGAAAATTATAGCAATTTAACGCTAAAACTAACCGTGCCCGATTCTTCAAAAATGTATGTGGTCGAATTATTAAATGACCAGAATATCCCGCTAAGAAGTGATGTCATTACTAAAAAGACGACATTAACCTATCGAAACTACTACGTAGGTAAATTTACATTAAGGGTTACTTATGATGATAACCGCAATGGTAAATGGGACTCTGGTAATATAAAAGAGGGCCGCCAACCTGAGAATATTTGGGTTTATGATAAACCATTTACATTGCGTCCAAATTGGGAATCGGAAGAAGCGGTAGATATCCCAAAAGAGGTTATTACTCCTTAAACCAGCCGCAGGAAATCGCTTTTTAATCGAAGGTTTATAAGGAGGCTCCGCAATGCCGTTGTGTTAAGGGATTTGTCATCTCGAACGCTAGTGAGAGATCTATACACAGATATGTCGCCGAACCTATCTTGTATAGATTTTTTCGCTACGCTCAAGAGATAGTTCTCCCTCGTTCCTCGGTCGAAATGACATTTTTATTTATTAATTCACATCCTCTCATTGAAACCAACCGGAGTACATTACGTAATTATCAGGCAGTTTATCCAGCATAACGCGTTGTTCGTCTGTTAAAGGTTTGATCTTTTTGGCGGGGGCACCTGCATATAGATAGTCTGATTCGCAAACGGTGTTTTCTAATACTACTGAACCGGCACCGATGATCACGTATTCTTCTACCACACAATTATCCATTACTATGGCACCCATGCCTACCAGTGTATGATCTTTTAGCGTACAGCCATGTACCAAAGCGTTATGACCAATAGAAACATAATTGCCAATGTTAGTAGCCGCTCCGTTATAGGTACAATGGATAACGGCCCCATCCTGTATGTTGGTGTTATTACCGATCCTGATATAATTAACATCGCCACGTATAACCGCGTTAAACCAGACAGAGCATTTATCGCCCATTATTACATCGCCAACAATGGTAGCGTTTTCGGCGATGAAACATTCTTGGCCCCAGGTGGGAGTTTTGTCTTTTACGGGGAGGATTACGGGCATGATATTAATTAGTGATTGATTGAATTATTGAATGAGCGAATTTACGTCAAGAAACTTAATTTTTATTATGTTTGATTAACATTAGCGGAAATAGCTCAGTTGGTAGAGCATCAGTTTCCCAAACTGAAGGCCGCGGGTTCGAATCCCGTTTTCCGCTCGATCTCAAATATGTCATTTCGATACGAGGAACGAGTGAGAAATCTTATGCGTGCGATTCACCTATCAGGCGTATAAGATTTCTCGCTACGCTTCGAAATGACATCGTTTTGAAGGATACACTATTAAAACACCGTATCCTCCAAAAGCTCCTGGTGTTTAGGATAATCCGTAGTATAATGTAACCCCCTGCTCTCTTTACGCATCATGGCAGATTTTACAACGATGTAGGATACCTGTATCAGATTACGTAGCTCGCAAAGCTTAACGGATAGTTTGGTTTGTTTATAAAATGATTCTGTTTCTTCGTATAATAACCCTAAACGGCGCATGGCTCTTTCCAGCCTGAAATCAGATCGAACAATACCTACATAATCATTCATTAGCTTTTGCATTTCGCGTACGTTGTGCGTAACCAGGATATCTTCGTTTGATGATTTTACACCTTTTTCATCCCAGTCGGGTATATTATCCGGGATAGTAATGGCATCAAATTTATCAATGGCGTTTTTATAGATCCGGTGCGCAAATACCAATGCTTCTAATAATGAATTTGACGCTAACCTATTAGCGCCATGCAATCCTGTTGATGAACATTCTCCGCAGGCATACAAACGCATGATGGATGATTGCCCATAATGATCAACCATTACCCCCCCGCACATATAATGGCAGGCCGGCGAAACGGGTATCATATCCTTAGTCATGTCAATGCCTATCTCTAAACATTTGGCGTATATGTTAGGAAAATGCTTTAAAATATCTTTTTTACTGCGATGACGTATATCCAGATAAACATAATCTTCGCCCGATTTTTTTATCTCGGCATCAATGGCCCTTGCAACAATATCACGCGGAGCTAATGATCTGCGTTCGTCATATTCCTGCATAAATTCTTCGCCGTTGGTGCGCTTTAGTATACCACCAAAACCGCGCACTGCTTCTGATATTAGGAATGAAGGATAGTCGCCCGGATTATATAAAGCAGTTGGATGGAACTGTATAAATTCCATATTTCTAACTTTTCCTTTAGCACGATATACCATAGCCACACCATCACCGGTAGCTATAGTTGGATTTGTAGTTACCGAATATATATGCCCCGCACCGCCCGATGCCATAACCGTAACTTTAGATAAAAACTTCTCCACCTCGTTAGTAACGGTATTTAAAGCATAAATACCATAACAAGTGATATCGTCTGATGATTTATCTACAAACTCGCCTAAATGGTGCTGGGTTATCAAATCGACAGCAAAATAATGGGTAAGTATCTCAATATTAGGATTTTTATGTATCTGCTCTAATAAAGAACGTTCAATTTCAAAACCGGTAATATCTTTATAATGCAGTACCCTAAATTCAGAGTGTCCTCCCTCTTTTGCCAGGTCATATAAGCCCTCATTTGTTTTGTCAAAACTGGTTCCGTATTCAATAATTTCATTAATACGTTCCGGTCCTTCCTTCACCACAATCTCCACAACTTCTTTATCACATAGTCCATCACCGGCAATTAAGGTGTCATTAATGTGTTTATCAAACGAATCTTCCTTTTTATCCACAACTACCGCAACACCTCCCTGGGCATATTTAGTGTTCGATTCGTCTTCGTTTGATTTTGTAACTATCAGTACCTTACCGTGTTTTGCAGCTTTTAGTGCAAAACTTAATCCGGCAATGCCAGAACCTACAACCAGAAAATCCACAGATTTGGACATAGAATATGTATTAGATGTGTAAAATTATAAAGTATGTTAACAACAGGGTTCAAAGATGTTAATTTTGTGTA
>DHIR01000288.1 GCA_002403905.1 Mucilaginibacter sp. UBA4741
TCGACTCACCCCGACATCACTTCGTTTGTCGGCCCTCTCTTCCGCAAGCGAGAAAGAGGGCTGCTTCTTACAGTTATTTAATATTAAATGTTATATCATGAAAGTTAACCTAACAATATTCGCCGCCTTTCTTTGCTTCATCAGCATTGTCGGTACAACTTACGCCAACACCAATCCACCAGTAAAAAAGGTAGATTATAAATTCAAAAAGACCATCTCGCGCGAGGTGTTGGAGAATTATTTAAATCGCTCCATAACCATGCAAAGCCTGCTGATAGGCCAGGGAAATTTTGATGATAACCTGCGCATGATCAAAAATATCGGCGCTAAGCTTATTGGCCGGGCCGTATGCCAATGGGGGCAAGAGGCAGATATCCCTAAAAATCTTTTAAAAGAAAAAGAGCTGGCAGGGAAAGTACATGCTGTGGACCCCGATGTTATTTTACAAGCTTGTATTTTTGAGATCGTAACCCCGCAGGTTAACCAGTTGGAAGTGCCGGATTGGGCTTTTAAAGCATTAAATCTACCCGTCGAAAAACGAAACTTCAGCTATGATGCCATGCTTTATCCCGATGGTAAATTTAAAGGTCAATGGGGACGCGGATCGGTACCTGATGTTAGCCAGAACGAAACCAAGCTGTTCTTTTATTTTTTAGGGGCATCATACATTGATGCTGGTATTGAGGGCTTGCATTTTGGGCAGGTGGAGTTAATGAATAAAAACGACAAGAACCTTGACCATTACGCGCAAATACTTGGCTTAATTCGTGATTATGCACATAAACACGCCCGCCGCAAAATGGTGATCTGCGACTCGCACGTACCCAGCGGAGGTTTTTTAAAGGATGGGCATTTGTTAATGGATGTGCATGCTTTCCCGTTAAGGATAGAAGAGATACCCGATAAACCCGAAGAAGCTAAACTGGAAGTTGGCCATACTGATGCCCTGTTTTTACGCAGTAAAGGCGGCATAACACCAAGCGGGTGGAGTTGCGACCATCTGCCTTATTTAGTGGAGTTTGATAATTACGGTGTTAGTAAACAACCCAGCCAGGCTAAAGCCGCCGGGCTTAGTATATGGGTTTGGGGATATGATGAAATAAGCTGGTTTGCGCACCAGCCGGCTCCTTATCGCCAAAACTGGCTGCATTACGCTTATGATTGGGTAAAGAAAACTGACCCTAACGGCCATGTTGAAATGCCGGGTGGTCGCCAAACAACTTCGCCTTTGGACAAAAAGCATTGGTATTACGCCAATAACAAAAGTGATGTAGTTCCCGATGGACATGGGGACGAAGATACCATACGCGATATTTGGGCAGCCAACGAAGGGAAATAGATACGATTAGCCTATAGCAGGTCTGAATTTATTTAGCCCTAAATTTCGCAGCCGTATAAGGATACTGAATATTTCTTTGTTGATTTTTTCTAACGCCTGTCGCTTTCTGTGTTTAAGCTCAACTTCTGTTATAACGGTGTTTATTTCTTTAAGCACCTTAGCGCTCATGGGTAAATTTGTATCCAATTGCACAGCATCGTTCACGCCCGATGTTTTACTTAAAAAGTAATTACGATTATTTAACCGGATACCATAGATCAGCTTTCCGCTTGCTTCTTTGGTAATATGGCTTACGGTAAAAAAGTAGGTCTGGCTGTTAATGTTTGCCTGTATCATATTAGTAGTTTTTGAGGTAAATCGGGGAAATAGCATATAAATATTTTTAGGTAAAAACTACGGGTTGGGTAATAACTATAGGGCAATTAGCATGCCACCCTTACAACTATTGGTTGTTTGGGTTTTGTAGTATGGTATTAAACGAATGTTTATTTGGGTTTGCCGGGCTAGTTTACAACCAACGAATCGCCAATTTCTTTGGCAGTACGAATTAGGTTATCCCGCGTGTTTTTCAAGGCGGTTGCTAAATCGGTCGGTTCTTTATTAATTGAGTAGAGAATATCAAAATATTGGTTTAGTGCCGTGCTGTGGGCTAAGGGCACTTTCCCGGCTAAACCAATAACTTTAATGTTTTTCTTCTTGGCTAATGCGGCCACGGCAGCGGGTGCTTTCCCCTGTAAGGTTTGTTCATCAATACTGCCTTCGCCTGTAATTACCAGATCGGTATTTTGCAGGGCATCATTAAACCCCGTTAGTTCTAAAAAGCTATTTGCGCCACTTACCAGGTTAGCATTTAAAAAAGCGTATAATCCTGCGGCGGCACCGCCGGCGGTACCACTGTGCTTAATAGTAGTCATATCCTTACCCGTTTGCTGCAAAGCTATAGCGGCTAGTTTGCTAAGCATGGCATCAAGTTTGATTACATCATTAGGTGCTGCCCCTTTTTGCGGTCCAAAAACAGCTGCTGCGCCTTCATTGCCTAATAGTTTATTATCAACATCGCATAATATATCTATCTCGCAAGCCAGCACTCGTTTGTCTAAACCGGATAGGTCTACACTTTCCATTGCTTCTAATTCAGCGGGAGTCGGTTGTAATAGATTTCCTTCTGCATCTAAAAAACTAACGCCTAATGCACTCAAAATACCAATCCCACCATCTACCGTTGCCGAGCCCCCCATACCAATAATGATTTTATTAGCCCCTTTATCCAGTGCGGCTTTTATTAGTTCGCCGGTACCGACTGTATTGGCCTGCATTGGGTTTAGCTCACTTGGTTCTAATAAACGAATTCCCGATGCGTTTGCCATTTCAATTACCGCAGTTCGGCTATTATCAACCAATCCCAACGAGGCTGTTATTTCACGGCCCAATGCATCATGCACATTTACATTTATAATTGCGCCGTGAAGGTGTTTAATCAACAAATCACCCGTTCCATCACCACCATCACCTACCGGGAAAAGCTGGCATTGGCAATCCAAGTTACTTTGCTGCAACCCTAACGCAATAGCCTCTGCAACGCTTTGTGCATCGAGGCTGTTTTTAAAAGTATTGGGGGCAATCAAAATATTCATACAGCCAAATTAACGGTATTTCTTTACATTATTTTTTTGCCTTTATTAAAACCACGCCGGTCATTGATTATATTGCTTATTTACGCCGTATCACCAATACTTGTACCGGTGACAGAGGTAACTTATAGTGATATTAAATATGCGTTATTAGGCTTTACTGCTATTTCGATCGAATACCTTTGCAGCAATCTTATCGTGGATATTTTTTTGAAAAACCCTTCATCAAACGCAAAAAAAACCATCAAGAAAACCCTATAAGATAATGTCCCCCTTTTGTCCACCCCCTTGTGGTCTTTTGTGGGTTAATGCGTTCATTTATAACAAGAATGCTATAAATTGATTATCTTTGGATTTGAACTATCGCATCTGCCTTTATTTTTCGTCATGCCTATTAATCGCTACGGTTGTATTCTTACAGTATCCTGTATAATTGGCATTTCGCTATTTTTATCATCCTGTGATTCTAAAGAAGGCCAATCAGAGTATCTTTTAAAACAATACGTACAAACTGCAGACAGCCTGGTGATGGCCGGTAAAGGTGATAGCGCAAGCAAAGTATTGTTAAAACAACGCGCCCAATTTAAAAGCGACAACCCCCAATTAGGCGCTTATTATAACTATATGTCTGCCCATAACCAGACGATCAATAGTTCCGTAATGGGCCTTTATGCTGATAGTGCATTAGCCATTTTTGAAAACAAGGACATTATTGAAAAATACCCTGAAGATTATTTTAAAGCCTTACTAGCAAAAGGCGATGCCAGTATGGTAATTAAACAATATGAAACCGCTTTGGAGTATTATGATAAGGCCCAAAAATCATTATCAAACGTCAACTGCGATGGTGGTAATTTGGTTTCGAAAATAGCCGGTATTTATTTTAACCAACAAAGTTATGCTACGGCGGCAAGGTATTGGGTAGAAAGCTATCATCAATTACAATTATGCTCCAAACCTACATCGCCAATAAAATTATTTTTTTTAACCCAGGCCGCTTTAGATAATATTGGCGTATCCTACCAAAAAGTCGGAATGTTTGATAGTGCCGCTTATTATTATAACGTAGATCTGGCTTATATTAATAAAACGGAGGGATTGGGGGCCGTAGATAAAAAAAGCATGGCAGCGCCCCGCATTGTAATTTATGATAACTTAGGCGGCCTATATTTTAAACAAGGAAACCTGCCCGAAGCCGAGCGCTATCTATTGGCTTGTATTGCTATACCTATTAAAGATGTGGAGGTATGCGCATACCTCCATTTACCAAGCTTGCCGAATTGTATTTACAAACAAAGCAATACGCTAAGGCTAAAGATTATTTTACGAAAAGTCGCAACCTGCTTGATCTTTACGGCAAGGATAATCCTGTAACGGACATAGAATGGAACCGATTGTATGCACACTATCTGTTTACTCAGCACCAGGCAAATGATGCCTATCAGTACCAGTCAAAATATATCCGCCTAAAAGATTCTTTAGATAAAACCAATGCCAAAATACACCGACTGGATGTTGACCGCGAGTTAAACACAATTCATCGCGAAAATTTACTGGCCGATATGGGGCATACCGAAAGGCTGGAAAAATTCTACATTGTTGGCGCTACGGTTTTAGTTGTGCTTTTGCTGGCTGTCAGCATGTTTATTAGCCGGGTTTTAAAAGAAAGCCGCAAGAGCCATAAAAACACGCGTTTGCAAAATGAGCAATTACAACAAACACTTGAAGAGCTAGAGCGGGCAAATCAAAATATTATACGCATAATGCGCATTATGGCGCATGATCTGAGGAACCCGCTGGCGGGAATGATAGGTCTGGCCAATGCCGTAATTGAGGATGAATCGTCCGAAGAAAACAAACATATGCTGAAACTTTTGGAAGCTACCGGTATGCATTCGTTAGAAATGATAAACGAGTTGCTAAAATCCGGCCTTGCTGATGAGGACGAGCCGATGGTTAAACAAAAACTTGATATTAAAGAGTTATTGCGCGACTCGGTAGAACTGCTACAATTCAAAGCCAACGAAAAGAAACAACAAATTATATTTGAAAGCGGCGAGACACCTATTATAACTGCTATCAACCATGAAAAAATATGGCGGGTTTTTAACAACATAATTGTTAACGCCATTAAGTTTAGTTATGAGGGTGGGATGATATTTGTAAGTATAAAAACTATACCTAATAAACAGAAAATATTAATTGCCATTGCCGACAATGGCATGGGCATACCCGATCAGGACAAAGACAATGTTTTTGAAATGTTTACTCCCGCCAAAAGAGCCGGTACAGATGGCGAACAACCATTTGGCCTGGGTCTATCTATCTCTAAAAGAATAATCGAAAGACATGATGGCAAATTATGGTTTGAAAGTTCCCCTGGTTTTGGCACTACTTTTTTTATTGAATTGCATTTGTAGGCCAGCTAAAAAGCCACCGGTACAAACCTAATACACATAGGGCCATCAATATTAATTACATTGGTTGTAAGGGTTAATCGGCCTGTCCTTTTATCAATCTTATAAACCGCTACATTATTGGAGTATTGGTTGGATATCAATAAAAAGCGGCCTGTTGGATCTATTACAAAATTACGAGGGGATTTACCCATACTGCTATACCTGTCGACATAAGTTAACATACCGCTTTTTTGATTGACAGCATATTGAATGATCTCATTTGCCGAGCCACGGTTTGAGGCATATAAAAACCGGCCATCGGGCGATAGGTGAATATCCGCTGCTTGTATAGCGCCTTTAAAATTATCGGGCAGCATAGATATGGTTTGAAGTTCCTGCGGGTTACCGTTGTTAAACTTATAAGCGGTTATAACCCCGGCCATTTCCTGCAGCATATAAACAAACGTTCCATCAGCAGAAAAATCGATATGCCTCGGGCCATTGCCCTGCTTGGCATTAATAAAAGGCACCTGTGCCGGGCTTAATACCGGCGTTGCAGATGGGTTATATTTGTAGATGTTCAGCTTGTCGGTGCCCAGATCGGTAAACAGTAAATACTTTTCATCGGGCGACAAAAAAGCGGTATGTACATGAGGGCCTTCCTGCCGGCTTTTATCAATGCTGTTACCTTCATCATGTATAACTTGCGAAACCGCGCCTAGTGAGCCGTCATTATTTATAGGATAAACCGATAAATATCCCCCCAAATAGCTGGCGGCAAACAGATTTTTTTGCGCTTTATCTGTTGATACATAAAGCGGACCGCCAAATGCCGGTTGATTATTTAACGCAGTTAGCCCCCCGGTAGCCGCATCAAATTTATAAGCATAAACCCCACCCGGGCCCGTAGCCTGATCGCTCACAGCATAAACAAATTTTTTATTGGGCGATATACATAAATAGGTCGGGTCAATAATCCCGGCAACATGGTTTAGGTAGGTTGTTTTACCTGTTTCGGCATTAAAACGGTAAACATATATACCATCGCTTGTGCCACGGGTACGGGTACCCATAACCAGGTCGTAAGCATGATTGCCAGTGCTTTGCGCAAAACAAAACAACGGCAATAAAAACGACAATATCAATAACAGTCTTTTCATTTAAACCTGCCTTATCACAAAATAGGGCTGATTGTTTCGCATCTCATTAAAGCCAGGATATAGGATAACCGATTTCGGGCTTTCTTCCAATTCAAAATAATACTCCAACGGGTAAGGCGATTGGGTATAAGCTGCCGGTATAGTTGCTGTATAACTATTCCCTGTTGCTTTCATTTCCACACTTTCATGTCTTTCGGCCATGTTAACGTGCCTGTAATATAACCGTGCTGATGCCGGCATTTTATCAAAAGCTATATGCAGGTTAATCGCACTGCCGGGTGCAAAGGTTTTAAGCTGCACATGACTGCATTTAGCAACGGCACGGCTGGTACGGTTTAGACAGGCGTTAACAGCTATAACAGCTACGGGCTGTCGTGTATCATTAGGTTTGGCATCATCCAGTATCTTGCTCATGCGGTCAACGTCTTTATCAATGCCTGCTTGCCTATCCAACCAGTGCCCGCGCAGCCACGGGTTTTCGCCGGCGGTTACGTCTTTCATGTAAACACCGTCTGCTACCTTAGCCAGTTTGGCCCAATGAGCGCTAGCTGCTTTATATTGTTTTAACGCTTCTTCTAAAGCGGTACGGTCACCTGTTTGCTCATAGACGTTATACAGCACAGCCGATACAAACTTAGCGGCAAAAAATCGCCCTAAACCTGCCTGCATAGTTATGTCTACCGCCCAGCGCCGGTACTCCGGTTTTGCTTTGTTGATGGCTTTTGCACTTGCCTGATGTAAGGTACTTTCGGCAGTATCGGCAGCATCATAGAGCCATTGCGCAACCTCAAGCGGTGTATATTTACCGCTGTGCTTGCCAGTTACCAGCTCTTTAGCAAAATCATTAATAGTTGAAAACAACTGCGGATCGGCCGGGCTAACCGCGCCAAAAACATGCGGCGATGGTGTATCTCCTATTTGATCGCGCAGTACAGCAACTATAGACATATTGGTATACATCTCCGGCCAGTAAGCATTGTTAGCTGCCGACTCGCCATGAGCGGTTAATATGGTTGGTAATATACGGGTTGCATGAGCAAGCGCCTGCTGCGCGCCTGGCGCGCCTGCACCAAAGTTTTTGCGCAAATAACGTTGCCAAACATCATTATCCGTATCGGGGTTATAAAGCGTGCGGCCAAATATCCGGAGGCTGTACAGGTATTTTTCCCAATCCCAACGTGGGCGTAACGACACGTCCTCATATGCACACCGGTCACCGGCAATGCCCGAGCCACGCCTACCTTTAAAAGATAGCGGGTCCATCAAATCTACCCCCGAGCTTCCGCAAAAGCTAAACGCGCGCGATTGTGCCGCACCCATTACCGGGTCGCCCCATAATAAAAAGCGTTGGGTCCCCGGCCATATACGGTGGACCACTTCGTATTTTTTATCTTCTTTTAAAAAATCACCATAACTATAGCGGGTAAAGCTGCGCGAACCCTCGCTTAAATTCATCAGTTTTGATGTTTTCTTATTAGGTTTAGGAATCTCCGGTTCGCGAATATCAGCTTGCATATATGGCATGCCCAGATGCTCCATCCAGTATTTAGGCGATATTGATACTGGCACGCCGGATGACAAAGCATTATTCAGCATTTCGGGGTCAAGCCCTTTGGCGTGCAGATTTATCGGTACCACGCGACCGCAATTGGCCACACCGCCAAATATAGTTTTCCAAAAATCGTAGCTACCTTCGGTTACCCCGCTCTCGCCATGGATACGCAAAGTTACACCGCTTATATTGGGGCATTCTTTTAACAGCAAACTGATGGCATCGCGGCAATAGGCCGCATGTGTTTCTTTGGTTAATCCTTCTATGGTATAATTAGCATTTGGGGCCTTTATCCACTCGTAGCCATGCATCCATATCCCCAGGTTAAAGTTCATGCCCCGGGCTACCGTTTGCTCGCTAATAAATTTCAACATCTTTAAGTTCTGGTCGCGTTCGGCATCCGGAAGCTGCGGTACGTGCACATTATAACCCGGCACAGATAACAAGAACGGATAGGCAAAAAGGAAATAAGCGTCGGTTACGCCAGTTAAAAAATCATAACCTAAGCCCAGCGATAAATTAAAGCAGTTAAACCGTTGGGTAGCCAGCATGGTTAAATATTGGGGCCACATTTCGCGGTCGTTATACCAGGGTTTGTCTTCTATGTCACTGCAAAACATGCGGTTTATTGACCGTACTTTATTTAAAGGTTTTTCTATTATTGGTTTTGATATATGTATAGATGATAATGCCGATGATGAACAATTAACCCTGTCTGTTAATTCTAACAGCGAATAAATTATCCCCCGCTCATCATGCCCGGTAGCTATTAGAATCGGACGGACACCATGTATAGCCGGGATCAATCCCATGGCCTCGGGGACAGCAGGGATATTGGCACCCGCCTTTTTAAGCAACGATTTAGCCATTGCCGACTTTGCTGACGCGACAGGTATACATAAATTACCGCTTATTGCCTTATCTATACTTGCACAATGCTGGATACTAACACCGTGAGCTTTAAGCGCTGTTTCCAGCTCTGTAATTGCCCATTGTACTGATGCTGACATCGCGATAGCATCATTAGGGTCAACAACAAATGAAACGCCTTGTGCATTAAAATTGGCAAATCCCGCCAGGGGCAAACCTACAGTGGTGATGCCCATTATTTTTAAAAAATGACGGCGGTCAAGTTCATAGTCCGTAGTATTTACGGGCAGGTTATTTTCAGTCATGGCAATAAGAGGTTATTAATTGGTTTAAAGCAATTTACATGATACTACATTTAAACGCAACAACTTATTAGCATAACTTATAGGTGTTAGGTATTTGTTACAATTACCCTTAGCAGAATCCAAGATACAGGATGATAAAAAATTCTTTAATTTGCATTGATAAATACAGAGCCGTCTGCTTTTAAACCTATAAAATTATGAGCCTGATAAAAAACGCAGTTGTTGCTATATGCTGCTTATCTTCGTTAACTATAAACGCGCAGGATAAATATTTTAGCAAATGGCCCACCGGCAGCAGCCCGCAGGAAATAGGTATCCGCGTTGCTAATCATTTTATAGAAACACCGCACCCCAATTTTGGCTCGCCAAAACCACCTAAAAGTATTACTTATCCCGAAACATGCGCATGGTATGGCGCTTTGTTATTTGCAATGCTAACAATGATAAGGATATGGTGAATAAATTAAAAGAAAGATTTGAGCCTATTTTTGGAGTAGAAAGCAGCATGATCCCCGTGCCGGATATGGTAGATAATACCGTTTTTGGATCGGTGCCTTTAGAGTTGTATATCCAAACACACGATAAAAGATATCTTGATCTGGGCGTCAGCATAGCCGAAAAACAATGGACCTTGCGCGACAATCCCAGCCAGGCCTCGCAGGATCTGGCTGCCAAAGGACTATCTTGGCAAACCCGTTTATGGATAGACGATATGTTTATGATCACCACCATACAGGTACAAGCGTACCGTGCAACTGGGGATGAAAAATATATTAATCGCGCGGCTAAAGAAATGGTTTATTACCTGGAGCAATTGCAAAGGCCAAACGGGTTGTTTTATCACGCGCCCGATGTTCCGTTTTTTTGGGCGAGAGGCAATGGCTGGATGGCAGCAGGCATGACGGGCTTATTAAGCGTATTACCTAAAAACAATGAATACAGGCCGGCCATTGTAGCTGGCTATAAAAAAATGATGGAAAGCCTTAAAAATTTCCAGGCCGAAAATGGTATGTGGCGCCAATTGGTTGATGATAAAGATGCCTGGTATGAAAGCTCAGGTACGGCTATGTTTACCTACGCCATGATAACCGGCGTAAAAAAAGGCTGGCTTAACCAAAATGAATATGGCCCTGTAGCGCGTAAAGCCTGGCTGGCGCTGATAACACACATTAACAGCAATGCCGATGTAGAAGATGTATGCGAGGGCACTAATAAAAAGAACGATCGCCAATATTATCTTGACCGTAAACACTTAACCGGCGATATGCACGGGCAGGCACCTACTTTATGGTGCGCTTATGCGCTATTGGCTAAATAAAATATATATTGCTGACATCCCTTGTTTTGGGTTTGCCGTTTCTAAAGATTAATAGGTCTGTTTATGAAATACGCTATCCTCTTTATAATTAGTTGTTTTTGCCTGCCTTGCGCAGCCATTCAACAACCCGAAGGCTCAACAGCCAAGGATGATTATTGGACCATGCCGCAAAAACCTTATCAGCAACGAAGGTTAATGTATTTAAATTACTGCGCTGCCAATAGCAATGAAGCCGGACGCGATGGTGTATTTCCACAAATTGCACGGTTAGAATTAGGGTTACCCGTAAACGAGGATATTGTAAGAAAAGGCATTGCTGTAGTTTATCAAAACAGAGATTGTAATGATTTTACAGTTGGCGGGCTGGTGCGGTTATATTATATCAACGTGTTGTGCGATTAAAAAGCCAAAGCATATTTAAGATGATTTAGCGGTTT
>DHIR01000292.1:0-7082 GCA_002403905.1 Mucilaginibacter sp. UBA4741
ATCTATTTTTAAACAGGCTCTTAAAATGCTCATTTATTTGTAATGCGAAAATTACTGTCCTTTTTATTGATACTAGTAACCAAATTTATGTTTGGGCAGTCCGCAGCGGATTTTAATGTGACAAATTTTCAACCTTTTATTTACCATGATATTAATCTGTTATTTACTAAAATAGTACCAAATAAAAGCTATAAATATTGGGAATGTGTTTTTAACCTTGATGCATATAGCAGAATTAAAAGTAGGAGGGTTATTTTGCAACGTGGGGATATGAAATATCATACTATCACTCAAAAATATACATCTCAAACTGGATTTATGGTTGGTTGTCCGCCTATGTTTTGCTCGTATTATATTGTTGCAGTTACAGATGATAACAAAGTAGAGTTAATTAATACCCGCGACGCATTTAAAGCATTTATTGGGGAGATTAACAACCTGGATGAAGTTAAACTGACTATACATAATAATGACTATGCTTATAATAGAGATACACTTATAACTGGCGCATATCAGGAACGCGATAATGATTATTTGCTTTTTTTAACTTTTCCAGATGGTGACTTGCCTATGGATGTGAAAAGATCAGGTGTCTCCATAAAAGCTATACTTACAAAAAAAGGGAATTTTAATGTGATTGAACAGAAGGTATATCTCAATAGAAATACTTTAGGCGTTCATTAAAATAGAATTACAATTATCACAAGTGAAAAAGATATTACTAATACTAGCTTTTTTCTCAGTTGCTACTACTAGCACTGAGGCTCAGTACTTTCGCGACCTATATTCAGACACCTGGGTAGCTACCGATGCGCTTGGCCGCACAATGCCCGGCATGAATATAGTCGGGCCGGTAAAGACTGATCATAAAAGGGTAGTGGGCATATTTTATATTACCTGGCATAGTGATAACCTGGCTAATATGAAATTCCCTTATTTGGCAGATGTAACTAAGGTTTTAACTGCCGACTCGAATGCCAGGCTTGATGCAAAAAACCCGCAATGGAAAGAAGGCTCATACCATTGGGGCGAGCCGGAAATGGGTTATTTTTTAAGCAGGGATGAATATGTTATCCGTAAGGATATGTCAATGCTTATGGATGCTGGGGTAGATGTATTGATATTTGATGTGACCAATGCGGTAAGATATTGGAGCGAATGGGAAACCATCTTCGGCGTAATGGAAAAAATGAAAGCAGAGGGTAACAAGGTACCCCAATTTTGCTTTTGGGCTTACAATGGCCCGGTGATAACGGTTGTACAGGATCTATATGATAAGATCTATAAAATTAATAAATACCAGGACCTTTGGTTTTATTGGAATGGCAAACCGCTTTTGCTTTATAACGGTAC
Source organism: Mucilaginibacter sp. UBA4741 (assembly GCA_002403905.1). Taxonomy (GTDB): domain Bacteria; phylum Bacteroidota; class Bacteroidia; order Sphingobacteriales; family Sphingobacteriaceae; genus Mucilaginibacter. Next base: position 1,354 of record DHIR01000292.1, read on the forward strand.
ACCACAAGCTAAAGATGCTACGGGGAATATCCAGAAAAACCCTAATCCGCATTACGATGAAGCGGCGTTGACTGATAAAAATAACCCGCATTATGGTAATAAGGATTACACCGATAAATTATACACTGATTACACCCAGGAAGTTAAAAATACGTTTACCCCACGCAGTATGTGGTGGGGCTATTATAAATGGGCAGGTAAACGCTATGTAGGTACCGAGGATAACTGGAGCTTTGGCTATGATCTGGGCGACAAAAATGTAAAGGCGTTGAATTCTGATAGCCTGATGGCAACGCATAAAGGCGAGCGTGAGGAAATGGCGGTAACACCTGCGCAGCATCCATCAAGTTTGGTAGGTAAATCATGGTCGCGGGCAGATGGCGAGCCAATGTTGGATGCGCATGATATGCCTTTGGAAACCTATGTACCGTGGTTAAAAAAGAAAGTGGCCCATCCTGAAGGTTACGGTATATATTTTCAGCAACGATGGGATGAGGCATTAAAAGCTGATCCGTCCTTTTTATATATAAACGACTGGAACGAATGGACGGCCGGAAAATACCAACCCGATGCCGGTAAAACGTTTGATTTTATGCGTCGCAAAAATTCTTACTTTTTTGTTGATCAATATAATGCTGAATTTAACAGAGCCATACAACCCATGAAAGGCGGCTATACCGATAATTATTATATGCAGATGGCAGAAAATATACGGAAGTATAAAGGCGTACAGGCAATACCTCAATTAAAAGGAATTACCCCCTATTAAGATTGATGGAAATTTTGCCGACTGGAAAGCGATAAAAACAGAATATCGTGATACTCGGGGTGATGTGGCGCACAGGGACTATAAAGGCTACGGTGGATTGCATTATAAAGATACATCGGGTCGTAATGATATTGTAACTTGTAAAGTGGGTGTGGATAATAGCAATGTATATTTTTATGCCGAAACAGATCAAAAACTATCGCCATCAACAGGTAATAACTGGATGTTGTTATTGATTGATGCTGATCAAAACTCGAACACGGGCTGGTATGGTTATGATTTTATAGTCAACAAAAAAGTAATCGACAGTAAAACAACTACACTACTACGCTACGATGCAAAAGCTCCCGGCGACCATTGGGTTGAAGTAGCCAAAGTTAATTACCGCTATAAAGGCAATAAATTGGAAGTTGCTATTCCTCGCAGCTTACTTAAACTTAAAGGGAATAGCTTGACCTTCGACTACCATTGGAGCGATAATCCCGATAACTTAATTGATCCTATTTCATTAAGCACCAGCGGCGACAGCGCCCCTAACCGGCGATTTAACTACAGATGTATCTGGAAAAAATAAGTATTATATACAGCTCTCTTTTTATACAACTTTAATGCTGACTACACTTGCTCCTAACGTAGCATGTGTAGCGTGTAAACTGATAGTGCCTGAACTTTTTGGCTTTGCTTTTACCCATACTGCCGCGGCTCCACCACTTTCTTCCATATTGAAGGGGTTATCGCCTACAATTATGCCTGGGCCATCTATTGTAAATGCGACATTTCCACCCGCAAAAGGTCTTGCAGCGCCAAACTTATCGGTTACTCTAAATACAACCCGTGTTGCGTCTGTTCCATCGCCAAGTATTTCTTTATCATCAGCAACCAACGAAAATTGATCCTGTCTTGTATTAGAAGAGTACGAACGGGAACATACCTTAGCTTCGCCTATATAACCATCTATTCTTAGTTCAATGGGTTTTGTGGTAAATTCAAGATCAGTAAAAAATGGCGCGTGTTTTAAATTAGGGTAGTTTTTAACATCAGGCTTAATACTGGTATAGTTTTGATTGTCAATAAACAACTCTAACCGCTCGCAGTTAGAGAAAATAGCTACGTGTTTTCCCGGGCCATTGGGTGATTTAGGGCCAAAGTCCCAGTAGAAGTTAGGGTGAATTACCGCACCCGATTTTGGATCGCCTTGCGATAGATAAAATGAGGCACCTAATTTAGGTATCCTGAAAACATCAGACACGCCGGGATATTTTACATTACGGTATTGGTTAAGTAAGCTCGAATACTCAAAAGCACACCAGGCTATTACACCACTATTGCGTGGATTGCTGCCAGATTTGCTATGAGCCTGCGCATGTGCAAGTGCCTGGTTAGCCTGTATATTAACTTCTGCAGTGCGGCGATAAAAGCTGGTGAAATACTTGCGGTTAGGATAATTAAATTGACCTACGGCTTCGGCAAGCATGTAGGGGTAACCCTCAATAGGATCAAGTATACCTACGCTGGCATCAGGGTCGGCGTGGTAATCATCGTAAGCAAAAACCTCTTCGTGCCAGTCTTTTTCCCAATTTTTTCTTGTATCAGGTGTCAGCGAACCTGATGTAGGGCGCGAATCATCTAAGGACTTAGCAATTTCTCGTGTTTTATGATAAAGCGCTTCATTACTGGCCGACTCATTTACCCTAGTGCCCCAAATAATAATTGAGGGCCGGTTACGATCACGAATAACCATGTCCCTTACGTTTTGAAGCAAAACCTCTTTCCATGCGTCATTCCCTATATATTGCCATCCGGGTACTTCCTCCCATACCATCAGGCCAAGCTCATCACAGGCATCCAAAAAAGCATCATTTTGTGGATAATGCGAGCAGCGAACTATGTTACAATGGAAATCATTTTTAAGTATCTCAGCATCTTTACGCATAACCCTTGGCGGCATTGCAAAACCTACATACGGATACACCTCATGTCGATTTAACCCGAAGAGTTGTAACCTGCGTCCGTTCAGGAAAAACCCCTCTAGTTTAAATTTAGCATCCCTTACGCCAATGCGTTTAGTATAGTTATGCAGCGGTTGCCCGTCAACAAGTACAGTAGTAACAATATCATATAACTTAGGGTTGTCTACGTCCCATAAGGTTATATTATTAAGTCCGGATAAGGTTAGTGATGTAGTTAATTCGCCAATTTTTTCGATAGTAATACTTTTTTCTACTTCAGCAACTGTATGATTACCATCTTTCATTTCAACCCGTATACGAACGGATTTACCGGGTAACAAAGCTGCATCTATGGTGCAACTAACTTCAATTCGGCGGTTAGTAGTTAATACATCTACCGGTTTAGCAAAAACATCATTAATGAAGATTTTAGGAACTGCCTGTAAACTAACAGATCGATGTATTCCACCAACTTCCAAATAATCAACACTTGGTGCACCCTTTGGTGAGCCGTCCGGCGGTACGTTGCTCCAACGGGAATCTACAGACATTGCAAGTACATTATCCCCATCTTTTATAAAATCAGTAATTTCATATTGAAAAGGCAGGTATCCGCCTAAGTGTTGCGGTAACTCATGCCCATTAATGTAAGGCGAAGCATTAGTCATTACCCCATCAAACTTTAAAAATATACGCATACCTTTTAGCTTTTCAGGGATAGTAAAATGCCGGCGATATATCCAAATGTCCTGCCAGTTTTTAACATCCCAATCTTGCCATGAAAGTGTGGTAACGGCATGGGGTAGGGTAATTTGTTTAAAGCCTGTATCATTAAAACCGGGCAAGCTGCTGCCAGTAATAAACTTCCCACCAAAAAGCCAGTCCTGATCAAAAGATACTTTTACCGCAGCCGCACCACTTTGGCCCGATGTTTTATGAGTAACTAAACAGCCCAATAGTGAACCCGAACTTAACGTGACGGTGCCTATGGCACAGTTTTGTATAAAATTTCTTCTTGAAAGCCCGTTACCGGCTTTTGTATTTTTTAGATTGTTTGCCATTTTTGGGCTGTTTTTTTGGTTAAATTGGAATAGGGCATAAGTAATGCCGGTCTACGATCGAAAAATAGATATTATAATCTAAATTTGGGAATAATAACCTTGTTGTTACAAACTAAAGGCAACTTGAAAATAGGTTGCTGCGTATTTTAAGCAGGTGTTTAAAAAACCAGATAAAACAAAATCACCCTCAAACATTAAAACATAATCTATAGTTTATTAACTACATCAAAAAACACATTATGAAATTTAAAATCATCCTTGCACTTTTAACAACATTTGGCTTTTTATCCGGTTATGCACAACGCCCGGAGCCTGATCATGTAAACACAAAAGGCGGCGAATTAACCATTCAGCCAATTAACCACGCCACATTGGTGCTTAGTTATCAGCATAAAAATATTTATGTTGACCCAACCGGCGGTGCGGATGTATTTAAAAGTATTGCAGCCCCGGACATGATCATAATAACCGATATTCATGGTGATCATTTTGACCCAAAAACTATTGATGCCATTAACACAACTCATGCCGTGCTGTTGGTTCCGCAAGCTGTAGCAGACAAATTACCAGCTACAACAGATAAGACAAAATTAGTGATCCTTAAAAATGGCGAAACAACCAGTCAGTTAAATATTTCAATTGCAGCTATACCTATGTATAACCTGCCAGAGTCGCCAACGGCGTTCCATACAAAAGGTAGGGGTAATGGTTATGTTTTAACTATTGGCGGTAAAAACGTCTACATATCCGGCGATACGGCTGATATTCCTGAAATGCGCTCACTTAAAAATATTGATGTAGCTTTTGTATGCATGAACCTGCCTTATACTATGGATGTTGCCACCGCCGCAAAAGGGGTGTTGGCTTTTAAACCAAAAGTGGTTTATCCTTATCATTACCGCGGGCAGGATGTTAACCAGTTTAAAAGCCTGGTTAATGCAGAGGATAAGAATATTGATGTTAGGTTGAGGGATTGGTATCCGGTGGCTAAATAAGCAGTATCGAACTCTATACATATAAAATAACAAAGCCTCTCTACAAACATCTAGAGAGGCTTTTGTACTCAAAACCGACCTCCAACGAACCAATTTTAAAGTGACCTAAAACGTTTAGCCACTCTATTTGACGATTAGGCCCTTTTAAAATATGAAAGCCGTTTTTAATTGAACCACAGTATTACAATAATTTACATGTATCAAGTTGAAAAGCGGCAGATTTGCTCGCTGGTTGGTGAATACAAACAAAAGCAGGAAACTCCTTTTGCCATTAAAAATTATTCCAGGATAAATTATTTATACATTCTAATTTCCGATACTTTTCCTCCCGCTTCCGGCAATGCAACAAACAAGATATTTAATTCAGAAACCCAAAGACATGTTCGAGCACCCTTGCGGGTGAGTATGATTATTGGCTTTTTAACCATCGGCGCAGATACCTGGTTTAAGATATATAAGGAACCACCACCGCAACTTACAAATACCCTATCTGTTTTCTCATCATAAAACATCGCATCGGGATCACTATCGCAAGAAAATGTTTGCAATACTTTGCCTGTTTTATTGCTTAAAATGCTGATAACTGGATTTTTGCGAGAAGCGACAATCAATTTATGAGGTTTTTCTATTAATGTCATTGGGAAATTATCTTCATGACCCGGTGTTTTCCATGATGTGATTTCCGTATTATTATCTGCATTGAGTACTTTGATCAATTCTTTATTCGGCACGTTAACCCACATTTTTTTTGACGAGGCATCAAACTGGAAAGCTTCCGGGTGGGCCTGGAATGGGATCTCGGCAGTTTTCCTAAAAGTATGGTCATCCATTTCCGCAATCGCGCCATCACCGTAAGCTACATATATTTTATGCCTTATGGCCGAATACCGAATATTATCTGCTTCTTCGCCTAATTTCAACGTGAATTTTATTTTATAATTGGTAGCATCAAAGC
>DHIR01000292.1:7212-12813 GCA_002403905.1 Mucilaginibacter sp. UBA4741
GCCTTTCAACGTGCCATCTCCTCCGCCACATACCAAAATCATGTTTTCCCGACTTAAATATAAAACCCCTTGCGGTAACGATACTTCTTTAATCGAATGTGCTATTCTATTAGACTTTAAATCAACGACTTCTATCGAATTATTCAGCTTTGCTGCCAGGTATATTTTTTGGTTATGTCCATCGTAAGCCATGTGGTCAAATTTGCCATGTACGCCGATTAATGGAATCGTCTGTACCAGTTTAAGCGTAGGTTGATTTTGGGCATGAACATGAGTAAATAGGAAGGCAATGCCTAATAAAGTGAGGCGGGTTTTACTGTACATACAAAATAGGTGTTGATAAATAAATTATTGACCTAAATATACAATTAATGATGAGTAAGTAAACGCAACTCGTTTACAACAAATAGGTATTTAAAGGTTTGAATTTTATTCCATAAAAAAAGTAGCCAATAAAATTGGCTGCTTGTCATAAATAGTATTCGGGATGTGAATCGAACCCGAGCTCATTTATGAGCCTGTCATTCGGCAATCACTCACTCCGGCGACCCCGCGCCGCCTTGCCATGACTTTGCAGGTATAATCTGTAAATTCAGCACATTAGTTCTATTTCTTTTCAGGATTTTTATGGATATACTATAAAACTCTGCTTGTGGAATAAGTGGGGAATTTTTTTCGCATTATGCTGAAAGGACGCCCGATTACTGCTTCTGTTTGTTGCCTTTCTTACTGAGATTTTGGTTGGATTGCTTTTTGTTGAGTGGTATCCGGTGCTGCGTATTATTACTGATGCCGGTAAGCATAATCAGCCAAAGAATTCAACTATGAAACCGATATATTTAATTTTATCATGCTTGTTATTAACGGGCTGTTTAAAGGCTAACATAGCACCCGTATCTCCAAAAAGCAATACCGGCACTATCAAAGCGGATACGTTAAATAGCAATACCAACATTCCTCAAGCTGATACTTACGATTGGTATAACGGAACAAAAGGCACCGCATTGATAAAGGTTACCTGTAACGACTGCAACGCAATAGCGACTATAGGCAATGTTACAACGCCATTTTTATTTAACGATCAGGGAGTAGGACAGCTTAAATATACACCGGCATCCGGCCTGTTGATTCATATAGCTGTTTGTCCGGGAGGCGTTAAAACAATTAAAGCTGATATTTTTGATGCAACAAACACTTCGTTATACACTTATTCCGGTGTCAGCGGCAATTGGAATGACACTTATATTATAAAATAAATAACGGCCAAAAGCTATAACGGCATAACGGTTTAAGCTAAAAAGAAGCCTTGTCATTTTTTCGGTCCCTGGGTCTCGGTAGAAACTCCGGCGCTGATTGCACAACAAAAAAAGCCTGATATTGTTCATGCCAGGTTTCATATCGATTCATTAATATTTCGCGAGGCTGCACAGCCTTCTGGATATTTTATTGAGGACTTACAAATTTTATCGGCCTTAATGAACCAAGAAGTTGATTTTTTTAAGAGAGAGAGCAACGTTTTACAAACATTCCGGGGGGAGGTGACCACAGTTTAAGAAAATCAATTATGCATCTGCGCTTAATGATAATTTGATTTTTTGACCAGCCGCTTGATGTCTTTGACCCATATCTTCCGGCCATCCGTTTCCACGATACCCTCCGCTTTAAATTCTTCTAATAACCGGATCACGTTTTCCTGTGCGATCCCGGCCATATTCGCCAGGTCCATCCGGGAGATGTTTAAAACAATTTCCTGTTCGGCTGATCCCTCTTCTTTGTGTTTTTCCCGGAGCACTATTAGCGCGATGGCGAGCCGTTCCGGAGCGGTCCGTTGCGCTATCACGGAAATGCTGTTGGTCAACACCGTAAATTCATGGCTTAATGCTTTTTGCAACTGGCTGGTAAAGGCGGGCGAACGGTGTAAAATACTTATAAAATCCTCTTTGGGTATGAAGCTGATCAGGCTATCCTCGATGGCTGCGGCCGAATCCGGGTAGCGTTCTTCTGACAACACCGCATGATAGCCGATCAGTTCGACCTGATTGGCCACATAAAATATCTGTTCTTTGGCGCTGTTATCTACTTTGTATTTTTTAACCTTGCCGCTACGGATCAGAAAAATACCGGAGAGGCTCATACTGTAAAGATACGAATTTTAAAAACTGATAAATATCAGCTTCTGCATTGATTTGTTACGGTAAATAGCCTTCCTATGGGGACTAAATTTGTAGATCATGAAAGCTTACCCCTTTTCCAATTTTCCGCCTCTCCCGGATGACCTCAACAGGGACCTGTCCGTAAAATTAAAAAAAGTTCATTTGAATGCGGGCTTATTCAGTAATGATGCGGCGTTTGACTGGCTGTACCCGGAACATTTTCAACTGTTATCGCTCAAACACTGGACGCCCTTGGCCATTGCACGTAAAGCGGCCGAGTTCCTGGCAGAGCCGGATGCCAGAGTATTGGACATCGGCAGCGGTGTCGGTAAATTTTGTTTGGCCGCAGGCTATCATTTTCCCGAAACGCATTTCTACGGGGCCGAGCAGAGGCACGAGTTGATTTGCCAGGCGGAGGAAGCAAAAGGCTATACCGCGCTGCCAAATGTCAATTTCATTTATGCCAATATTACCCAGATCAATTTCAAGGAGTTTGATCATTTCTATTTTTATAATTCCTTTTACGAGAATATCGACCCGGATAGCCAAATCGACGATACGATAGAGTTATCGGAAAGCCTCTACGCTTATTATACGCTATATTTATTTAAAGCTCTGGATGAAAAACCAGGCGGGACCCGGCTGGTTACCTTTCATAGTTTCGAGCAGGAAATACCGCCGAGTTTTAAACTGGCCGATATGACCTGTAACGGCCTGATGAAAATGTGGATCAAAGCCTGACCAAATGGAAACCTTACAATTTTTACGTTCACGCATTAGGAATTTTAAAACCTTAAGAAAAAACAAAAAAATGCTTAACGAGTTACTTAACCCCGCGCTGTTCAGGCATGATACTGCTTTTGACTATCTGTATCCCGAACATATCCAGGAAATGTCGCAAATGCACTGGACACCAGTGGACATCGCCAAAAAGGCAGGTGATTTTCTGGCCATTCCTCATACCCGGGTTTTGGATATAGGCAGCGGTGTAGGAAAATTCTGTATTACAGCAGGATTTTTTCACCCCGAAACAACTTTCTGCGGAATTGAACAGCGAGAAGAGTTATACACTTTCGCCGAAATAGCCAAAGCGGAAATGGAATTACCCAATGTGCGTTTTATTCACGGCAACCTGACCGAATTGGAATTTAAAGATTACGATCATTTTTATTTCTATAATTCGTTCTACGAGAATATTGAGCCTGATAGCCGGATAGACTATAGTGTAAGGACTTCTTTTGAACTATATGACCGGTATAGTCGGTTTGTTTACCAAATGTTGGAAGAGAAGCCTCCGGAAACGAGGCTGGTAACCTTTCATGCCCCGGACGCGCAAATTCCGCCGGGATACCAATTGGTTAATAATTCCTATAACCGGGTATTGAAAATGTGGATAAAGCAATAAGATCATATTTAAACCAAAACTCATCGATACGTTAAAGAACTACAAAAAGGAGCAGTTTTTTAAAGACCTGGTTGCCGGCATAATCGTAGGCATAGTAGCCCTGCCATTGGCCATTGCTTTTGCCATTGCTTCGGGCGTATCTCCCGAAAAATGGATTTTTACCGCCATCATCGCTGGTCTTGTCATCTCCGCTTTAGGCGGTAGCCGTGTACAGATCGGCGGCCCGACTGGTGCCTTTATCGTGATCGTCTATGGCATAGTTCAGCAATTCGGGATCAATGGTTTGATCATCGCTACGTTTATGGCGGGGGTACTGTTGGTCATTATGGGCCTGACCAAATTAGGCAGCGCCATTAAGTATATTCCATATCCATTTAATTATTGGCTTTACCAGCGGGATCGCGCTCATTATCTTCTCATCAGAAGTCAAGGATTTCTTAGGGTTAAAAATGGGTACTGTACCGGCCGACTTTATCAGCAAATGGCTGGCATATGGCCAGCACCTGCCTTCAGTCAATCTTTATGCGGCAGGCATCGGGGTATTCACTTTACTGGTCGCTTTCCTATGGCCCAAAATAACCCATAAGGTTCCCGGGTCATTGATAGCTATTATCGTCACCACTTTTGCGGTTAGCTTTTTCCATTTGCCCGTGGAAACCATTGGCAGCCGTTTTGGGGCCATCCCTTCATCGTTGCCAATGCCCGTTATTCCCGCAGTGAGCTTTACCACTTTACAACAACTCATTCGGCCGGCCATTACCATTGCCCTGCTGGGCAGTATCGAATCCTTACTATCCGCCGTAGTGGCTGATGGGATGATCGGCGGCAATCACCGTTCCAATACCGAACTGATAGCCCAGGGACTGGCCAATATTTGTTCGTCGATCTTCGGCGGTATCCCCGCAACAGGAGCCATTGCCCGGACGGCCACCAATATCAAAAACGGGGGACGGACACCGATTGCGGGCATAATTCACGCGCTAATCTTGCTGCTTATTATGCTTTTTGTAGGCAAATGGGCTGCCCTCATCCCAATGGCCACACTCGGCGGCATCCTGATTGTAGTTGCCTGGAATATGAGCGAACTGGATAATTTTATTTCTGTGCTCAAAGGTTCAAAAAGCGATGCGGCGGTTTTGCTCACCACTTTTGGACTCACCGTATTAGTTGACCTGACGGTAGCTATCGAGATCGGTATGATCCTGGCCGCTTTTTTGTTTATGCGGAAAATGATGCAGGCGAGTTCGGTACAGGGCGTTTCACAGATAAACCAGGCAGACGAAATGTTTAACCCCGCGGAACTTCCCGAAGGGGTGGATGTTTTTGAGATCAATGGCCCCATGTTTTTTGGCGCAGCCTATAAATTTAAAGACGCGATGAAAGTCATCGAAAATCCGGCCCGGGTACTCATCATACGGATGCGGAATGTGCCGGTGATTGATGCTACCGGTATCCGGGTACTAATAGAAGTACATAAAGAAATGAAAAGGCAGGGAACCAAACTGGTCTTGGCCGAAGTGAATAGTTTACAGGTAATGGGTGAATTAAAAAAGGTGCGTTTATTATTTCAGATCGGGAAAGGAAATATAAGGGATACTTTTGAAAATGCTTTAAAGCGAGCGAATTACCTGTTAGACACCGATCATGGATAAAAAACTTTAGGTCAAGATCGCCCAGTTTACGGATGCTTCGGCTATTAAAGCCAAAGGGCTCTATCCCTATTTCCGGGCGAACGAATCCGGGTAGGGTACCGAGATCATGAGGTGTGATATTGTAACTGCATGGGAATAAGAAATAGTTTAATATTATAAATAATTGATAGTCAGCAAGCTGCCAGTGTTCGACTAACAACAAGCGAAGGGAAGGTAATTAAACGCTTTTACTTTTGTAAGTATTAGATAATTAACAAGTTGATATTTTATTGGAAGTTATCGTTTTGAGAGATTGATTAGGGTTACCAAAAACAATAAATGCAAGTTGTTGATAGTTAAATTATTACAATCTTGAATTTCTGTCTAAGTACCCAAAGCGGGATTATTCTCG
>DHIR01000076.1:0-4801 GCA_002403905.1 Mucilaginibacter sp. UBA4741
ATAATAAGGGTTCACCGTTTCCCGGGCCTGGAAATAGACGTCGGGGTTTTGGGCAGTTCCCCTGATAAAAGGGTTATCTGGACTCAGGCTGCGCTCTCTGTGCGCATAAACCAGCTTGTCATCGATCATTGCCTGGATCTGCTCTTCGGAAAGCAGGCTGATCTTATTGATCTCGTGCGAAGTACGAAAACCGTCAAAAAAATGAATGAAAGGTATCCGCGCTTTCAGGGTCGCCGCATGGCTAATAAGGGCTATATCGTGCGCCTCCTGCACTGAGGCGGAAGCAAGCATGGCGAAGCCCGTTGTGCGGGCAGCCATCACATCGCTGTGATCGCCAAAGATGGACAACGCCTGGGCTGCCAGAGATCTTGCAGCGACATGGAAAACGGTTGAAGTGAGCTCACCCGCGATCTTAAACATATTGGGTAACATGAGCAATAGGCCCTGAGAAGCTGTAAAGGTTGTAGTGAGCGCTCCTGTCTGTAAGGAACCATGCACCACGCCGGCCGCACCACCCTCACTCTGCATTTCGATCACTTCCGGGATATTGCCCCAGATGTTCAATTTGCCCGCGGCGGCCCATTCATCAGCAAATTCAGCCATTGTAGATGCAGGTGTTATGGGGTAAATTGCACATACTTCATTCACTCGGTAAGCCACATAGGCCACGGCTTCATTCCCATCCAGGGTGGCAATTACAGGTATATTATTCATCATTTTTGATTTCGTTTTAACGTCCTGAGGTTATTTAAGCTCCAGGTACCATTTCTATTGCATGACAGGGGCATTGCTCAAAACATACTGCACACCCCGTGCATTGATCATAATTGAATATATAACGCTTGCCAGCGCCAAGCTTAATAATCGCGTTTTGGGGGCATGCGCCAAAACAACCGTCACATTCGAAGCAATTGCCGCATGACAGGCACCTTTGTGCTTCAAAAAGAGCTTCGCCCTCCGTCAAGCCGGCCCTTACCTCATCAAAATTGCCGTTCCTTAGTTCTGCAGGCAACTCTCCTTGTTCCGTTCGTGGCGCATGGGTTATATACCAGCGGTGCAATCGCTCATAGTTTACAACAGGTTGCTTAGTGGCAGATATATAGGAATCTCCCTGTAGATAGCCATCGATATAGTGGGCGGCCTTTTTGCCATGCCCGATCGCTACTGTTACGCTTCGCTCGCCGGGCACCATATCCCCACCGGCAAAGATCCCCTGGTTACCGGTCATCATATCCGGGCCAACGATCACCGTTCCGTCAGGCTTGAATGCAATGCCCGGAACATTATTTAAAAATCCTGTATCCGCGTCCTGCCCCAGGGCCAGGATCAGGTTATCCGCCTCCAGCGTTTCATACTGGCCGGTCGGCACCGGCTTTCCGTCTACCAATCTCATTATTTCTACAGTGAGGCTACCGCCGTCTATCTCCTTAATAGTCCGAAGCCAGTTGATCTTCACTCCTTCATCCATGGCCTCTTGTGCTTCAAAATCATGTGCGGCCATATTCTCCCGATCCCGCCGGTATATGATCATCGCTTCTGATCCCCCCAGCCGCTTTACCGTACGGGCCGCGTCCATGGCCGTATTGCCACCTCCGTAAACCGCAACCCGCCTGCCAAGCCTGGGTGCATTTCCCTCTTCGACCTGCTTCAGGAAGGTCACTGCATCAAGTATCTTCCCGGCGTCCCTGCCAGGGATATCTATTTTCCTGGAAAGTTGAGTGCCTATGGCAATAAATACGGCATCGAAATTTCCTTCTTCTTTTTCCTCTAATACTTTTACTACCTTATGGTTGAAAACAATGGAAACACCCATTTCCCTGATGCGCTCTACCTCCTGCTCCAGCTCCTTTCGGGGAAGCCTGTAGGCCGGGATCCCGAAATGCATCATGCCGCCTGCCAGCGGGCCGGCTTCACGAACCTCTATATAATGCCCCATCAAGGCCAAATGATAAGCGGCTGACAACCCGCTGGGGCCCGCTCCTACTATGAGCACACGTTTACCAGTAGGCACCGTCACCCGGTCTATTTTCCATCCTCTCTTTAAAGCCTCATCCCCCAGGAACCGCTCAACAGCATGAATGCTGACCGTGTTGTCAATATGCCCTCTGTTGCATTGATCTTCGCAGGTATGGTAACATACCCTGCCGCATACGGCAGGCATTGGGTTGTCTTCCATTAACACCCGCCAGGCGGCTTCATGTTTACCCGCCTGTGCCAATGCCAGCCATGCCTGAATGTTCTCACCAGCAGGGCATGCATTGTTGCAGGGAGGCAACAGGTCTGCATAAATGGGATGTTGTGTTCTTATGGGACCAGTCCCTTCGCTATGACTTTTGAGATCGGGAGGGAAAGTAATATCTTTCATCCTGTGAATGTAATAAGCCTTTCACGTATATTTTATGTGCTTTATCATTAATATAAATGATCTCCATCACCTGTTTGTGCTGATGTATTGGGAGTATATAGATAGTTATTCAATAAAAATAGCATTGCCCATCATCTTGATCAGTGCCAGAGATCATTTTGATCAGCTTGTGGCAGGATTATCTCTGTCCTTTGTACAGTTGAGCATGAGTTAAAATAGGGATTGCTGTATCACCAATACGAATTATCATTCCTGTTTTGTCCGCTGAGTGTTATGAGATATCTATCACAGAATCTGCTGGCTACATGCAAGCTGAACATATTTAAAAAGAGCGGTTTTCAAAGGGCTACAAATCCCTCCCTCTCCGCACATTTCGGTATCAAAACCCTATTTTAACCACCAATTCGCATATAAAAAGTGCGTTATTCGGTGGTGTTAAAAAGTGTCAAAAATAACTGGTGCCCTGGTTTAATTGATTTGATAAAAATAGCGCTTATAACGCCTTTTTACCCATAAAACAAATCCCAGGGAGATCACAAGGTGCCCCCAGCTGGAGCACTCTGCCGTTGGCTAATGCCCGCTCATTATCAAACGATCCATGAATCAGGTGGTCAGTATCAGCGGAATATCCAGGGTGCTACTATTAGGGGTTGCAAAGTTTGTTAGCATATTACTTTTCCCTATAGAAGCGCATTATGAGTAAGCGGGCTACCTTTCATGATGCCTAATCCCACCGACGTCGATGTTGTTTTTCTGAATAGCTATTTTAAATTCATAACATTAGCCGGAGAACGCTTATGTCTTAGCTCATTAGCCATGTACTTCATATAAGGTTTTACATGCCTGAAAAAATGTTTATATCCATCACATAAGTAGTTTAATCCAGCTTCTCCTTTTGCTGTGGTTAGAAAACGGTTATGAGGGCATTCGCCATAGCAATAACGCAAAACATCGCAATCTTTGCACTGCTGCGGCAAACTGTTGTACTTATCTAAACCGAATTTAATTTGCACGGATTGTAGCAGCATCTTTCTTAAACTGGTGGTATTAATGTTTCCTATCTTGTATACGGGGTAAACAAAATGATCGCAGGAAAAAACATCGCCATTATGCTCAATTGCTAATGCATCACCACAATATTTACTAAAAACACATATTCCCGCAGGTTCACCTGCTTCATTGGCAAGGGTGGCATCAAATATTTGCACAAAATAACGACCCACATCTTTTTTAACCCATTCATTGAAAATGGTTACCAAAAACCTCCCAAACTTTAATGAAGGTACGGACCAAGATGTAAGTTTTGCTTCTTCTTTATACTCCGGTAAAACAAGTGATAATCCGTTTGAAGGACATTCGCTCGATAGTCGTTCAACAATAGGGATAAACTGAATATAGCCACTCCCTATTTGTTTAAGAAACCGATATACAATTAAAGGCTGCTCAACATTCACGTCGTTCACTACAGTTAGGGTATTGAAATCTACTTTATACTTTTTCAAGAGGTCTATAGCTGCCATAACCTTCAAAAAGGTTCCCTTTCCGCCTTTATTTAAGCGATACCTATCGTGTATCTCTTCAGGCCCGTCAATAGAAATACCGATCAGAAAGTTGTTTTCTTTAAAAAAAATGCACCAATCATCCGTTAAAAGCAGTCCGTTTGTTTGAAAAGAATTATGTATTTCTTTACCACTTCCGTATTTCTTTTGTAGCTTCAGCGCCTTTTTAAAATAAGCTATCCCCAGTAAAGATGGTTCGCCGCCCTGCCAAACAAACGTAACTTCCCGGCCTGGTTGTTCGTGAATGTATTTCCTAATAAAAACCTCCAGAATATCATCATTCATCATGAAGTTTTGATTCCCCGGATACATTTTTTCTTTTTCAAGATAGTAGCAATAGCTACAGTCTAGATTACATAAAGGGCCAGTGGGCTTAGCTAATAAATTGAATCCAGGAATAGTATTGCTCATTCTGTTACATCGTATAAGTCTTTACAGTAATAATTATAGGCCTTTTTAAAGACCTATAAAGAAAAATCATCTTTATGCTTATCGATAATAAAATCGTTGTTAAAGACAAAAAAACAAATTGAATAATCTCATTCTATAATTCGGTATTTTACATTGATAAATCTTTTCCCTAAGAAAAGTTATATCAATAATAAACCATCCCTATAAATTCATTAATAGCCTGAATGTAATTACAGCCTCCCTCATTACTGGTACGCATTTTACCGGCAACGCCATTTATTACAGTTTGTATAATCTGCTGGTTAGCTCTCAACATGCAGGACGAGTTTTCGAGCGTAAGTGGGTCGGGTGTATTTACAACAGCCATTTCGTTTAACTTCAATTTAATAGCTTTTAGAATAGGTGCGTTTTTGCGCATTTGGTGCCATTTCATAAAATCAGCTATATAAACGTTAATAATGGTTTT
>DHIR01000076.1:4908-29497 GCA_002403905.1 Mucilaginibacter sp. UBA4741
AAATAAACGTTAATAATGGTTTTAGCTTTTGGAGCCTCCATTTTACGTTGTTGAAGCGTAAGATCATTTAATTTTGAAAGCTCATCTACATTTACCAAACGGATACCGGGGAGGTTACACACTGATTCTTCAACATTATGTGGGATTGCCAGGTCAATAATCAACTTATTATTGCCCCCCTGCAATTGCTTACTCAATATGATTGGTTTTTCTGCGTTGGTAGCCGTTATAATTATATCGCAAGAAGCCACATAGCTATCCAGTTCATTTATTGAAGCATAATTTATATTAAGCTCTGTGGCTAGCCTTGCTGCTTTTTCCTCGGTACGGTTCATAACTGTAATTTTATGAGTACCTAAATAATCTACCAGGTTTTTACAGGTATTGCGTCCTATTTTACCGGCTCCTAATACAAGAATATTTCGGTTAACAACAGGCGTTACATGCTCTTTAATATATTGCGATGCAGCAAATGATACCGACACCGTGCCGTCACTTAATGTCGTTTCGTTTTTGATTTTTTTTGATGCTTGAAGTACATCATTAAATAAACGCTCTAAAAACGAGTTAATGAATTTTTGTTCTTTAGCAAATTTAACCGCTTGCTTTAACTGTCCAACAATTTCATAATCACCTAATAATTGTGAATCTAAACCGGCACCGACATGAAATAAATGTTCTATTGCATTTTTCTCTGCTTTGATATAAGCCATACTGGCAAATTCTGCAGCGCTGCCTTTTGTCTGAGTGCAAAGCAAATTAATAAGATGTTCTGCAGTTTCTGCAAAGCCATAAATTTCGGTACGATTACATGTAGAAAGAATAAATAACGATGTGATTCCAAAAGATGGGGCGATAGCAAGAATGTTTTCATACTGCTCGCTTCCAATTGCAAACATCCCCCTGACTGAGGCATCTGTCTTCTTATAATTTATACCAACAGCAAAAAAGGAAGCTATGTTACATGGTATAGTTGAGTTGATAAACGTTGTATTTGCGGCCATATATCTTTATCGTAGCGTTGCGGGTTTTGGTTTGTTAGCAACACCAATTTTAATGCTTAGCAAATATTATATAATTGGCCGTAATAGTGCATGACAGGTGTCAGCTACAATAATGATCTGCATCATATTTACACTCCAAGACGTTTTATTTTAAAGATATTGAACACCAGGTAACCCAATATTCCCCAAACTGCAAAAATAATGGAATATGCAATGAGCTGCAACCAAATTGGGGCTTTATCTCTGGTAGCAAACAGCGTACGTTCATTAAACTTATTTATGGCCGTAAATTTTGCGCCCCATGGTACAGATTTTTCTATGGATAAATTCCCGTATTGATCGTTATCCTCAATTTTTGCTATTAATATAATATTGCCCTTTGCATCGCCAGGGATACTATCTCTTTTAAAGTCGGCAGATGCGGTTCCGGTAGAGTCGGTAGTAAAAGTGGGTGTTTCGTTGACAGGTAAGTCGCCACCTAATCGTTTAACGGCTATTTTTAGCTCCACTCCTTTTACCGGCATCCAGGCGGTGTCTTTCATTTCAAAAACCGATACGGTTATGCTTTTTCCGGCTGTGGAACTGATCAGTATTTTGGCTTTACCTACGGTTAAATCACCTTTTGCAGATTCATATCTTTTGTTTCCGGCAAATGATGCCAGGAAGGTGTGTTTAAGTGAGGTATTCCATTGTTTTTTTAATGATGTCGGAATCAATGCTGTTGCTTCACCTTGTTCATTAGTTACCACCTTACCAATAGTGGTTCCGGCAGAATCTTTATCTAAAAACAAACTAACGGGTATGCCTGCTACCATCTGAAAACGGCCGTCAACCTTTGTCTTCACCCTAACCAATACATAAGGCACCTTATTGTTAGTGATAAAATAATTAACACCCAGGCTTAAATCGCCTTTGGCCGGCGCTTGCGCAAACCCATTATAACCGACTAATAAGCAGCCGATTGCTATTATTACGGAAGATATTTTATTCAGTGGTTTCATGTTGCTCGGTTATAGTTTCTTGGATTGGGATTATAGGGAATATTCTGGCAAGGATTGTTACAATGAGGAGCGCACCCGCCAGCGAGCCCATAGTGATTGCCCATTCTTCCCAGCTTGGGAAATAATGGTGATAGCTTTCCGGAACATCGTGCATAGGCAGGAAAGGGTGCAATAAAGTAGGGGTAACAATTAGGTATCGTTTAAACCATGCGCCTACTACTACCATAATGCCGGCAATAAAAACAGGCAAAGGCTTTCTGCCTTTTTTAAATAGCAGTATAATTGTAGGTATGATCATCCCCGT
Source organism: Mucilaginibacter sp. UBA4741 (assembly GCA_002403905.1). Taxonomy (GTDB): domain Bacteria; phylum Bacteroidota; class Bacteroidia; order Sphingobacteriales; family Sphingobacteriaceae; genus Mucilaginibacter. The sequence goes on from DHIR01000076.1 coordinate 7,218, forward strand.
TAAAATGGCGAACCAAAACAGAGGAGCAAAGTTCCCCGAAAAAAGGCCATTTAAATACTCTGACTCTGATTCTTTCATTTTGAAAAACGGTGTCAAAAACTCATTAATATTGAAATAGAGATATAACATGGCCAGCAAAACCAATATGCGGCCCATTTTTTCGAAATGATTTTCGGTAATGTAATTCTCTAAATGATAGGCTTTTCTAAAAACGTACATTGCCACAACAACGGCGCCTGCGCCTACTAAAAAAGCACCGGCAATAAAATATGCACCAAAGTTGGTGCTGTCCCAGCCTGGGCGGTATGTGGTAGCAAACAACCACGAAGTAACAGTGTGAATAGTAAAAGCAACCGGTATAATTGCTATACAAAGAATATTTATGGCTTTCTCGCTAAGTTTAATTTGTTCAGGGGTGTTTTTCCAGAAAGAGCCAATATAATTGTAAAAAGCATACAGCTTTTTATTTGTGCCTGCCTTAAAACGAAGCAGGATCTGGATATCAGGCAGTAGCGGATAATACAGCAATAAAAGGCTAATAAAGAAATAAGTAGTAATTACAATCACGTCCCAAATGATGGGTGATTGGATGCGCCCGTGAATAAATAGATTATAAAAACGCTCGGGGCTACCCATATCAACAATGATAATGAGTGAAGCAAAAATAATTGCCGCAACCGCAATTATCTCGGCTATACGTGTAAGTGGCGACCCCCACTTTACTCCGGCTAACCTAAACACTGCGGTTATCAGTGAGCCAACTAAACTTATCGCCACAAAAAACACAAAATTTGATATGTAAATACCCCATGATACATAATCGCGCATGGAAGTGACAATCAATCCATATCGCAACTGGCGATAGTAGGCGTATGCTCCTACTAAACAAATGGCCACTAACACAGCTACCCAAATTTTGCCTGCTCTGCCAAATTTTTGAGGCAGCAGATCTTTTATTATTTTTTCATCCAATACTAATTTTTCCATCGGTTGCTGGTTTATTACTTATTCTGTAGCTTATCATTTTCAAGGCCCGCTTCAAAAGGGAAATTTCTTGCAGCGGGTGGTAGGTAATAAACGCTTGGTTTAGTACCCAAATCTTCCATTAACCGGTACCCCGCCTTGTCTCGTATCAAATCGCTAAAGCGAAACGTTTCTGCACCGTTGGTAACCGAATCTTCATTCATATCGCCAAAAGCAAAAACCCCATTCGGACATGCTGATACACAATGCGGCAACATGCCTTCCCTGGTCATGTCTGCGCAAAAATCACATTTACTAACTGTACCTTTTTTTTGTGGGATACTAGTTTCGCATGAATAAGGCTGAGCGGCAATTGCTGCCGGAATCTGCGGCTCTCCCCAGTTGAAAACACGGGCTGAATATGGACATGCTGCCATACAAAAACGGCAACCAATACAACGGTCGCTATCTATTAATACCAAGCCATCCTGCCGTTTAAACGTCGCATCAACCGGGCAAACTTTAACACAAGGGGGTTCATCGCAATGCATGCAGGTAGTTGGCTCCCAATATGGAGCTGTATGGGCCGCTTCCTGCATGGGTTCAACTTTTATCCAGTTTTCGCCCGGGTTTAACTCATGTGCATGATTGCAAGCCGACTGGCATTTTTTCAAGTTCTTACATCTTGACAGATCAATTACCATAACAAATTTTTTGCCGGGGATTCCTATTCTGGCTTCGGTGTTTGTCACCGGCGGCAAATGCGGTACCGGCTTTAAAAAAGCTTCATCAACTTCTATAATTTCGCCATCAACAGATAACAGTTTTACTTTTTTTCCCGAAGCAACAGCCTGTTCTTCTGCTCCTGATTCAAATGGATCTTTTTGGGGTGTTGTACATCCCGTCGCGGCTCCTGCAATCAGCAAACCTGTTAATAGGAAGTCTCTTCGCGAATTATTTTCTTGGTTCATAATTGTAGTTATGTTGGCAGGTTGCCTGTTATTTTTTTATCCAGTTTTGAAGGTCGCTATTGGTAGCCTTTTTGCGAGACGCAGTAATTAACGCCGCGTCAATCTCAACCAACGTGCCATCTTGTGTCAGCATTTTTACGGTTTTACCTTTAATTTCGGGACGGCTTTTTTTATTCAGAAAAGGGAACTTTAAGGCCGAGCCGGCTGCCGTTAAAAGTGATAATATACCAACTCCCCAAACAAACCTTCTCCTGGAAGGATGACTGCTTTTATTTTCCATTTTATTGATAATTACCTCGTTTAGTACATTTAGATAATGTGTAAAAATACAGGTTTATTAAAGGGGGGTGTATGACTTACGACAATAAAACAGGTGACAAATATCACTATTTTAACAAAGCCCATCCGCAGTGCCATTGTGTTAAAACAACAAAGGCCCGTACTATGCCGGGCCTTTGTTGTTTTGTTTATTTTTTCAATGTGCGAACATAATTTACCACGCTCCAGAGATCTTCCGTATCCGGTATTTTCTTTTTAAAGCTTGGCATATCATCGCGGCCTACAGATATTTTATAAAAGAGAGACCCATCAGACTGTGATTGTAGTTTTGATTGAGACATATCCTCCGGCTGTGTTTTTAATTGAGCCGCTTTGCTGCCATCGCCCAGCCCTTTTTTTCCATGACATGATGCGCAGTGCTGGCTGTACAACGCTTTGCCTGCAGCTATTGATTCCCCATTTGATTTTACAGGATTTACTACTTTTGCATCTTTATCCGGAACCGGCCAGGGTTTAGTTTTTTGCACAGCGGTAAATGCAAGCCCCATGCATCCTAATGCTATTACTGAAATAGCTAAAATTAATTTCCTTTTCATATTTTTTTTGATGTAAATAAATTTTTAAAACTCTTTATTGACTTAAGCGTGTTTCTTCAAAATTGTTTCATATTAAAAATTCCATAGCCGTGATATGTTAAAACCAATTAAAAATTGGTTCCTGTTAAAGTCATTTTGATTATATACATAATTGTTCTGCGGGATCAATGAGCTATAGTTACCCACAAATATTTCAAAATCGTGCCCGCTTGTTTTCATTTCTATTCCAAAACTGATATTAGGGCGCGGGTTATTCGCCGGATTTTGAGTAAGCGGCTGATCGTAGTTAACAATAAGGGCCGATTCATCAGATATTTTATACCTTCCTGAAAAGGCAACACCAAAATTATCGTTTTTCAACAGGGGCATTACATTCCCTGAAGCATCCAAATATCCTTCCAGGTTATTAAAGTGCGAAAAATTAGGGCTTACTTCTAATGATAGCTTATCGCTAAATTTCCTCGCAATTATTACCTGGTTAAAAAAGCTAAACCTATCAGAAGTAGTTACAAATAGCGTAGTATTATCTTTCTTCCGTGTATCTGCAGCTACATTTCCATAGTAAGTAATGCTAACCGGCATTGAGCCATCTTTGGTTTGTTTTAGTATTGCATATTTTAAATTACCATCAACCTGCATTTTTTCGTTGGTTCCACCAAATCCAATTTGCAAATTGCTGATAGGCACATAGCTGAAACCAAGCCGCATTTTTGCAGTAGCAAACAAGCCAAACAAATCGGTTGTGCCATGTTCAACTGTGCCAAATCTATGCTGAATATCAAATTCAAAGGTTCCCTTAATAGGCACCATTACGGTTTGTTCGTCTATTAAGTAATTCCCTTCAAATGTATTTTTTACATATGATTTCTTTTTTGCAACAGGAGCCTCGGTAGTATCCTTTGTTGCCTCGCTTACAGGTGCTTTCTTTTTACTAACCGTATTAGTTTTAGAATCCTGTGCCATCAAATTAGTAAAGCTGCTGCAAAGCACAATCAATAAGCAGACCCTTACAAAACCTGACATGGGCGATGAATAAATATTTTGTTTCTTCATGAGTTTAATTTTTAGTTGTTTTTTGCCCCTTGTTTAATCCAGGCAAGCACCAACGGGTTAATATTTGACGGATTATTAGTGCTGCCCGCTGGCATAGCTACAGCACGTTTGCCGGTTAGCCACAGGTATAGCTCGCTGCTTGCGGGCGTTCCGACATTTACAAGGCTGGCGCTTAATAAAGCGTCATATGCCGTAAGAGCCGAAAGGTTTGGCGCAACAGTGCCGCTATGGCAACCGCTGGTAGCACAATTTTTTGTAAACAACGGAACTAAATCTTTTGAGAAACTTACTGTTGTAGTTATTTCGGGTGTGTTATTGATGCTCACTGTTGTGTTTTTTGTGCAGCCATTAATAACAAGCATTAAATTAAACGCCAACAGTACTCCTATCACGATTATTTTTTTTGACATGATCTTTATATTTTATCTGTTGAAAGAACTGTCAGCCATTATTTCTGAAAGGTGAGCAATAGATTTGGCTGGATCCCGTGTTGGTAATTTGATTTATTCCAGATGGCTACACCAAATACCTGGTCCTGCAGACTTGAAAAATCAATGTCTTGTTTTAGCAAATCGGCCGTTTTTAACAAACGTTTGTACTCAATTACCCAGCCCGAACCGGTATAAACAGCGCCGGCAGTTATGTCGGCTCTACCGCCAATCAAAGGCGAACCAATATAGCTTGGGAAGCATTTTGGGCCAATTCCGCCTGTTACTTTGTCACCAATGCGCTGGTAATCTGTACCAACTGTAGGGTCAATCGTCCCGCCACTATAGGTTAATACACCAGTAGAGTTAACGCCTGTAATTTTAACAGCTTTGCCAGACAACGTATCAGATGCTAGTATAAAATAACTGTCAGTTGCGTTAGGTAATATCCACATAGGCACGCTTACAGAAGCCCCTGTACCATCTAATTTTAGCGTTTGTTTATTGTTCACAGAACCCTGTGCTGGCGATGTTGTATAAGTTGGTGCGAAGGGGAATGTAGCAGATGCACCAGAAACCACAATGCCGTCTACATGTCGGCCGTTACCGTTGCCGCCATCTAAACCTGTTACACCGGGGCCACCCGCCCAATCCTGGTAATTATCGTCCATTTGGTTAAAAAGTAAATCTTTACTTAAATGTCCCCACCACATATCAATCTTTTCGCTGGCTCCATTTGTATAGTGGTTGCCGCTGTTAGCATTTGATTTAAGTACAGCGGGTGTTACCGAATAATCTAGATACGGTGTAAATATATGGCAGCTTGCATAACAAGTTTGAGTAAGGAATTTGGGTGTCGAATTATCTATGTTCCAAAGCATCGCAAACTTATCTTCTCCCCAGCCATCGCGGGTTAAAACACCATTGGCATCAAAGGTTTTGCTGCTTGGCTCTTGCGCCCAGCCCGTTTTTCCTGTTACATTGGCATTGGGGTCGAAGTACCATGGGCTTATATTCACACTTTTTGTACCATCGGCATATTCTAGTAAAAAGTAGATATATTTATCGTCATACATAGATCTTAATGAAGCCGGATACGATTGGCCACTATAACCGGTAAACAATCCATTTCCGGGATCTGGCACCGTTGGATTAATAGCTATTTTAGTCGCCTTGTCCCAAACACCATCGACTATACCATCAATTGTTGGCGCGACTGTAGTTTTATAGGACACCAGCGTAGTTGAACTTGGGGCAGAACTTGCAATAATTATCTGATCTTTTTTAGTGCAACCTACTATATAGCCTATTAAGCATACAATAGTTGCGATCACCCAGAATTTTTTGTCTTGTATTGGTTTCATAGTTAAGAGATTTATTGTGAAGTATTATACTTTCTACGGGACGAAAGTACTCCTGAATAAAAGTTTAAAATATGATTGTCGTCATTAGAATAAGTGACGCTATAGCGGTTTAGATCAGAAGTATAAGTGAGATTGCTGAATTATATGCAGACCTTTGGTTTTTATAGAGAATTAATGCCGATACGTTTGGATTACAGGCACCTCTGTCACACTTTATTAGCTATCAACTAAACTAAACTCCGAATTATTTGTTAGCCATTAAGGACAATAAACGCTATTAACGCATGAGTAAAGTATTTACAATAACCGAAGGCCTTGAGAACATGGGAGCATTGCGAACAGGCGGACAGGGCTCTGTTTATAAAGGACGTCGGATAGGGCCTATTATTACCGCCGTTAAACTTCTGCCCACGCCTATCCAATCAGAAAGCCCGGACGATAAAAATTACCGAAATTTTCTTAATGAGGTTGATAAACTAAAAAAAGTCAATGAGATACCCAACCCAAATGTTGTAAAAATACTTAACTCTGGAATTACAGAAAGCGGGGCTTTTCCATTTATCGAAATGGAATTTATAGAAGGACCAGACCTGGGCGAACTAATATCGCCACCTAACGATAAAATATTTACCCTGAAACAAGTAGTTAAACTGGCAGATCAGTTGGCTTGCGCGTTAGAACATTGCCATAACGTAGGGGTTAAGCATGGCGATATTAAAAGCAATAACGTAAAGTTTAATGTGCACTCGGGCAACTATGTGTTGTTGGATTTTGGTTTGTCCATCATGTCAGACGAGGAACGCCGAAGCAGTATGCGTCATGCCGGCGCTATTGAGTTTATGGCACCCGAGCAGAACGAAGGCAAAATGTTGCCCCAAACAGATATTTACAGCTACGGAGTAATATTATTTGAGTTATTGGCCGGCACCGTTCCGTTTCCCCTGGCAGACAATGGCGAAACCGCCCGAAATACGGTGATGATAGCCCACATGGAATCGCCGGTACCAGACATTTTAAAACTGAGGAAGAAAAACCTGCCCACAGGATGGCCAAAAAAACAAAAGGAGCAGGAAATGGATGTGCCCCAATGGCTGCTTAACCTTACGTACAAATGCCTGGAGAAATTGCCTGAAAACAGGTATGCCAATGGTATGGAGTTGCACGAAGCTATTATACAGCACAGCATTGCCAACATAAAATTAAATGATAGCCCAATGGTTGACGGGGCTGTATTGCAACAAGAACCGCAAGCAGTTGTTGAACCGGTTGCAACATACCAGCCCGAGCAACGTAATATGGTCCGGATGTCGAAACCGGTTTTTGCCCTATTGATGTTATTGCTGGTGGGTTTTATGGGATACACGGGTTACTCGTTATTTAAAAACCCTGCAAATCAAAACAACACGACTTTAAACCCTGTAACAGATACTGCTGCAAGGCATACCGATAGCATAACCAAAGACCTATTAAAAAACCAGGCCCTAAGCAGGGAGAGAAAACGTATTGCCGATTCGATAACCCGAGCCACCATTAACGAAGAAATACAAAAAGCAAAGAAGAATCAACACCAACCGGATACTACTATGGTAGATACATCAGATACACAATAAAATTAATTAGCCAATTAATGATTAACCGTTTAAAACATCCGGGCTGGTAATTATGTTATTCAAAGCACACTAACCCCCTCATATTAATTACATGGACCCCAAGAACTCTATCTGGCAACGTATCGGGCTACAGGACTGGTTCTTAACCAGCGAAAACACCAGCGGAAAAAAGAAGCAACCGTTGCTTACACCTGATGATGTTTACAATTATGTAATTGATAAGTTCAACGATTCCATTCGCCAACTATCATTTGCCGACCGTATTGTATTTTACCACGAATATATTATTAGCTTTAACTCTGATGATTATCAAGAGTTTATGAACAACAAGCAGGGCATATTCGGGCTGATCGTAAATGAAACGATAAAGAAGTTTTATGAGCAGCTAAAGCAATACCGTGCAGCAGGTAAAACGGTGGTACCATCAAGCTCTAAATGGGTTTTCCGTTTGGTATCTCATCCTGATTACGCCCGCGGAGATATCGGTTTTATAGGTAAACTTTTGCCGGGCAGTGCAAAAAAAGAAGAGAATTTAAGAGTGACTTTCATACCCCGTCAAACAGGTATAGCCCAAACATTTGATGTAAGCCAGGACATATTGAAAGGTTTTAATTACTACAGCGAGGGCTATTATGAATTACCTTATATCGATGATCTGGAATATGATGAAAATGCGCTGGCCGATGATCGCAAAAAAACCTTTGCCCGTTTTGAGACCATCTTGCCCGAAAAGCAGTTTGCCGGCAAAAAAGTTGAATTTATCATGAAGGACGATGAGGTTATCATATCAGGTGATGAAGAAACGCGCGAAGAATCAAACATCTTTAAAATACCCACCGAGTGGGTAAATACGCCACATTTGCAGATTAGGTTAAACAAATCCGATGGTAAATTTTACCTGGCATCGTTTGGCGAGCGCACCATTTTAAATGAGAATGAGGTGCAGAAAAGCGATATTAATTCGCCATCGTGGGTTGAGTTGCCGGTAAACTCACGGATATTGCTTAACGGCATAGTAGGTGTTAATATATTTAAATCATAAGGGTATGATGTCACAAATACTATCGGCAGGCTTATTGGTTATTGTTGTTATATTATTAGCTACTCATTTTTTAGATATCAAAAACTCACGACGGAACAATGGCTGATCAGTTTTACGGACTAACCGATACCGGTAAGGAAAGAAAGAATAATGAGGATACGTTTATTGCGCAGGCTACTGCCGACAATAAATTTATCATTGCCTGTGTTATTGATGGCGTTGGCGGCTATTCGGGTGGCGAAATTGCGGCCGAACTGGCCCGCGAGGCCATACTGCAACGGTTAAGCAAACCCGCTGGCGAGATCATCCCGATAATGATAGATTGTTTTAACCAGGCCAATCAAAAGATACTGGACGAGAAGAGTCGCGTTAAAGAACACGATAGCATGGCCTGTGTTGCCACACTTGCCCTGGTAGATATTGAACGCAACCAGTTTTATTACGCACATATTGGCGATACACGGTTGTACCTGCTGCGCGATAATTCATTGATCAAGATATCACACGACCAATCATTTGTTGGTTTTTTAGAAGAATCGCGCCGGATAACCGAGGAAGAGGCTATGGCGCACCCCAAAAGAAACGAAATTAACAAGGCGCTGGGGTTTGAAGCCAACCTTGCTAAAGACAGCGATTATATCGAGACAGGTCAGTCGCCTTTCTTGCCGGGCGATATGCTGTTGCTTTGCAGCGATGGCTTAACCGATATGGTTGCAAGCTCTGATATTGCCGCGATAATTACACCGGACGGATCTTCATTAAAAGATAAGGGCTACCAACTGATTAATGCTGCAAATACTAAAGGAGGCAAGGATAACATTACGGTGGTTTTAGTAAAAAACAATAAGCAAGCTCTAAAACATGATGCCACCATGCCGACGGTTAATCAAAAAAAAAATGAACAGCCGATAGCGGCTGACACGGTTATAGTACGCACGCCGATTACACAACAAGACAACACCGAACCAATGTCGCAAAAAAGTAAAGGAATAACAGTAGTGATATTGGCCTTTTTAGTCCTTATTTTTTTAGGGGGCAACATTTGGCAATACCGTCAAAATAAACAAACCACAACGGTTGTTGCCGAAGCGGTTACGCCTATGGATAGTAAACCACAGAGCGCCCTCGAAATTAAGTTGCAAAATACCATAGATAGCTTGAAGGGGAACTTGCTTATACTTACAGATACCGTGTTTTCTTCGCCAATAAGTATTAGTCGCGCCATTCAAATAAAGCGCGATACCCTGTTTATAAAAGTCAAAGGGAAGGTCGAGATGGTTGCCGATAGCAGTTATAACGGCGCTGCATTTAACCTTGCTCAGCAATGTAAATTGGTGATGCTGGATAGCTTAACCATTAAAAACTTTAAAACCGGTATCATCGCATATAATAATGCGCTGTTACTAAAAAACGTAAAGTTTGATAATTGCTCCGTAGCGGTGCAAAGCCTGTTTGCCATCCCCGGCAATAAATTTATTAGCGGTAGCCTGCAAGCCTTTAAGGCCGACTCGCTTCCTGTAGCTCACAAACAAAAATAATGGAGCAAGAGACCATAGCATCGGTTAGCAGGAAAAAAGAACGTTTGTTCCTTGCGTTGATTGGATTTGTATTAGTCCTGCTTTTTGGCAGGCTATATTATATCGAACAAAAGAATTTTACCGATGTGGATAAACGTTTACAAGACGGTACAATGGTAAACCTCAATGCAAAAAACCCGGCAAAAAACGTTCGCGCTCTGTTAGAACGAGGATATTATTTTGAGGACAAGCGCGATATAGACCTGATTGAAAAAGTTATTGCCGATGGGGTAACCGCAGGCAGTAAGTTTGAAAATATTGGCGAGTTAAATAAAAAACGATACAATATTAATGCAGATACGGCTATGAGCCAGGGTGGCAAATCGTTTCAGCAAAGGGTAGTTGTGTCGCGCTCATTACTGGGGTATACCGGCGATGACTCGTTACGATTTGTTGAGGAAAGAATCAAGCCGCCTGTTTTACCGGCGGTTACCGATGTTGGTCTTTCCGGCAGTTCAATATCCGGGCAGGTGTTTGAAAAAAAAGCGCCCGTTGCGGGTGTGTTAATGCGGTTGCAATTGGCCTTGCCACAGGATAGCACCTATGACGATGAAGAAACAGACCTGGTATCAACCAAAACCGAACAAACGGCAGGCGTAAAAAAAGTATATGTGCTGGATGAGCAAAAGCAAAAGCACCTACAATCGCTGGTAGCATTTGCCCGTACCGATGGCCGGGGCCACTATGCCTTTAAGAATTTGCCGGCCGGTAAAGCGTTTGAAATTTTACCACTACAGCCAGGTTACCAGTTTGGCTTCTCGGCCGGAACCGACAATTTAGACGACGACAAGGTTTTTAACTTTAACCGCGCGCCGCACACTATCAAGCTATTATCAACACGCGACTTTAGCATCCTTAAAAAAGAGCGGTCATTTATTATCCGCACGCCGGCCGAATTTAACTCATCCTTTTTAATCATCGTAGTTTGCTTTTTTGGCTGCTTTGCTTTGGCTCATTTAATTTTAAACTGGAAATTCAGCACCGCCGACCAATTGATACTGCCATTTATAATGGTACTTACCGGCTTGTCCTTCTTAACCTTACTGAGCCTCCAGGACCCGCTGCGGGATCGGTTTTTGGCTAAGGACACATTGATGTACCTTGCAATGGGGTTTGCAGCTATGATAGCCATGCTTTTATTTAACATGCGCCGCTTTACAGCCGACTCTGCTCTTTATCGCTTATTGATCTTTAAAAACAACCGAAAGGCAGCAAACGGCTGGCCATGGATAGTTATAGCCATTGGTTTATTGGCGTTAACCATACGCTTTGGCTCGGGGCCCGAGGGCAGCGGGGTAAAAGTTAACTTGTTTGGCTTTCAACCCAGCGAGATAGTAAAGTATTTAGTTATCATCTTTTTAGCAGGATTTTTTGCCGCTAACGAGCGCTTTATCAGCGAATACGCCAGTTTTAAAAAACGGTTCTCGTTCTTTTCGTTCGCGGTTATATCCATCGCTGTTGCACTATTCCTGTTTTTAATATTGGGCGATCTGGGGCCGGCTATGGTGATCTGCTTTACCTTCATCATCCTGTTCTCGTTTTCGCGGGGCGATTTCCTGTTTATGGCAGGCTCGGTTATTTTTTATGTGCTCATCACCTGGATATTTAAGAATGTTTGGCTTTCGGCTTTAGCCACCATTATAATGCTGGTAACTATAACGGCATTCAAAAGAAAACAGTTAAGCGAGTCGGCTATTATGGCATTGATCATCATAGCGGGCTTTTTAACCATCGATAAAATACCACATCTTGATAAATTGATACCCGGGCCCGTGCAGCGCTTAACTGACCGAAAAGCCATTTGGCAGAACGCCTGGGACAACGAGGTGTACGGCGGCGATCAGGTAGCCAATGGGCTTTGGGCCATGGCCAGCGGAGGCGTAACCGGCCAGGGTGTTGGCGAAGGATTTGCCAAAACCATCCCCGAGGCACATACCGACATGATATTGCCTTCTATTGGTGAGGAGTTTGGATGGACTGGTATTGTGTGTATCTTCCTGATATTTTTACTTTACCTGCACCGGTCCATTATTATAGGCCGGCAAACGGGAACACCATTTTTATTTTATTTATGCGCGGGTATAGGCATTTGTACGTTTGTGCAATTTTTGCTGATTGCAGGTGGCTCAACCGGGGCATTGCCATTATCGGGTGTTTCGCTTCCGTTCGAAAGTTATGGTGGTTCGTCACTGGTGGCAAATTTTATAGCCGCCGGGTTTTTACTTTCAGCATCACGGGTAAAAGGCACATCTGTACAAATGAGCTTTATTACCAAACAGCAGGACCACAATCTTGTACCTGCTTTGGCAATGGCTTGTATAGGCATATTGCTGCTTACAGTAAATGTATCACGTTATTTATTCAGCAATGCCAAATGGATAGTAAAACCCGCGTTGGTAGCTGACAGAAGCGGCGCGCGGATGTTTAGCTATAACCCCCGCATTGCGGTGTTAATGAACAAACTACAGGCCGGTACACTTTATGACCGCGATGGCCGGATACTGGCCACCAGTAACCCGTTGCTGATACAAAAACAACGCCGGTTGTTAGATTCATCGGGCATCCAGAATTATAACCTGGACTCGGCAATGCATAAAAGGCTAACACGTTACTACCCGTTTGAAGAGCAGATGTTTTTTTGGGTGGGCGATGTTAATACCGGCGTTTTTAACGGAAGCACTAACGGCTACTTTGCCGAGTATGAACACGCGGCAGAATTGCGTGGCTTTAACATGCCTGTTGCCAGTTATAATACCCATGCCAGTAGGTTTAAAGAAGACCGGTTTTTACCGCGTGGCGTAAAAGAAATGTCGGTGAGCAAGAAAGATTACAGCGCATTGGCACCATTGCTTATAGCAGGTATTAACAGCAAAGAGGTGGCCGAATTTAAAAACCGCAACCGTGATGTAAAGTTAACAGTAGATGCCGACCTGCAAACTAAGATACAAAAGTCAATAGCGACAGATACATCGTTGTATGATAATAGGGTATCGGTAGTAGTTATGCTTCCTTCTACCGGCGATGTATTGGCATCAGCAGTTTATCCGCTGCCGCCTATCCACAACTGGGACCTGTTAACGATGCCGGTTAATGAGCAAAATAAGCTATCGCAATGGCTCACCACAAGCGATCTGGGCTTTACCTATGCCACTCAACCGGGATCGGCTGCTAAAGTATTAACTACCATGGCATCATTCAACAAGCTTGGTTTAGCCGCTGCCGATAAAAAGTTTACGGTTGCCAGTTGGGAGCGTATACGCACCAAAGGCATTGAGCCGGATGAAACAGGTGTGATAACGTTAGAAAGAGCGGTAGCAAAATCAAACAATGTGTACTTTATTAAGTTAGCTAATCAGGAACAGTTGCAGGAAGACATGGCTACTTTATATTTAAAAACCGGAATGTTTTTGCATGGCGTTGGCGGGTACTTTTATGGTAAACAGCCGGATAACACCACACAGGAAGAAAAATGGCGCGAGTTTTGGCGTAAAACCGAGTTTAATACCAAACCACGTTACGATCCAAATAATATACGCCGCACGCGTGCCAAAGGTATTTCGGGCATGGCTTGGGGGCAAGGCGAACTGATTGCTACGCCAGCCGCAGTTGCAAGATTGGTATCGGGCGTTGCAAATAACGGCGAATTGGTGGCCAACCGTTTTGTATTGAAAGTAAGCGACACCATTCAGCCCGTTAAAGGCAGTATCAAGCTTGCTAACGACCCGCAATATGCTGCGCTTATAACCCGGTATATGATAGAGCAAAGCGCCCCAAAAGCGCCAATACTGGGATTGAGTGTAGCCGGTAAAACAGGTACGCCTGAACGCATTTGGAAAAAAGAAAGCATTAATGATGGATGGTATGTGTTTTTTGCGCCAATGGCAAAGGGTACAGGCAACATAGTTGTATGTATCCGTATAGAATCAACCAAAGGATCGTCAGATGCGGTACACCTTGCGGGCAAGCACGTAATTCCGTTGCTGATCAAAAAAGGGTATATCAAAAGCATTGTGCCTGATAAAACGCAAAACCTAAATGTAGTCAAACCGAAGCAAAATACAGATGCGCCAAATCAAGTGCCGGACACAACAACAAATTAAACTAAATGAGCATATTCAAAATATTTGGACAGGATAACGATGGCCCCGGCGATGTAAAAGCGGTGCGCGATGCCTTGTTACGCGGCATAAAAGAAAACCTTCAAAAATCTGAGGGCGGCGAGGGTCGCAATATCAAAGGCATTAACCTTTTTATAGCTGCAAGCGGTAGTGATAAACACATGTATGAGGCTGCCGTATATCAGGGTGAGCCTGAGAAATTTAAAGACGAGGTGCAACGTATTGCCGATGATTTTGACATAGGCCTGCCCGGCAATTGGGAAATGGAGGTGAACTTCGATGAAAAATTTCCGCCCGAGGCTGTAAAATTAGCGGATATTAACGCGGCGATGTTTATTCGCACCAAAGATCATGTGATCCAAAGATCAGGGTCAGCCTACATCAGGGTATTAAATGGAGAAGCCGAAAAGCCGGTGTATGTTATAAAATCTGATGACGGCAAGTTAAATATCGGCCGAGAAAAAAGGGCACAAGTAGAGGGTGGCTTTTTCAGGACCAATCATATAGCTTTCCCCGGCGATGTCAATAATGAACACAACAAATATATCAGCCGGCAGCACGCGCATTTGGAATGGAATAATGAAAAGGGGTGCTTTATGCTGTATGCTGACGAAGGCGGCATCCCACCCGGTAATAAAGTAAAGATCCGTTCGGTAACTAATGATAACCTGGTAAAATTGCATTCGAGCCTGATAGGCCACCAGTTAGCAGAGGGCGACCAAATTATTTTGGGCGAAACAGCCGTGATTGAGTTTAGTTATAAAAAAGGAAAATAAGATAAATGAGCAAGGTGTTTACAATAATGGAGGGCTTGGAGAACATGGGCGCGTTACGCACCGGTGGGCAAGGCTCTGTTTATAAAGGCAGGCGCATAGGGCCTATCCTAAGCGCTGTGAAGCTTTTACCTACACCTATTGCTGACGAAAGTCTTGACGACAAAAATTACAGAAAGTTTGTAAGCGAGGTTGAAAAACTTAAAAAAGTAAACCAGGTACCTAACCCCAACGTGGTTAAAATATTAAGCTGGGGCATTACAGAAAGCGGATCATTGCCGTTTATAGAGATGGAGTTTATAGAAGGCCCTGATTTGTGTGAGCTGCTGTCTGAATCTCATGAGAAAATATTCAGTATAAAAGAAACCATTAAACTTGGCGACCAATTGGCCGGAGCCTTGGCGCACTGCCATAAAGTAGGTGTAAAGCATGGTGATATCAAAAGCAATAACATTAAACTTAATATTCAGACGGGCAATTATGTGTTGCTGGATTTTGGTCTGTCGATCATGTCAGACGAGGAGCGCCGCAGCAGTATGCGCCATGCCGGCGCTATAGAATTTATGGCTCCCGAACAGAATGAAGGCCAAATACTGTTTCAAACAGATATTTACAGTTTTGGTGTCGTATTATTTGAGTTATTGGCTGGCAGTGTGCCGTTCCCGCTGCATGACAATGGAGAAACAGCACGAAATACGGTGATGATCGCCCACATGGAATCTCCGGTGCCAGATCTATTAACTTTACGAAAGGAAAATCTGCCTAAAAACTGGACTGCGGCACAACAACAGCACGAAATGCAAGTGCCGGCCTGGCTTTTAAATATCATTTATAAATGCCTTGAAAAGAAGCCCCATAACCGCTACGCTAACGGTGTGTACCTGCAAGACGCAATTGTAGAGAACAGTGTTTCGGCAGGTAATACCGACAATAATATGGTGGTATTAAAAACCGAAAATGAAACATTGCAAACAAAACTGATACAGTTACAGGAAGCCGCACTCTTTGTCCAAAAATCAACCATAACAGTACCCAGATCATTGTTTAACGGAGGAATTGTACTTATAATAATACTGGTTGTTTTGAGCGTTTACGCTCTTTCTTCCAAAAAGGTAGTATATCAACCCAGCCCACAAGCAACTGCTGCATACGTGCCATTTATGTTTCGTTATACTCCTCCTCCAAGTACAACAGCAATTAATCATACCAAAGACAGCATTGCAAAAGCGCGTAAAGTAAAAGCATGGGCTGCAAATGTTAAGAAACGGAAACCGAAAAAAAAGAAATTTCTTGGTCTGTTTTAAATCGCTATTTATAAATTAGAAACTAAAAGTTTCAGTAATTTTCATAACCGACTCTTCTATTGGGCCCTGATCAGAAACATTATCAATATCTATCTGTATATAGATAAATATTACGCAATGTCCACTAAAACAAATTATACCAAACTATTGCAACAAGTTAAAAAATTTGTTTTATCCTACTATAAAGCCCATTCTAATCCTAAATTCACCTATCATAATATTGATCATACAAATGATGTGGTATCGGCAGCTAAAAAAATAGCCGATCATTACCAGTTGGATGATAGCGACTATTTTGCGGTATTGGTTGCGGCCTGGTTTCATGACATTGCTTATTATGCAGGTGCAGAGAATCATGAAGCAAAGGGAGCTGTAATAGCAACAGATTTTTTGAAAGGGTTTGACCTTGATGATGAGTTATTACAACACATAACAAGTTGCATATTAGCCACAAAGCTCCCGCAAAAACCTACAGATATTTTACAAAGCATTATTTGCGATGCTGACCTGTTCCATTTAGGTACAGATGATTTTCAGCGAAAAACGAAGTCGTTACGCAAGGAATTTAATACTATACATGGCACCGACATCAGCAAAGACGATTGGCGAAAAAAAACCATTCAGCTGATGGAAGAGCATGAATATCATACTGATTATTGCCGGTTATTATTGAATGAAACAAAACAAAACAACCTTAGCGACCTGGAGCGTAAAGTAAACGATACGCTTGATGTGGAAGAAAGCATGCCCTTCGCCGAGGCTCAAGATGATACGCGTATTTTTAAAAACGGCAAAAATACGCAAGAACTAAGTAAAGGTGTTGAAACCATGTTCAGGCTAACATCAAGCAATC
Source organism: Mucilaginibacter sp. UBA4741 (assembly GCA_002403905.1). Taxonomy (GTDB): domain Bacteria; phylum Bacteroidota; class Bacteroidia; order Sphingobacteriales; family Sphingobacteriaceae; genus Mucilaginibacter. The sequence continues at coordinate 24,149 of DHIR01000076.1, forward strand.
ATCAGCGTTTAAGCAATATGGCCGATAGCAAGGCGCATATTATGATATCTGTTAACGCAATCATCATTTCTTTGTTGCTGAGTTTGTTGTTAAGAAACATGACCACCCACCACAACCAAATTATTCCCGCTATTTTATTACTTACCGTTAACCTGGTAACAATTGTATTTGCTATCCTGGCAACCCGGCCTAATATATCGCAGGGTACATTTACGCAACAGGATATAGACGACAGAAATGTAAATCTTTTGTTTTTTGGCAATTTCTACAAAATGGATTTTGACGCTTACCGCCACGGAATGATAACCCTTATAAACGATAACGAATTTTTGTATGGCAGCTTAATAAAAGATGTTTATGCGCAAGGTATTGTGCTTGGGCGCAAATACCGATTGTTAAGAGCATCATACAACGTATTTATGTTTGGCCTGGTAATTTCGGTAATTGCTTTTGTTATCTCTTCGTTAATTAAATAATGGAACCCCATAGTTTAACCGGTGATTCTTTTTTTGACCGCGATCTGAGCTGGTTATCTTTCAACGATAGGGTACTTGACGAGGCTGCAAAGAAAACCGTTCCGTTAAATGAGCGATTTAGGTTTTTAGCCATATTTTCATCAAATCTTGATGAGTTTTATCGCATAAGGTTCCCTGTGTTGCTGGCTGCAAAACAAATCAAACAGAAAAAGGATAATAAGAACTTATTGCATCTGCCCGATGCCGATCACGCAACGGATATTATATTGTTGCAACAGGAAAAATTTGGCAGCATACTGGTTAACGAGTTGCTGCCAGAGTTGAACCACCACAATATACAGTTGGTTTACAATCAGCCCATCCCTGATACGGAGAAAGCGATAGCTGCTGAATATTTCTACAGCCAGGTGCTGGCATTTTTGCAACCTGTATATCTTTCAAAAAAGAAATTTTACGCCACCAATAACAGCATCTACTTCCTGGTTGTTTTGTCTAACGGCCCCGATAAGGAAAAATTGGTGGCGCTTAATATCCCTTCAGACCAATTACCACGTTTTTTTAGTATTGATATAAATGGCAGGCAAGTAATTGTTTTTCTGGAGGATATCATTCGCGATAACCTTCATGTTTTGTTTAAAGATGAGAAGGTTGTGGGTTGCTATACCTTCAAGATAACCCGGGATGCAGAAATTGAACTGAAAGATGAATTTCCCCGCAATATTGCGCGCCAATTTGAAAATCAATTAAAAAAAAGAGACTTTGGGTTTGCCACCCGCTTTCTGTACCAGCCGTGCCTTCCGTTACGTATTTTAGAACTGCTGGTAGATAAATTCGAACTGGAAAACACAACAATGGTTGAAGGCGGTGTTTACCATAATTTAAAAGATCTGTTTGCCTTGCCGCTAACCAATAAGGAGTTATGCTTTGAGCCATGGCCGGCAATTACTTACAAGGATATAATAGCGCCCGATATTTTTGACCATATAGCGGCAAAAGACATTTTGTTTAGCCCACCATATCAGTCCTATAACACTATACTCAGGTTTTTTAATGAAGCAGCAGCCGATGTTGCTGTAAAAGAAATATTTGTAACGCTTTATAGAGTAGCATCAAACTCGCGGATAGTAAATGCTTTAATGAGCGCTGCCAAATCAGGTAAAAAAGTGGTTGTCATGATCGAGCTAAAAGCAAGGTTTGACGAGGCAAATAATTTAAAATGGGCCAAAAAGCTAAAAGCTGCGGGGGCTACCATTGTTTATAGTGTTACAGCCTTAAAGGTGCATGCAAAATTAGCTTTGGTTAAACGGGAAGAGGAAGGCCGGTTAAAATATTATGGACTGTTAGGTACAGGTAATTTTAATGAAGAAACCACAAAGCTATATACCGACCATATTTTGATGACGGCTAATCCTGAAATATTAGTCGAGGTGGAGTTACTGTTTTTATTCCTCGCCAAAAGAGTGAAACCAGAAAAGCATGCCCCTATTAATTTCACTTATCTGCTTGTAGCTAAATTTAATTTGCAGGAGCGGTTTATAGCTTTAATAGATCATGAAATACGTAATGCTAAACAGGGGTTATCCTGCGGAATAACCATTAAATTAAATAACATAGAAGATCGTAAACTCATTGCTAAACTTTATGAAGCATCAGCAGCAGGCGTACCGGTTAATTTAATTATAAGAGCTGTGTGCTGCATTATACCGGGTATAAAAGGAATGAGCGAAAACATAACGGTTAAACGGATTGTTGATCGATACCTGGAGCATGCGCGGGTATTTATTTTTAACAACAACAACCAGCCGGTAGTGTACGCAGGATCGGCGGATTGGATGAACAGGAATATATACCGCCGCATTGAAGTTTGTTTCCCGGTATTGGATGCAGGTGTAAAACAAGAGCTTATTGATATAATTAACCTGCAACTACAGGACAATATACAGGCGGTAATGATAAATAGCAACCTGGAAAATTCAGAAATAAAATCAGCAGACAAAGGTATACCGGCGCAATTGGCCATCTATGAAATGCTGAAAAACAAATAACTACAATAATCATGAAAACATTTATAATAGGGGGTACAGCAGCTATATTAGGTTCGTTAATTATGCTGTCTTGCATACAAAAAACTGTTTTTGAAAGCCCCATTGGTTATGATTTTGCAAAACCAACTAAATACAACTTACCGACCGACCTGAATGAGATATCGGGCATAGCATTTAATAAGGGTAAAACCGACCGTATTTATGCCGAAAGTGATGGCATAGGCAAAGTATTTTATTTTAAGCTTGGCGATAAAACCATCAGGAACACCGAGTTTAAAGGAAACGGAGATTTTGAAGACATAGCTATAAGCAACAACCAGGTTGTTATGCTGCAAAGCAAGGGCGTATTATTTACTATCCCCCTATCAGAAATTGGCAAACCGCAAACTAACAATCTCCATAAAAACAAAGATATTTTACCCGAAGGTGAGTATGAGGGTATGTACGCCACAGATGCCGGTGAAGTATACGTATTGTGCAAACATTGTACTATAGATAAAACAAGTAAAAAAAGCAGCGGTTTTATATTTCAGTTAGCTGCCGATGGCTCAGTAAAACAAACCGGCGACTTTACTGTAAATGTAAAGCATATTGAAGAGTTGTTGGGTGTTGATAAGATCAGCTTCCATCCATCGGCAATTACGCGTAACCCGGTAAGTAATGATTGGTATATACTTTCATCAGTAAATAAAATTTTGGTGGTAGCCGATGCTAAATGGAAAATAAGGCACGTATATAAATTAGATCAAAATCTATTTACCCAACCCGAGGGTATAATTTTTGATGATCAAAACAATATGTACATATCAAACGAAGGGCATATGCCGCAGCCGGGTAACATTTTAAAGTTTGCGTATAAAAGATAACAAACATTAATGAAAAAGTTTTTTTTACTATCCTTACTATTTGCCGCACTTATAACTCACGCGCAGGATTCTGTACGATACCGTATTATATTAATTGGTGATGCCGGCGAACTCGGCAAACAACAAAACGGGGTGCTGCAAAGCGCCGCGGGGAATGTTTTAAAAGGCAAGACTTCGGTACTATACCTGGGTGATAACATCTATCCAACCGGTATAGGGCTGCCCGGTAGTAAAGAAGAAGAAGGGACAAAAAAAATACTGCAACAACAATATCAACCCATGCGTGCGGCAGGCGCGCCCGTATATTTTATTCCCGGCAATCATGATTGGGACCGTATGGGGCCAAAGGGGCTGGCAAAAATAAAAAGAGAGGGCGAGTATTTGATGGAGCAAAAAGATTCACTATTAAAGCTGGTACCTGCAAAAGGCTGCCCCGACCCTACCGAAATCACTATAAACGATGACCTGGTTGTAATAGCCTTCGACTCGGAATGGTGGTTATATATTTACAATAAAGACAACCCGGATGCAGATTGCGATTGCAAAACCAACGATGAGGTTATTGACAGATTTAGAGAACTATTATACAAGAACCGAAACAAGATCATTATCCTGGCAGATCATCACCCGTTTGAAACCTATGGTCACCATGGCGGTAGCTATATATGGCAAGATTATTTGTTCCCGTTAACATCAGTTAAAAGCAGCTTATATATTCCTCTGCCTGGTTTAGGCGCGCTTTATCCCCTATTGCGTGGCACTTTTGATAACCCCGAAGATAGTGGTCACCCTTTATACAAAACCATGGTCAATGAGATCAATAGAGTCTTTAACATCGACTCGAACGTTGTTCGGGTGTCAGGCCATGAGCATGGCTTACAATTTATAAACGACGGGGGTGTAATGCAGGTAGTAAGTGGTGCAGGTGCAAAGCAGGCCGTTGTTAAAAAAGGCAAACATTCTTTATTCGCCTTAAAAGAGGCTGGCTATGTAACGGTAGACTTGATGATAGACAAAAGCATGAAGTTTACCTATTTTGCTAATACCGCCAAAGACAGCGTATTTAAAAAAGTATTCACTCACAATCGCCCATTTATTAAGGTGCATATCCCGGTTGAAAAAAGCGACCAGGTGGTTAAAGAAGACAGCATTACTATAGCCGCTCATCCATCTTTTGATAAAGTTGGCAAACTGCACCGCATTCTTTACGGCGAAAACTACCGCAAAGAATGGTCGGTAAAAGCAACATTACCAATTATAAAAACAGACCAATACCAGGGCGGGTTAAAACCCGTAGGCTATGGTGGTACTCACCAAACAAAATCATTGTTGCTAAAAAACGCGGCGGGTAAAAGCTATATCATGAGCAGTATTGAAAAATACCCTTTGATATTGTTACCACAGGCGTTAAGGCAAACTTTCGCAAAAGCATGGTTAAACGATGCCATGTCTGCCCAATACCCGTATGGCGCAATAATGGCGGCAGAACTTGCAGCAGTTGTTAAAGTAAGCCATACCACCCCAACCATTGGCTGGGTGGCACCTGATACTCACCTGGGATTTTACGAAAAAGAGTTTGCCGGTAAAATATGCCTGATAGATGAGCGCGAACCGGGTAGCGATACCTCTATCAATACAGGCAATATGATAAAGTTGCTAAATGCTAATTATAACAACCGGATAGACAGCATAGAATTTTTTAAAGCCCGCTTGCTCGATTGGTTTTTGGGCGATTGGGATGAGCATGAAGACCAATGGCGCTGGCAAGCCAAAATAAGGAATGGGATAAGATATTTTACCGCAGTTCCGCATGATCGTTCTGAAGTATTTTTTACTAACCAGGGTTTAATACCCCATATAGCTTCGCGGCAGTGGGTGGCACGTTATTTAAAAGGTTATAATGCAGGTTCTAAATCAATCAATGATTTTTATTTAAATGACCATACACTTAACACCAGGTTA
>DHIR01000076.1:29619-31508 GCA_002403905.1 Mucilaginibacter sp. UBA4741
CAATGGATGCAGGTAACCCGCGCCTTTGCCGCCGCGCTAACCGATAAGGTATTAGAAAATGCTTTGCGCAAAATGCCATTAGCCATTTACCGCATACGACATAAAGAGCTACTGGCGCTAATGAAAAAAAGGCGTAACAGTTTGGTTGACGCCGCCGAAACCTATTATCGTTTTTTTAATCGCCGTGTTGATATTAAAGCAACAGACCTAAGCGAGAAATTCAGCATCAGAGATACCCTTAATGGCAGTATAATTATTCAAACAACGGTATCCGCCGAAAAGAGTCGCAAAAATATTTTATTCTCCCGGATATTTGATCCTAAGGTCACTAAAGAAGTGCGTCTTTATATCTCAAAAGGTGACGACAGTGTTTTTGTAGATAAAAAAATATCGCACATTAAAGTTAGGATAATTGGCGGTAACGGCCATAAACAGTATAATATTGTGAATGCAAGCTCAACGGTAAATGTTTATGAAAAAGTTAACTCTGCTACTTTTACAGGTGCCGCGCAAGGCCTGATTGATAAACATATATCTAACGACACATCAAATGTGGCTTATATACCTACCAATTTATATCATACGGTAATACCGCTATTAAAAATGGGGTATAATATTGATGAAGGGTTATATGCCGATGCCGGCTTTAAATATGTTCACCAGGGGTTTCGTAAAGATCCGGGCAGCTCGCAGCAGTTTATTCTTGGCAGGGCGTTTGGCACAAGGTCAACCCGTTTTAGTTACACCGGCGATTGGATTAACGCAATTGATAAAGCCGACGCTGAAATTGCGGTAAAAACCTATTTCCCTAACGTTATAAATTTCTTTGGATTGGGTAATCAAACCCCCTTTAATAAAACCGGCGGGTACCGTGACTATTACCGGGCCCGCTTTGGCTATTATACCGCCGATGCGACCTTACGTTTTCAAAACCTGGCCGGTACTACCAGTTTAAGAATAGGCCCGTCTGTACAATACTATAATTCCATCATCGACAATGATCCGCACCTTACCGGTAATACCAGTCTTATTCACACTTACGACAGTACCAGCATCTATAAAAACAAAATGCATTTAGGGCTTGTAGTTACTTATATAAATGATAAACGCAATAACAAGGTGCTTACAGATTGGGGCGTTTACGTAAATGTGCGAATGCAGGCTTATGCAGGTTTAGGCAGTTCGGCGCGTACTTTTTTTCAGGCCATTCCCGAAGCAATTTTATATAAAAGCGTTGATACCAAATCAAACTTTGTTATATCTGAGCGGCTTGGTGGCGGTATCACTTTTGGGCAAACGGCCTTTTATCAATCTATGTTTTTAGGGGGCGAAAATAATCTGATCGGCTTTCAGCAAAATCGGTTTGCAGGCCAGCAAATGATGTACAATAATTTAGAAGCAAGAATAAAGCTAAGCGACTTTTTCCCATATATTACACCGGGGCAGTTTGGCTTTACAGCGGCATATGATATAGGGCGCGTATGGGTAAAGGGCGAACATTCAAACGAATGGCATAACGGTTTTGGGGGCGGCATATATTTTTCACCGTCAGATATGGCGCTGTTTCAAGTTAAGGGGGGATACTCCAAAGAAGGTTTTTATCCGTATATTAATTTTAGTTTAACCTTTTAACAATGCGCAGTAAGGTAATTAATATAAGGGAGCAGGTGCAAATTAAAAACTTTGTTGAAGAACACTTGTCTTTTAAACCCTTTATTAAATATTTGGAGAGCCGTGCGAGATTGGAAAAAACCATTAAAGCACAATTTTACCAGCTGGTTTTAAATAAATTTAAAATATACCCCGATCTAAAGACTGATAATGTCGATCCGGAAAAGGTGGGTAATTACACCGAAATATTAGAACTGATATACACTATACTGTCGCCA
>DHIR01000260.1 GCA_002403905.1 Mucilaginibacter sp. UBA4741
TAACCCGAACTCACGTTAATTTATAATAACCACTACAAAGAATTACTTAAACACCACACTCTTATTCCCTTTCAATTTATCCCCCTTAACAATTAGCGAAACACGGTTTAGGCTTGTTTTCCATGAGCTGGCCAAACGGGCATCGGTTATCGGTTTGTTTTCTACTTTAAAATCAAATGCCTGCGGGTCATAGCTCAACAAAACCGTTTGCCCAGTCGGATTGGTTAGTTTTAAATGGCCCTTGCTTTCTTCGGTAACAGTGCCATCAACCAAAAAATTAAGTGTTACCGGGGCTATTGCCTTTTTCAGGTCATAAGCTTCGTTAAGTGTGAGCACGCCTTTTATGGTGTTAAATGTAAACGTTCTAAACCAACTATTTACCTGCGCATCTGCAGGATAAGCAGCCGCCAGGTCCATACTCAATTTCATTTGGCTTTTGCTTTGGCTATAACTTACTTGCGTGGCCTTAAAGTTTGGTCCATTTTGTTGGTCGACACCATTAATAGCAGGGCAATTATGCCAGCCTGATTGCATGTACCATAATTTATAACGGTCCTTACTAAAAGTTTGCTTAGTATAGGTACCAACACCAGCATCAACAATTACGGGCATACCGTCTTTATATAGGATAAAATTGCCAATGTCGTTATGGTTATGGCTTTCGTCATTGTTGCCGCCCTTGGCTGCAAAGAACAATCCCTTTGCCGACACGGCATTTTGCCGCAATGTTAACACCTGCAAGTCCGGAAGCCAGCTTTGCCGGGGTTGCGGCGCTTTGGGGATAGCTTTATTTAATGCGATGTTAGCATCCAGGCTACCTATGAAAGAACTTATGTCGGCCAGGTTATACCCGCTGGCAGAGTTATTTATCTTTAAAACGTAGGCTGCAAAATCTAAAAGCTGCTTGTCATTAAACAACTTACCAAAAAGATATATTTTTAATGGGTCCTGCGTAATCATTGCACCGGCATCGGCAAAGTTTACGTAATAACGCCCGTCAATATGCACCTTGTAAATATAGGTGCCCATGTTATGTAAAAGTTGATTTTTTGAGAAGTCGAGCTTTTGGTTAGTGAAAGTGCTTAGCAGATCTAGATATTGTATCAATGACCCGCCCGCCATGTTCCAATAAGATGGCCCTTCATCACATCCTCCATCGGCCGAGTAATCATTTAAAAAATTATCAAGGCTGCGGATAGTTTTATCTACAATCAAAGTTCGTTTGGTTTTATCCTCCTGGGCCAGCAGCGCGGCGGTTAAAACGTTAGTATTGATAAATGTGTTCCAATTGTTCATTTTACCACCTTTAAAACCCATCCACGAAAAATCATCGCGGCTACTATACGGCTCGAATACACGTCTATTGAGTTCGTAATCTATCCGCTTTAATAACAGCGGCGAAAAACGAACCAGGTCATCTTTTAGCAAAAACCGGGTCCAGGCTACCAGGGCCCCGGTTTGCCCGTCAAACAGATCAATTATTGGGTCATCCACATCAGCCATGCCGCCCTTGGCTTTTTGATACCCCATGTGGGCAGGCAGCGCCCAGGTACTTTCTTCCAGTATTAAGCCTAGTCCGTTTATTATTTCGGGCAGGTAACGGCCTTTGCGTTCAACAATCTCGCCTATTAACAGCGCGGTAAGTTTGTTGCGGCGCTCAAAATATTTGTTCTCGAAATTAACCCGGTTACCATTTCGACTAAACTCGTTATACTGCGTTAAAAGCAACACACCCCATGGGCTGGCTAATGCTTTATCTGCACTGGCAATGATTTGTTTTTTGGAACTTTCGGGGATATTGCGCAGCTGATCTTTTATATGCGCCAGCTCGGTAATCTTTATGGAGTCAACCGAGTTTAGCGTGCTGGCTTTACCTTGATCAGTATAAATTCTATATAAATAATTGGGCTTGCTTTGGCCCGAAGCATTAATGCCTAAAGCAAATAACAAGAAAGTAAAAAGAGTGTATTTATACATGGCTTATCAGCGTTATTTAAAACTGATAGTCTAAAGTACATTAAAACTTACATTTAATTCTCCAACAAAATATAATAAGCATCCGCAGGAAGTTTCAACATTACGCCATCCCCGTTTTTTTGCAGATTTAGTTGTTTAATAGCACGACCTGCCACATCCAGTTGTATCGCTTTTTTAATGAGCTTGCTCTTAATGATAATGCCCCCATTTACCGGCATACCCAGCCAAGGCATTTTACCCGTATTGGTTATTTTAAAGCCGGTAAGTTGTTGGTTTTTATTCATCAGGGTAGAGGGTTCTTCGGCCCAATTGGTGGGCCTGAATAAAGTACCAACCTGCAGCAGTATTTTTTTTGAGTGATCGATATTTACGCCATCCATACTCACCAACTCAATAGTTGCATATTCATTGGTTGAGGTGATTGTCACCCCGCTTAAATTGAATATCCCTTTACTGCTTAAAAACCCGGTTACAGCTTTTGCTTTGGGGGTGTTTAGCATGAAAACGCCATCCTTATAATTTAATGCCTGCTCGCCGGTTACTGAGGTTACTTTGCCTTCTTTGGTATTGATTAATTGAGCAAGATCAGCCGATAGCTTGAAAGTATCTTTTTTACTATTATAGGTGGTAGATATGTTGCCGGTTAAAAACGTTAGCGGCGATAGTTTGCCTTGCCCCTCATTCTTTTTATCGCCTATTACAAAGTCACGATTAGGATCAAAAGATTGCTCTTCAAAAATTGGCGGGATGTCGCGGTTAAGCATGCTGTTCATTGTTCGCTGCTCGACCACCGCTTTAGCTTCTTTTACATAGCCCAGCCGTTGTATCAGCGCGTTGGCCGGGAACATCCCCATTTCGCCGGGGGTGGAGGTTGTCCATCGGTTTAAAGGGTGTTGACCTTTTATGTTAAGAAAGGTATAATAAGGTTGCGTTGCAAAGGTTACAGCGCTGGGGCTAAACCAAAAGAAAGCATCTAAGCCTGTCAGTCCGCCGTAGGCCGCTACCAATAAGGGGCCTTCGGTTTGATATCTATTGGGCAGGTTCCAGCCGCTTTCGGTCACCATCATGGGGTGGCCAGCCACGTGTTTAACGTTGGTTGGTAAGTCTGCCGGGTTTTTTAATGCCGATGGCGCGCCGTAAAAATCACCGGGGTCTATACGCCAGCCCGCGTTGGGGCCTTTGTGGTGCGGGTCGAAATATTTATTTACCGCAATAACGTCCGCGCCGCTATTGGTCCACCGTTCCAGATCAAGCAAACGGCTTTGCGACGCTGTGCGCCAGTTGTTGCCATTTATTAATTGCTTACACCCTAATACATCACGATAGTAATGTACCATCTCATCATAAAAACCGCGCTGTCTATCCGCGTAAAATTCTACCTGATCTCTTACCCGTTTCTGCGTACTTTCTTTGGGTGGCAGGGTAAGATCGTAAATAGGCACCAGGGCCACAGTATCTTTAATGCTTTCTAACTGACCATATTTATTCCTCAACCATTTAGAAAACTGTACGCCTACCGTTTTTGCCAGCTCGGGCTTTATGGCGCTCATGCTCCAAAAAAAAGGCGAGTCCTCATTTTCTACCTGGATAATGGCCACCGCGGGTTCATCCCTTAAAGCCACATGAGTATACGGATTAGGTGTGGTATATAAATATTTTACCCAGGTTTTATAGGCGGCTTTTAGTTTATCATTAAAATATAAAACCTCCCACATGTCGTCCTTGCCCGAGTAGCCGTCAATGCCCCATTCTTTGGGTATCCAGCCGCCCATGTGCCCATTGGCAGGCCAAAAAGGTGATATTACAGTGTATATGCCTTGCTTTTTCATGGCTGCAACGCAACGCCATATATTCCGCGCCTCGGCGGTATCTACATCGTTAATAGAAGTGTTTTTACCTTTGGGATTAATAGCGCCGTGATAGCGTATTAAGTTAACCCCCATTTTCGCCAGGAACTTAGCCAGGCTATCCAATTTTTGATTGTTAAACCCACTAGCCAGACTGCCGCCATTGCAGGCCCAAAAACGGATCTCTTTATGTTTGCCGTTTACAAACGAGTTGCCATCGGCGCTTAGTTTTATAAAACCGTTTTCCCCGGCAAAATGCTCGTTGAGGTATCGCAGGTTTAACAGATCAGTAGATGACCCGCTTTGGGGATAAGAAAACGTCCACCAGGTTTTATCGGGCACTTGTGCCGTGGTTAAGAGGGACATCAACAGTAAGCTAAACAAACACGCTATTTTTTTCATAATGATTGTACAGCTTACTGTAATGTATCGGTTTATACTATTTTTCGGTCTTTATCACGGCGCTTACCGTATGCCCTATCGAGCCATTTGGTGCCTGTATGTGCAATAACGAAGCAACAGTAGGCGCAATATCGGTCATATAAGTTTGATCGGTAGTGCTGCCATGATTAATGCCCCAGCCCATAAATACCATTGGTATATGAGTATCATAAGGGTTCCAGGTGCCATGGGTTGTCCCCGTAGGGCCTGCATCGCCAGGACTGTGGCCGGTAAAATATCCCGGTTTTAAAATAACCTGTATAACGCCGCTATGCTCTATACTATAACCGTTAATAATACGCATCCGTAACTCTTCTGGGATATTGGCAGTGGCGGCTTTTTGCATATCAACCACAAAAGCTACTTCGGGCTGTTTTTGCAGGTATTGTATGCAATCTTCTTTTATGGCATCCTCATTAAGCTTGTCTGCTTTAATAGCGGCATAATTTAAGTTTACCTGGTAGTTGGTTAGGCTTAACACAACGTTGTTTGATTTGTATTTATCTTGTAATGCCTTATTTAACCCTTTCAACGCGCCACCATCATCCCATAAACCAGCCGGAACTTTATGATCATTTAAGAAAGCGGTATTGTGGGCGGCTCCGTGATCGGCAGTTAAAAATAACGTGTATTGGCCCTTGCCAACTTTGCCATCCAGATAAGTGAAGAAGGCCGCCAAATCCTTATCTAAACGCAGATAAGTATCTTCAATTTCAACAGCATTAATACCATATTGATGGCCAACGTAGTCGGTAGACGATAAGCTCACCGCTAAGAAATCCGTTACCGGGCCCTGTCCCATTTTTTCGGCATTGATGGTAGCTATTGCCAAGTCAAGCGTCATGGTGTTACCATACGGCGTACTGCGGATCATCCCTAAATTGCCTTTATATAACTCGGATGTTTTTACCGGCAGAGTCGCGCTTGCAGCGCCTTTAAATTTGCCTTCGTATTTGCTTTCGTCAGGCAAGGTTTGTATGTAGGTACTTACCGGGTAAAGTGGGTTCCAATCTTTCTTTAAATAAAACTCGGGTAGTTTTTTAGCGTTAAAATCTTTCATCCATTGCGGCAGGTCGTTCATATAATAAGTACTGGTTATCCAGTTGCCACTCTTGTCGTCAAACCAATAAGCCGCGTTAGCGGTATGCCCGGCAGGTAAAATACCACCACGATCTTTTAATGCTATCCCAATAACTTTCGAACGGAAATTTGTTGCCAGCCTCAACTCATCAGTAACCGTAGTAACCAGTAAGTTGCGCGGAGACATTTTACCCGCGTCTGATGTACTGCCTACAGTTTCCACCGAGTTATCCTCGGTGCAATACATTGATTTACCTGTTGCCTGTACAATGAAATCATTGCCAGCTATGCCATCCAATGCAGGTACGGAACCTGAGTAAATGGTGCTATGCCCAACCGCCGTATATGATGGCAGATAATTTATATTCGCGTTTTCGCAGCTAAAACCTTTATTCAGCATCCTTTTAAACCCACCATTACTGTAACGATCATAAAAACGATACAGGTAATCCCAACGCATTTGGTCTACCACTATACCCACCACCAGTTTAGGACGGGGCAGCGTAGTTGATGTATTAACTTTGGTTGTTTTCTTTTTGGATTGCGCGTTAGCGTTAACAGCAACGCAAACGCTTAGCAGGAGTAGAAGGTGTTTAAATTTCATGATGTAATATTATTACTGATGCGTTAAGTTTT
>DHIR01000201.1 GCA_002403905.1 Mucilaginibacter sp. UBA4741
GGCTTTTTAATCGCACAACACGTATTATTTAATAATGTGCTGCATAATTGCCAAACCTATCAGATCTACCATAAAATGTACGATAATTAACGGCTTAATATTGCCGTATTTTTTATAATGCAGGCCCATTAATATCCCGATTAAAAATGCAAAAATATATTCGCGCGGGCTATGATATTTATAATGTAATCCAGCAAAAAGCATAGCCGAAATAACAACCGGAATGTATTGGTTTTTAATTAATAAAGATAAGCGGGTAAGAATATAGGCTCTGAAAATTAACTCTTCGGTAACGCCGGCGGTAAGTGCTATAAATACAATTAGTGCCGGGCGGTTTTTTACCAGGCGGGCAATTTGAGTTATGACATTTTTGCTTTCATGATAGCCTAACATAGAAGGAATAGCTGATATTGCAGACGCAACCAGCGCCAGTACATAAAGCACAATAACCCATTTTAAAATAAACTTTGCTCCGGATTGCTTTTCCTTCCAGATCAATAAGTGTTGGTTTTCACACTGCTTTGCATACCACCATAAAAAAAGCACTTCGGCCCAATATATAAACCGCGAGTAAAGAACCTTATTGTTAGTATTTAAGGATAAATTACTGATCAATAAAGAAAGTGCCAGCGGAAACACGATAGCTATAATTATACCAATAATTAATACCGTGTGTGATGGTTTGGTTATAGATACTTGCTCCTGCACAGTCTGTTTTAATTTTTTTTGGAAGATAATATTAATTCGGGCAAATAAATAAAAACGCACGGCAACAAGTTTAGTACAGATTTGTTATGGATGTTAGCAAACTAAACAATAAAACTATGTGGTGGATATATGCTTTACTATCGGCACTCTTCGCGGCCCTTACGGCCATCTTTGCAAAAATTGGTATCAAAGGAGTTGATACCGACCTGGCTACTGCTATACGCACCGTGGTTGTTATAATACTGGCCTGGGCAATTGTATTTGTAAAAGGCAGTAACAACACCATTGGCAGCCTCACCCGCCAAAACTGGACGTTCCTGATCTTGTCAGGTTGCGCTACGGGCCTATCATGGATATGCTATTTTAAGGCACTGCAATTAGGCAAGGTATCGCAAGTAGCCCCGGTAGATAAACTGAGTGTGGCACTGGCTATAATTTTAGCGGCGGTTTTTTTAGGCGAATCGCTTACTTTAAAAACAGGTATAGCCGCTACGTTAATTATAGGTGGTACATTGGTGTTGATTTTTTAAAAATCATAGTATTGTTACAGGTAATTCAGATTTAATTCAACATTGGACTGCATTTTTATGGCTTAATAGTCGAATTATTTTATGAAATACATTTATACGCTTCTCTTTTTATTGATTTCTTTTACAGCTATCAAGGCCCAAAATAACCGAGGCAATGGCAAGATCACCGGTAAAGTAATTGACTCTGTAACCAAACAGCCTGTTGATTACGCCACCATCAGCCTATTTAAAAAAGGAGCGGCAAGCCCTTTTAATGGTACGGTAACTGATGCGAAAGGAAGTTTTTCTATCGATAATATCGCCGCAGGCGAATACAGTATAAGGATAGATTTTATTGGCTACAAAGCGCACAATATTCCATTAATCACTATCAGTAATACGGCTTCATCCGTATCATTAAGTACAATTTTGCTTTCATCGTCTCAAACACAATTACAAGCAGTAAACGTGGTAGGTAAAGCCCCTGTTGTTGAAAATAAAATTGATAAGCTGGTGTACAATGCAGCTAATGATCTAACATCGCAAGGTGGCGTTGCATTAGATGTATTAAAGAAAGTGCCGATGGTGACGGTAGATATTGATGGGAATGTTGAGCTGCAGGGCAGTCCAAGTATTCGTTTCCTTATCAATGGTAAACCATCCAGTATATTCGGCGCCAGTTTGGCCGATGCGTTGCAATCCATCCCCGCCAGCCAGATCAAAAACATCGAAGTGATCACTATCCCCGGCGCTAAATATGATGCCGCAGGGACAGGCGGTATCATTAACATTGTACTAAAAGACAACAAAGTACAAGGCTTTAACGGCAGCGTTAATGGATCTGTAGGTACCCGGTTAGACAATGCATCGCTTAATTTAAACGCCCGTAGCGGCAGCGTGGGTGTAAACGCCTTTTTTAGCGGTAACCGGCAATTAAATACGCTGGGAAAAAGCAGTTCGCAACGTACTTCTTACAATAACACCCGCGATACGCTTACCCAGCTACTACAAGATGGCAGTACAGGCTTTAAAAGAAGCGGCTATCAAACAGGTATAAACTTTAACTGGGCTATAACCAAGCATGATGAGGTAACTGCTGCAATAAGTTATGACCAATCTAACAACTTAAATAACGGTTTAACTAATCAAAACCAGGGTGTGTATGTGGCTAATAATTTGGTATCGCAATTGGTTAGCCTGCGCAACTCAACCAGTAACTCGCATAACCACGCGGTTGATATGAGTTTAGAATATAAAAAGACATTTAAAAAAGAAGGGCAGGAGCTTAGCATCCAGTACAACTCAAGCCTTGGGCATAATAGCGGCGAGGCTTTACAGCGACAGGATTATTTAACTGGCGGCAACTTTGCTACCGGTATAAGAAGCAGCAACCCGGGTAAGGAGGGCCAGATCAATATCTCCGCAGACTATACTCACCCTGTAACAGAAGATTTTACCTTAGAAGGCGGTGCTAAAACGGTTATTGAAACGATAAGTAGTAATATCTTAACCGATACTTTACAGCATAACGGCGACTACATAGTAAATCCTAATCAAACCTACGGCTTCAATTATCATCGTAATATTTATGCGGCTTATATGTCTGTATCTGCGGAGCTATTTAGTCACTTTTTGCAGATAAAAACCGGGTTAAGGTATGAGCGTACCATTACAACAGTAGATTTTCCGGGAACCAATATACCGGGTTATAATATTTTTGCACCGTCATTGGTATTTCTGCATACCATTAGTAAAGGGCAATCTATTAAGTTGAGCTATAGCTACCGTATTGAGCGCCCTGACTATGGCGACCTGAACCCTTTTTATAATATTAGTGATCCGCATAATATCAGCACCGGTAATCCTAACCTGAAACCCGAAATAGGCCATAATTATGAATTGGGCTACAGCAAAAACTTTGAGAGCGGAGGTAATATATATGCCGCAGCCGTTTATCGTTATAATACAGATGATGCGCAATCTTACACCACTTTTTACCCGGTGTTAAATATTAACGGTACTAATTATACAGATGTGTCTTTAAGCAGGCGCGCCAACATTGGCTCGCAAACACAAGTTGGTATAAATATTTTTGGCTCGATACCAGTTACTAATAAATTAAATTTGCGCAGTAATATACAAGCCGGCGATCGCAGCAACAGTAACCCCGGCAACCCTACGGTTACTGCATTTGCCTACCGCCTTAACTTAAACGCTACTTATGAGTTTGGGCATGATCTTACCGGCGAGGTTTTTGGAAATTACCAGTCAAGACAAAAAAATCTGCAAAGCACGAGGCCGGCATTTGGTTTTTATAATATAGCTGTGCGCAAGCAGTTCATGAATAAAAAGGCCAGCATTGGCTTAACAGCTGCAAATCCTTTTAGCCAGTATGTTACTCAAACCTCTACATCATTTGGTCCAAATTTCAATCAAAGTACCGTGCGGCAAGTGCCTTACCGGTCGTTTGGTATAAGCCTGAGTTATAAGTTTGGTAAACTTGAATTTAAAAAAGAAAAAGACGATAACGGCAATAATTTGCAACAAGCCATACCCGAAAATTAAAGCAGTTATATTTAACCACTACAGTTTTACTACATAAACCACACAATTTTGCTACAGAATGGTATTATAACTTGTTTAAAAAATTAGAAATCATGAGAAAAATGTTTTTGATGGGCATTGCCCTAATTGCAGCAAGCAGCGTAATGGCGCAAGACTTAAAAAACAAAGATGTACCGCAAGTTGTTAAAACCGCGTTAATGAGTAAATACCCGCAAGCCGCTAAAGTAGGCTGGGAAAAAGAAAAAGGAAATTACGAAGCTAACTGGGGCGGTAAATCAGGCGAGGATAACTCGGTGATGTTTACGCCGGCAGGTAAATTTATTGAAATTGTTAAAGCTATACCGATTAGTTCATTACCTGCCACTGTAGCACCTTATGTTGCCGCGCATTATAAAGGCGCAAAAATTAAAGAAGCAGGTAAGGTTACTGATGCCGCCGGAAAAACAATGTACGAAGCCGAAATAAAAGGCGGCGATTTAATATTTGATGAAAAAGGAAATTTCATAAAAAAGGACTAAAGTTTAATGCCCCAAAGTAACAAACGAAAACGGATAATGCTGTTTGTAATAGGCGCCCTGGCAATAGGGTTCCTGTTACTTACAGCATTTGTTTTTTTCTTCCCTATTTCTTCTGTAGACCGCGAATTTTCTGAAGAGATACAAGAGCACCATAATCAGCTTTTAGATACGGTAATGAAGGCAATCAGCTGGGTTGGCTACATGCCTGCCGCGCCGATTATGGTTGTAGGTACAGCATTAATATTTTATATGTTTAAATATAAAAAAGAGGCGTTGTTTGTGATGTTTACGATGCTATCGGGTGTTGTTAGTTCAAGCATAAAATTATTGATCGATCGCCCCAGACCTTCTGAACCATTGGTAAGGATCATAGTAAAAACCCAGCAGCAAAGCTTCCCAAGCGGGCACGTGCTTTTTTATGTGCTGTTTTTTGGCTTTTTAACTTTGCTGATGTATGAAGTTAAAACTATCCCCAAATACATCAGGCTGCCGGTTTCTGTAATAAGCCTGTTTTTTATTTTTAGCATACCCTATTCGCGTGTTTACCTTGGCGCGCATTGGTTTACTGATGTAACTGCCGGGTTTTTATTGGGCTTGATATGCTTATATATTTTAAGCGTTTTATATTTGAAACGGCCATCACCTAAAAAATAAAAAGTAACCTTATTCTAAAGCGGTAATTGTACTTAAATTTGCAGCTTGACAGCTACTGATAAAATAACCCTCGCGCGCACCCCAAAGCAATTGCGTTTAGCAAATGCGATATTCTTCTTCCTGTCGGGTTTTGGGTATTCGTCCTGGGCCTCGCGCATACCCACCATAAAACATCAGTTACATTTAAATGAAGCACAATTAGGTGGTATTTTATTTGCCATGCCTGTCGGCTTATTACTTACGCTGCCATTAACCGGTAAACTGTTAAGCAAGTACAGCAGCAGGCGCATTATGTTTTTCGGCGGATTGTTTTTTAGTGTGGTTTTGGCTTGCATAGGTTTTGCCGCCAATGTATGGCAGTTAGCGCTGGTATTGTTCTGTTTTGGCGTGTCGCGTAACTTGTTCAATATATCTGTCAACGCGCAGGCTGTAGCGGTGCAGGCTTTGTATGAGCGTTCTATTATGGCTAATTTTCATGGTATATGGAGTATGGCCGGGTTTGTAGGTGCTGCAGTGGGCTATTTTATGGTGTATTATAATGTTGGTACCAATTACCATTTATTGGGTGTAAGCATATTACTTGTAGTGTTTTCGCTTTGGTTTATTAAAGGAACCATTTATCAAGCCCCCGTACCACAGATAAAGAAAAAGCTGTTTACATTGCCCGATAAATCATTACTCAACTTCGCACTTATTTGTTTTGCCTCCATGGCCTGCGAAAACACCATGTACGACTGGAGTGGTATCTATTTTGAAAAAGTAATCCACGTATCAAAAGCTACCGCTACCGAAGGCTTTGTAGTTTACATGATAGCCATGACGCTGGGCCGTTTTGTAGGTGATGCAGGTGTAAACCGTTTAGGCATAAAAAACCTGCTAAGGTTTAGCGGTGTATTTATTTGCGGTGGATTGTTATTAGCCGTGTTGCTGCCTTATACAATAACAGCTATTATAGGTTTTATATTGGTAGGGTTGGGGGTGTCGTGCATTGTACCTATGGTTTTCCAGATGGCAGGTAAATCAACCACTATGAGTGGGGGTACGGCCTTGGCAGCCATATCGTCAATTGGTTATTTGGGTTTTTTAATAGTGCCGCCGTTTATTGGCTTTATAGCACAGGTGGCCGGTTTAAGGGTATCATTTGGTTTAATATCCTTGTTAGGCGCGTTGGTTGCTGTACTGGTTTATAAGATTAAGGAAGATACTGCTGAGCCTACAAACAATCCGGCCTAAGAAACGTTGAGTTTTATACAAAAAACTCCGTATGAAAGCCGCCGAAAAACATTATAAATTTATTAACAGCCAAACCGGTTACATAATTTATCATTACACCCTAAAAGGCGACTTAAAAGAAACTGACGTAAAAGTAGAACTGGAAAAAGTAAAAGCCGTTGTAGCTACCAAAAATGCGATTTTTTTAGATACTATTTATTGGGAAGAGGAGAAGGAGTAGAGCCTCACCCTGCCCCTCTCCAAAGGAGAGGGTTCTGAATATTAATTACTAAAACCTGCGTCCTAAAATCACTTTAAATATTGATTTGTCTGTACTATTGGTTAAACCCCAGCCATAGCCTGCGTTAAACTCCCAGTCGGGGCTGAAATTTAGATCGGTTGCTACAAAAATTTGATGTTGCTGATCGGTTGAGCTGTAATAATGAAAAAACGGTCCCGTACTGCCGTAATATTCCAAACCAAGGGCCACAACCTTACTAACATCATAACTTGCTTTTACATTAGGCGAAAATATAAAGCCCTGGTTTGACTCGGGCCCCACAAAGCTTCTATCAATTGTAGGATTAAGCGCTACATACAAACCTCCCCACTTTTTATCAATAATAGGTCGTATCTCAAGCGTTGTGGTATTGGCATCATAAGCTGCTTTTTGAAAACCAAACTCAAACGATACACTAACGCCAACCGGCCATTTCCAGGCATCGGGTGCGGCTACACGGGGGCGTATGTGTGAGCCTACATAATTAGTGCGCCCATCGTTTCCAATAGTATTAAATATATAAAATCCGGTTTCAAACCAGGGTGTCCAGCCATGCGTTATCTCAATAGTCTCGTGGAATACATGGTTGGTCGGTAACACACCGTCTTCAATGGTTTTACTGCCATCAAAAGTAAAATTGCTATGCAACTCCAGCATGGTACGGCCTTTCTCAACCGTTTCAGATCCGTACACCTGTATCTCGTAATTATCTTGCGCTTTAACTGTTGTATATCCAAATAGTAAAGCGCCAAGAAGTAATTTTTTAAACATTGTGTTTGTTTTTAGGTTAACTAAACGTACAAATAAATTCTGTATTTATTTTGAAGCAACGCCACAACTACTAAATTGCAACAAGATTGTTATGTATAATCGAAATAAATTATCAGTTTAGCACACAACATAAATAGCTACCATGAGCGCAATAGAACCCGTTAAGCAGGATATCAATAATCCAACACAAATAAAAAAATATTCGTTTTCACTACGTCTTTGGCATTGGTTAAATGCTATTGTTATTACTGGTTCATTGTTAACTGTCCTGATAAATTCAACCCTGCTGGATGACAGATCAAATGGTGCATTTATTAAAAACGAGTTGCAAAAGGCAGGATCGGCGGTTACTGATAAACAAATTCAACCTGTAGCTCATGCAATGAGCGATAATGTATGGGGTATACACGTGTATTTTGGATATGCTTTGGTGACATTGCTTGTTTTTAGACTTGTTTTAGAGTTTTTTCAACTGGCCGATAAAAAATTGATGCGTGTTATAAAAACCGCTTACCACCATTATTTCATCACCAAAAAACAACGAGAGCTAGCCTGGCACGAGCTGATTGTTAAAACCCTATATGCCATATTTTATTTAATGCTGATAACTATGGCGGTAACAGGTTTGTTTTTGGCTTTCGAGGACTTTTTTGAGCCCTATAAATCCATACGCAATTCGGTTAAAGATGTGCATGGTTTTACTATGTACCTGATACTGGGTTTTATTGTGATCCATATATTAGGCGTGCTTTTGGCCGAGCGTAAAGACAGCAAAGGTATTGTGTCTGATATGATCAACGGCGGCGGCGAATAAAAGAAAAATATCGAACAATATTGATTTGATAAAAAATTTATGCACCAATCAGAAGCGTAGCTTCGACCAATATTATAGCAACGGATTTTAATCCGTTGAAGATAAAAAAAAGATAAGGGAGAACCATAGGTTCGGCCCATATAAAATGGATCGTGCCTATGGCACTCGGGTTTGTGTTTATGCGTATTCAACGGGTTGAAACCTAGAATACAATATTGGGCGAGCCGATGGCTCTTGTAGCAAAAGTTTGTGATCTTTTAGTGTTGGTAGTTTAGAAATTCGAAATTCATCATTCGATATTACTTTGTAATCAAATAGACCTTATCCAGTACCTTCTCCCGCGTAGCGCTATTTACAAACTGCGGCAATATCCGCTCTTGCGAATAGTTTGTAAATGACCGTATCATCCGATAGGGGATATGCGTGTTGATTAAATAATTTAAGGTGTATTGTGTAGCAAAAAACACAGTACTGTCTTTTGGATTTATGGTGTTGAATTTCTCTATCGGCACAAAATCAACCGGCTTATTGCACTCAAATTGAAAGACATTGTCTTCCATCCGGCCCGTATAAACACTATAGTTAGCATATTTGCTTTGATTAAGGTATCCGGCCGCCGCAACCTGCCCGCTATAGCTGGCTACAGTTGGATATAGCACCGTAGCTAAATAAAAATTAGCAAATAGCGCAGCACAGCAGTTAATAAAAAATGCTTTTTTATGGAGATCCTTAACCTGTTTGTTTATTAATGTTATCAGTAGGAAAAAAGCCCCGCAGTCAATAACAAAAAACGTAAAGCTTGCAGGTTTTAAAAAGAAGTTGATAACAAATACCAGCAGCGTAAGTAAAGCAATATATATCCACTGGTTAATGAGCCTGAACTTAGTGCCAAATTTAGATAGTTGCTTATAGCAATAAGGCGCCGTAACTATAGCAAACAGCGGGAACACCGTATTGGTATAAAACGGCAGCTGGAATTTGGATAACGAGAACAACAACAGTAGTATTAAACCGCCACATAGCGTATAATATTCGGGCAATTGTGTTTTGTAATAGATCTGACGCAGGCGTTTATAAACCGCATAATAAAACAACAGGCACCAGGGCGCAAACGCCCATAGTAAGGTATGTAGGTAAAAGAAAATATCACCGGTTTTTGACCTGCTGATAGGGCCGCTGTTTACAAAACGGCCAAACTGGCTATCCCATAAAAACCATTTAATGCCCGATACATTATGCCGCTCGAAAACCTGTTTTTCGGGATGTAAGTCAAATTGCAGGTATAGGGCATAAAACTCGGGCAGAGTAAATATCAGTGTCAACAAATACAACCCTATAAATTTTAAGCTGAACAGACTACTAAACTTTTTCTTAAAAATAAGCTGACCCAGCAACGCACCATATATAGCTACGATTACAAATATGCCTTTGGTCATGATAGCGCAGGCGGTAAGCAGGGCGGCCAGCAACAGATCCTTTACTCTAAACTTATCCTCTAAATTGGTAATATGATAAATACTGCCTATAACCAAACCCATCAGGTAAGGCTCGGCACGTACGTCTGTGTTCGACATGATGACGTATTGCGAGGTCATCAATATCAATACCGCGACAGCTGCGGCCTCCCAATCATAATATTTACGGGCGAACAGGTAAGTGTACCGGGCGCTTATTAAAAAGAAGATTAGTGCAGGCAGCCGGTAGGCCCATACGCTTATACCAAACAGCTTAAAGCTCAACATGGCCATCCAAAAAGGGAAATGCGGCTTATCCAGCCAGTCCTGATTGTAGGTAAAAAGCTGTAAAATATCGTGTTTGTAGATCAGGTTTTTCGCTATAGATGCATACAGCCCGGGGTCGTCTGTAAAAAATTTAACATTTATGCCGGCTATGTTAACCGCAAATGCCAAAACAAACAGTAATAAATAAATGGGCTTATAGGTATTCTTCATTCATGCAAATAAAGTGTAATAATAGGTTTTTTAGGTGTGTGATACGGCATAAAGGCACAAAAAAACCCTTGCCTTTTGGGCAAGGGCCAACTCACAACAATTGTTTAACCTCGGGCTATGAAACCCTCAGTCAATTCCTAACTGCAATGTGAATCAGTTGTTATAACATCTTATACTCTAGTTGGTTTTAATTTTAAGTGGAAAAAATCATTTTTACAGGGTTGGTGGCAATCAAAATTCAAGCTATCTTTATACTGTAAATCAATTTTAACCAAAACATGAAAAAAGTATTTCAATTAAAAGCAATTGCAGGGTTTGTAATTGCTCTTTTAATCTCGACTGTTGCCTTTGCGCAAAAAGGCAAAATGGTAGCAAGCCCACGCGATAGTGTGAGCGGCAAAGTACATGGTGCCAACATCAGTATTAACTATGGGTCGCCATCTGTAAAAGGTCGTAAAATTTATGGCGGCTTACAGCCATACGACAAAATGTGGAGAGCCGGTGCAAACGAGGCTACCAAATTTACTACCGATAAAGACATTATGGTTGAAGGTAAAAAATTACCTGCAGGTTCATATTCATTCTTTGTTACTCCCGGCGAAAAAGAGTTTACAATTACATTTAACTCGCAAACCGGCCAGTGGGGTATAAAAGGCGGTGGTGCTGCAAACGAAGATCCTGCAAAGGATGTAGTGGTTGCAACTGTTATGCCAAAAACGGTTGATATGACCGAGCGTTTAAAATACGTAATAACAGCTAAAGGCTTTGAATTGGTATGGGATACAACTTCTATACCTGTATCTATAAAATAACTTACATAAAGTAATTTGCTTAAATAGCGATGGGTTTAGTACCCATCGCTATTTTTGTTTGCACTAAACCTATATTTGTATTATAGATGCCTATCAAACCAAATAAAATACAAAAACAATTAATTGCTATCGCGATACTAGCCATAGCGCTTTTTTTGTTTGGCGTGTTCGAGGATCATCCGTCTGCGGTTGAGCGGTATTATTCGCAGGGAGTATATGTTTTTATTTACCAGGTAATACACCCGGTGCTTAACATCTTTCCGTTTAGCGTTGGCGATGTTATTTATATCGTAGTTGTTATCTGGTTAATTTATTTGGCTTGTAAATTAATAGGGCTGCTTTTTAAAAAGCAGTTTAAACGGGCGGGTACTTTAACACTTGGCGTTATTATAGGCGTACAAACCGGCCTGCTGATTTTTTACTTATTTTGGGGATTAAATTATTTCAGGCCATCGGCAGGTAAGCGACTAAACTTGCGCGATACCAGCTTTACCACTGCCGACTTGCAAAACGTTACCTGCACTATTATTGACAGCACTAATGCCGCCCGTGCGCGTATTACGCATGACGATACCTTGCAAACCAACAGCCAGATCTATCAAACCGCGGTAAATGCCATCAGTAAAATATCGGCAGACTCGGTTAGTTTTCGTGCTTATCATCCCCATATAAAACCATCGCTGCTTACGCCGCTGATGAATTATTTAGGTACATCTGGCTATTATAATCCGTTTACCACCGAGGCTCAAATGAATTACCAGATGCCTTATTTTGAGCGCCCTTTTGTAGCTTGCCATGAAATGTCGCATCAGATAGGATATGGACCCGAGGATGAAGCTAATTTCGCCGGCTTCCTGGCGGGTATTGGCTCGAAGGATAGGTTGTTGCGATACTCGGCCTACCAATGCGCTTTAAATGAATGTATGCGCGCCCTGCGCCGCAGGGATACTGTAGCCAATAACGAATTAAAAACACATATAACAAAAGCTGTACGTGCTGATTTACGGGCACAACGAGCCTACTGGATAGCTTATGCCAGCAGGGTAGGTATAATAAGTAGTATCTTTTATGATGATTATTTAAAAGCTAATAACCAGCCGCATGGTATGAATACCTATAACCAAATGGTATTATTGCTAATGGCCTGGTATACCAGGTGATGGTATTATTTATAAAAGTTTGTTAATTTTAGGCCTTATTACTCCCTGTAATTAAAACGAATGAAGAAGCACCTGTTAACCTTGTTAGTTTATTTATGCTGCGCACATTCGTACGGGCAAACCATTAGTTTGCTTAACTTAATAAATTTAACCAGCCTTAACAACGTGCAAGCAGGTAGTAACCTTACTTCGGGTAAAACATGGGGCCTGCAATATGGCGAAGAGGTAAACGGATTTTTTATAGAACATTACCAAACGCCGGGTTTTACCAATAAAAAGGAAACCATTATCATCGGTGCTGGTTTTAAAACGTCCAGTGGCTCAATATTACGTACAGTAAGTTATGTAAGCCCCAATATGCAGGATGCGATTAACCTGGTTGGCCAAACAAAAATATCAGGGTTAACCATGTTTTTCAAGGGATCTGATCAAAAGGATAACATATACATTTACGAAAACTTTCTGTACCACATAATAGTGCGCCTAAGCCTTGATAATAGCAAAGGCGTAATTGATGTTACGCAAAAACAAGTATTTGTTGAGTAAGCCTTAAAAAGCGTACGAATAATAATTACTGATGTGCTTCTCCAGCTGGTCCATCAAGGCTTTTTTTAGTTTGCCTTTATAGCATACAATTTTGCTTTGCGGCGTGTAGCTAACCTCGCCCAAAACCTCACCTTCCTTAATTACTTTAAAATTGTTTTGTGTGCCCGGCAAAACAGTTAAGTTATGCTCTTCATTAGCATCGTTTACTAATACGTGGAACTGGCGCTGCGGTATAAATTGTGCTTGCTGTGACATAGTACCCCCCGGTTTTAAGAGATTTATAATTTAGTTTTCTTAGACAGTATTATTTATAACAGCCTTATAACGCAATTAGTATATTTCAACAAAATTTCTGCATTAAAAGTCTGTAGTCAAATATAATAGCCGGCTGTAAAGCCCGTGTTAAGTTATAGTTATAAATACTGTGTTATAATTTGCTGTAACTGCTTGGCTTGTACCACGCCACTTTGCCGCCATTTAGTTTGCCCTTGTTTAAATATCATTAGGGTAGGCACGCTTTGTATTTTATACGCATTTGCCGCGGCAGGGTTTTTATCAATATCAATTTTTATAATAGTTATTTTATCGCCCATGTTGCTTTTAAGCTGCTGCAAAATTGGGGGCATCATCTGGCATGGGCCGCACCACTCGGCCGAAAAATCAACCAATACCGGTTTTTCTGATGCGATGATCTCCTGGAAATTTGCCATGACGTTATAATTGTATTTGATGATATAACAATGTAGCTGCAAATGTGTTTACTAAATTTTACCTAACCTTGATTTTACAAAGTTGATAATAACAAACAGGTAAATTTGCTCTCTACACCAAAAAACTATGATAACCGCATTAGATAAAAATACAGCATTGGTATTAATTGATCTGCAAAAGGGGATAGTGGGCTACCCGGTAGCACATCCTATAGAAGGAGTTTTGGCAAACGCGGCCAAACTGGTAGCCGCTTTCCGTAAAGCGGGGCAGCCTATAGTTATAGTAAATGTTAACCCGGCAGGCGCGTGGACAAAATCACGTAAAGAGCCTGCATCACCGCGCCCTGCACCGCCTGCCGATTGGCTGGAAATTGTTCCCGAAATTAAAACAGAACCCACCGATATTTTTATTACCAAACATACCTGGGGCGCTTTCTTTGAAACTGCCTTTGATGATGAATTGAAAAAGAGAAATGTTACCGGTATTGTAATAGGAGGTGTATCAACCAGCAAGGGAGTTGAAGGTACCGCCCGCCAGGCTAGCGAACTGGGTTATAACATAGCCTTTGCTACAGATGCTATGACCGATACGGTTGCCGATGCGCACGCTATTAGCATCAAATATATTTTCCCCGGGATAGGAGAGGTTGGAGTGACTGATGATGTGATAAAACTGTTGGCAGTTGCCGGTTAGCAGTAGGCAGCCTTGATAAAGCGGCCTACTGCTAACTTACAAATGCACATCAATTATCTCCGCTTTTTTAGTTGCCAGCAAAGCCAATTCTGTTGCTAAAAAGCAATGTGCCTGCGGCATAGCGGTTTCAGTACGGTTAAGTATATCATCAACCAATTGCCCGCCAAACGGGAGCGGATCTTTACTGCAATCAAAGTATTTGATCTCTTTTTGATTAGCCAGGAAAAGATGATCGCCGCCGGGGCGGCCTGCCAGATCAATAGTTTTGCGTACTTCAATATAACCTTCTGTACCTAGTATGGTCAGGCGGCCATCGCCAAATGTGCTTACACCGTTGGGGGTGAACCAATCCAGCCTGATATAGCCCATACCACCGTTGCCGCGCAGCATAACATCACCAAAATCATACAGTTTTGGATATTGCGGGTGATTAACATTACCCATTTGCGATGCTACAACCTCGGCTTTTGTGCTGCCGGTAAAAAACAAATATTGATCAAACTGGTGCGAGCCAATATCAGTAAGAATAGGGCCGCAATATTTAGGATCAAAATACCATTCGGGCCTGGTTTCGGGGCTCATTTTATGGGGTGCCAGGTTAACGGTTTGTATAACCTTGCCAATGGCTCCGGCCTTAACCAACTCGCCGGCTCTAACTGTTGCCCTGTTTTCAAACCGTTCGCTAAACATAATCGAATAAATGCGCTTAGTTTCTTTTTGCACGCGTTTTACTTCGGCAAACTGCTCAAGGGTGATAACGCCGGGTTTATCAACCAGGTAATCTTTACCATGTTTCATTACACGTACACCTAATGGCGCACGGTCAATGGGGATGCCAGAGCTTAGTACCAGTTGTATGGTTGGGTCCTCTAATATTTCATTCTCACTTTTGGCTTGTTTTGCTTTTGGATATTTTTTTGCGAATTGAGCCAACAGATCAGCCTCTTTGATATAATATGACACCAGTTCGCCGCCACCTTTTTGTACAGCGCCTATCATGCCATAAATATGACTATGATTTATGCCGATAACAGAAAATTTGATCCTGTTTTCTACTGGCTTTTCGGGGATATAAACAGCAGGTTCATAAACAACTTTTGGTGCTGCTGATGACGATAATGTTGGTAAAAATGCCATACCCGCAGCTATTGCTGCGGTATCTTTAATAAAATTACGGCGTTGCATAGGTTATAAATTTTTATTTGAAGGTATAAAAATTGTGGCCTGTGCAACGCCATTAAGATGAATTATTTATTGTACCGGTAATAAATAGATAGGTAAGCCCTCAGCAGTAAGGTGTGCAATAGGGATATTTTTAAATGTAAAGGTCGCAGTAAGAGTCTTCTCCCCATAATCTAAATAAAGATAAATTGTACCCATATCTTTTCCATTTAAATAGATCTCAAAATTACGAATAGGGCTTGACTCGCGAGAGCTTAATACACCTATAAATTGGTCATGCACAAAAAGTCCATTGTATTTGGCCGAAAGCTTTGTAGTATCCGGGAAGCCATTGGCGCCTGTGGCATAAAGTTTGTTTACAATTAAGTTATAAGATTTAGTAGTTCCATTTTCTACGTAGTTAACCTTAACACTGTCTTTTAGTGAAGTAACCAGACTTTTCCCATCTTTGTCAATAATTTCAAAGAAAAATGGACTTGGTGGTACCCTTACCGTGCCTAATTGTTTTTTACTACAGGAGAAAGACACCATGCAAACTATCAGTAAAAAATATATAGCTGTTGAGGTTTTCAAATCGTAATTATTTATTGCATCTGTAATAAATTGATAGGTAAATTCGGAAAAAAATAGTCGTTAGAAGTATCAGTTAAGACACTTGTGTTATTAAACAATAGGCTTGATGAATGTGAAGAAACTTCCAGATAACCTTTATAATCTATATAAAGGCTACCCATATTTGTTCCGTTTAAATAGATGTTATAATTACGAATAGGGTTTTGGCTCCGGCTGCTTAAATCACCCATGAATGCTCCATCACTTATAACAAGCCCATTGTATTTAACTGAAAGCTTTGTTGTGTCCGGGCCTTTATTTGCGCTCGATGCATATAGTTTCATAACAATAAGACTATGGAATTTAGTTATGCTATTTTCTACATAGCCAACCTTTACACTGTCTTTGAGCGAAGTGATCAAACTTTTTCCGTCTTTACCAATAAATTCAAAAGGCATATTTTGCGGGATCAGTATAGTACCCAATTGTTTTTTGGCGCATGAAGAAATTGATATTGCTGTTATTACAAAAAAGGAGATAAATATTGTAGTTTTCAAATCGTAATTAATTATTGTACCTGTAATAAATTAATAGGCGAACCTTGCGAAAAATAGTCGCCACTAAAGTCGTTTAGAACAGGGGTGCTGTTAAACATTAAATTATTAGACGAAGGGCTCGGATAAGCGGCCTGATACCCCCAATAATCCATATAGAGGATTCCCATGTTTGTTCCGTTTAAATAAATGTTATAATTACGAATAGGATTTGGATTACGGCTGCTTAAAGAGCTCATGAATCTCCCATCATTTATAACTAACCCGTTGTATTTGCTCGAAGTTTTTGTAGTATCAAGTCTATTTGATTCAAATGTATAAAGCTTTTGTACAGACAATGCATGAAATATAGTAATTCCATTTTCTACATAACTAACCTTTACGCTATCTCTAAGAGAAGTGGTTAAACTTTTACCATCTTTTCCGATAAACTCAAAGGCCATGGATTCTGGCGGAGTTGTAGCGATGTTTTTTTCTTTCTTACAAGAAAAATTTAAAACTGCCATTGTGGTTAAAACGCAAATAAATACTATCGTTTTCATAATTAAAAATTTAAGGATGAATATTATATGTCATATGATGATTATATTGATAGTAATGTGTTTCTGAACCTACAGTAACTGTCCATACATCATCCCCATAATTTCCATTAACGGAACTACTATATGTGCCCCAGCCCCAGTTCATATGTAAAAATAAATATTCGCCTCCCGTAACGGGGTCACAAAGTTGAACGGTCCAGGTAGTATAACCATCGCACACCCACTCATGGCCGGTACTACCATCATCAGCCTGTAATAAAACAGGCATATTATAGTCTATATTATTCATAACATTTATATAGTTATAGTCACCTTCATCAGCACTTGAATATCCGAAACTGTTTTTTAAAGCTGTTGAGCATTCAATTACATATTCATTCCCTATAAAAGGGTCGTAAATATGCGGATGCGAGCCACTATCAAAATATTCCATATTTACCGAAGTACCGGCGTCAAGCATCAATTGGGCAACATAGTTATTTGCAGGCGTACCGCCCGACCACGAAGTTATCATTGATGACCACGGATAACTTGCAGGATACTGATGGTAATACATAACTTGTGCCATGGCTGTTGCTACACAACCGGTAGGTGTACGATCATTGGAATAATGACCAGCCGGACAAAGGTCGTTATAAGGCCAACCCTGATCCCATGAGGTTACCAAAAGCGGCCCAACTACATATTGGGTCCAGCCTTCTATGCAACCTTCAGGGGGGAGGTTAGTAACCGTTTGTTTCCCCGTAAGCACATCCTTTTTAGTAAATTTTGCCCAAAACGAGATAACCTTGCGGGGGGCTTTTATTTGTGGGTTTTTCCTGAGTATCTGCATGTTTTTGTCGTTAACAGACAGCCAGTCATTTAACCCGGATGTGTGTTGCTCATCAGGCACGGCAAAGTGCCCTTTGTCAGAATAAGCAAGTATAGGTTGTATGCGTTTATCTGCTGCAACCATAGTAAACCCGCCACCCACATAATTAAAAACATAGCAGGTTGGATTTGTAGCGTCAGGTAATACTAACGAATCTAATATTTGTTTCTCCTGCACAGGCAACAGGCTGTTCACAGACTGTTTATTGGCCCCGTTCTTCATTGTTGTGCTTTGCACAGCTATATTACTTGCAAAAGACATAGATACAAAATTTGAATCAACCGATTTTTGAATTAGAGTTGATGTTAATTGGTTTTTAGCAACTTCTTTTTTACAGGAAAACGTTGTAATTAATAGTCCTAAGGCTAAGAATTTGCTAAGCAGAAATATTTTTTTCATAATGTGATAAATTTAGTTACCACTAAGTTATTAACTTATTTTAAGAAAACAAATATTTAATGATATGATTTTCAGAGAGATCGCTTTTAAAAAAGGAGGCTCCGCTGGAGCCGTTAAAATATCATCTTGCCTACTATAAGCAGGTAGTTCCGCCGGAACTATTACAGCTTTTTAGTCCGGGACTCCGCAGGAGCCGCCTGTTTATAGCAGAACCAAATATAACTAACGGCACCATAGGTGCCTCCTAATAACCCTTGAGTTTTAAAAGCGATTTCCCTGATATGATTTTAGCGCATGTCATTTATGCTAGCATCGGCTTTGTTGTTAATTGAAATACTATTAGTAGTCCTTACTGATTCTTAAAAATAGCGGCAAACTTAGTTTCGTAGCCTTTTCTTTCTGCTTCTAACTTGTTGTATAGCTCGGTTTGGTGATT
>DHIR01000268.1 GCA_002403905.1 Mucilaginibacter sp. UBA4741
AAGCGATTAAGTAAAAATCAGGTTCTACTTAATCGCTTTTAATGATTCCATCAATAAGGAGGTGCTTTTTCAGTGCCCTCCCAATTTGGCCCGCCTGTTTTGTTATTAAAAAAATCACTAATTACCAGGGATCCTTTTTAGGATCCCTGGTAAAATATTATTGTTGAAATTCAAATTTGCCCCATAATGCAGGTGTTAACTCTGCTTCAGCAGGCACATCAGATACTATGCCGGTGGCTTTGTTGCTCCAGTAGTTACGGGAGAATGTTTGAGCGCCATCGCCACGCAAAATACCTACATCACCTTTAATGGTAAGGCCTGCTTTTGGTTTAAGGCCGAAAGTGGCAAGAGGTAATGATATCTCATAATCACCATCATTACCGCCAAATTGCAGTTGAGAGGTTACATCCTCTACCTTATCAAAGGTAATAGTTCGCCATGGTGATGAAAATGGCACTTTATCACTTTGCTTAGTATTGCTTACCACAGCCTGATATAGTAAAGCTTTTGGCTTACCTTTCACCAAGGTAACCAGCAAACGTGAATCGCCAGCAACAGGTTTTGAACGATCAGGAGCAGCAGTGCCATCAGCACCGATCATCAAATCAAGCGCGCCGCCGGTTTTAAATAATGCAATCGGCATTTCACCGGTATTTTTCAACAGTTCCGGCTCGCCTGTGCGATAAGCTACATATAGCCTGTCGCCGGTAACAGCTACAGAGGCTGTTACGTTATAAGGTTTTGTGTTAGCGTTAAAATTAGCTTTCACGCCCCTTTTATCAATATCAACCCAACCAGCGCCTGTCCAATCGCTTAGTTTACCATCTACCGTTATTTGTTTGGTATTTAAAGCAACGTTCAACACACCACTACCCTGGCTTTGCTGACGCATGGATTCTGTTTTTACAAGATACTCACGACTCTTGTCCAAGTCATTTTTGGTAACCTTTATATCCATACCTGGTAAGCGATGGATATTTTTCAAACCATCAACCTTTACAATGCTGTTACGGCCACCATCACCCATATAAACAGAGCCATCATCAGTTTGACTAATGGTAGGCCAGAAATTCTCTTCGCTTAAAGTAATATCCTTTAAATCCATTCCACGTTCGGCAATTGGCATGCTCCAGCGTTTTCCGGTGCGCATGGGATTAAATAATGTCGCTACAAACAGGCCATCGCTGGTGAAGATATAAACCATACCATGGTTACTGTTAACAGCCCAAAGCGGCCCTGATTCTGACCCTTTGTTATCCATTATTCCACCCAAGAGACGGGTTGTTCCTATTAGCTCACCGGCTTGCTCAGGAAGCGGAGCTTCATGTGATGCGTGTAAACCAGGCCATACATCAGGATAGCTCCATTTGGCTACGCCATTTTGCGCGCCGCTGATAGAATATTTATCAAAAGGCTGCATGCCCAGTGTAACAATTGTCCATCCATTTGGAGCCGTTAACACCTGGCTACCTC
The DNA here is from genome assembly GCA_002403905.1 of Mucilaginibacter sp. UBA4741. Classification (GTDB taxonomy): domain Bacteria; phylum Bacteroidota; class Bacteroidia; order Sphingobacteriales; family Sphingobacteriaceae; genus Mucilaginibacter. Next base: position 1,474 of record DHIR01000268.1, read on the forward strand.
CTGATGATGCCGCCGGTAAAGTTCCTTTAGCCAGTACTTCAGGTTTATTTAACGCATATTCGGGATAACCATCTGCACTGATGTTTACGGGTGCAAAACGCACAGCGTTATCACTTAAACGGGCTATACAAAAAGAAAGATCAGGCATCACAGTTACACCATTACTGGCTCCTTGTTGTATAACAACCTCTTCGGGCTGTACCTGTCCGTCTTTATTTTTATCGGTCCATATAAAAAAGGAATTAGATTTGGTTCCGCGGTCATTCAAATCTACGCCCACAGGCCAACGGCTTTTAAAAGCATCTGTTTTTAAAACATCCCACAGATTTGCAGATCCCATTCCGGCAACGGGCAGAGCCACTCCATTACGGTCAACAAATAAAAACGCGGCTGTATGCCCGCTGGTTGGGCTGCTGTTATAACAGTTTGTCCAGTAACGTTTTCCGTCATGATACAATGCAGTTTCTGGTGCCGCGCTACGGAACGACATTTTAAACTTATCCGGTTGGTTACGATAGTAAACGTCTGATAGTTTATAAGTACCGGCTTTCCAGTCTAATTTAAATTCCATGGCTCCGCGGTCCTCATCAGCATAATAATAATTGGCTTTATCATGAGCATCCACCTCGCCACCGCCGCCGTATTTACCGGGGCCATAAAAGGCTTTTACAAATTTACCGTCAAGCGTCCAAACGCTTACACGTTTGGGAACAAAATCATTTTCGGCCACCCAAAGCTGCTGCCTTGAATCAATGGTGATACCGGCCGGGTTGTGCATATGCAATTCATCATACGGTCCAGCCTCAGGAGCACCGGGTTTACCTATTGCTTTTATTAATTTACCATTAGCGGTAAATACTTTTACTTGGTGGCTTTGGCCGCCATCACTAATATAAATATTGCCCTCTGTATCTAAAGTAATGCCAATCGGTGCTTCGAGGTTAGTGCTGATCAGCGTTTTTGGGGCAGATATATTTTCGATATTTTGCAGGGATGCGAATTTTAAAAGCTTTTTGCCGGATATTACCAGCAATTCACCCTTGGCAGTAAATGCCGAGCCCAAAGGTTCATCTACGTTTGTAGTTCCCAGTACTTTACCGGCTTTTACATCAACAAACATCAGCTTATTCTTTTTAGTTAAGCTGGCTACAGCTATGCCGTTGTTAACAGATAGTCCGTGCATTTCGGCAGCACGGTCTCCGTTCTTAGAATCAAATGCACCTAAGTTATAGGTTAAAATATTTCTGTCAGTACCAGCATTAAGCCCGGTAATGCGTAGTTCGCCCTGGCCGGATTGTTTGTCGGTTTCCCAAAAAGACCCTACATAAGCATATTGATCAGGATCGGCATTTGCGCCTGCATCCCTGGCTAAGTATGGCGCAGCGGTCCAGTTACCACCAATCCATTTTTTACCGCCCAGTTTATTACCATCCAGATCAACCCAGGCTAATCCTTCGGGGCCTTCGGTTACAAAACATCCCAGGTAAACCGCCGGCTTACCTGATGGCGATTGTTTAGCAGGTACAAAAACTGCAGCCTGTGGCGGCGAATGGTTTGCCAGCCACCCACCGGTGTGGTCATCAGTAGTCCACGGAGGTGTACCCGTAGTATATACAGAAAACTCATAAGTAGTTGAAATTTTACCACGCACTAACCCATGAACATGGTAGTCGCCGGGATCTACAAACTTAGCGGGTATTTTATATACACCATGATGCATCGCGTCAATGTCGCGGCCCAGATCATCAAGTCCATCCCAATAAGCTACATTATCGCCTGCCTTGAACCAGGTTTCAGAGATAAGGTTACGAACCCTCACACCATTTTTATTTTCAATAACCAGCGTTACGTATCCGGGTTCTTTCAATTTAAAAGGGATAGCAATTGGCGCGTTAGCCGTAATTTGCAACGGTGGCGCGGCAATAGCAGGCTGCAAAGGCGTAGTGCCTAATGATTGCAGGGCCATGATTTCGCCAAGCCAGGTACGTGTACCGTTATGCGTGCGCTCCATTACATTTCCGGGTTCAACTAAGGGCCCGATAATTTTTAAACGCAAAGCCCTGGTGGTAACAACGCCATGTAAGTCAAGCAGGTTTGGCCAAAACTTAGGATAACCGGAAGCCATGCCGGTATAATCTGCCACATTTTGCCATTGGCTTTCGCGGGCATCTCTTGGGTGCTGATTTGCGGGCCCTATATAAGTTTGTACCGTAGCTTTACTAAACCCTGACCATAGCACTGCCAAGCTGCTTATTTTAACCGGCTGCGACCAGTTCAGCAATATCCATTCAGGGTTTTGCATGGAAATTACAGGATCACTTGCAATAGGTAATTGCCTGGCATCTACGGTCTCCCAGGTAGCATACCGGTCGCTAAGCCCATTGGTTAACTTCTTTGCCATCTGGCTGTTAGTTTTGCTTGATACCTGTGCAACATCGGCCAGATTAGCCAGGCGATCCGCGGCAAGCGTTACGCCGCCCAGCCAGCCTTCATATTTAAGATCACTTGCTTCGGGTTGATGCGAGAAACGAATAGCCCGGGTATTAGTACCCGGAGGCAATACCCACACGCCATACTCTTCAAATCCAACCTCTTTAGTAGTAGGTTTCCCGTTAAGCAGGCGTTGTGCAGGAATCCACTGGCTGTCGTCATTCAAATTGCCAGGATATGGAGCACCGGGTTTAAGCACACTGAGTATTCCACCGCCTTCTACCAAAATAGATCCTACCTCAACCGGCTGTAAAAAGCCGATACGCAAATGCCGCCAGCCTAATTTTTTTGAAATTCCGTAATAAACCCCGTTATTGCCTGGAATATTTTTATCTGCCCAAAGTACCCATTGCGGTTGTACAGATTTTTCATCGCGGCCGGTAACCTTTTGTTCTTTACCATCTACACTTTCTCTGTACGTTTCCTGATCTATATTTTCCAGCTTAAGGCTGGTTTTAAATGCCGCATCCGGCTTAGGTATTGCCTGGCTCAAGGTTAAAGCCGAATGCAAAAGCGAAACCAGGGCCAGTAGCGGGCCGGCAAGCTTGCGCGGTGTCATAAATTGTTTCTTCATTGAAGGATAATTTCCGTTAGGTGATCTTTAATATTATTATAATTTATTTTTTAAATCAAAGTATTTCTAAAGCTGAATTGCCTTTAAAAGTTAATATTTCCCCTACTGCTCTCCCTGTTACAGGTGCCTGTCTGTCTTGTTAGATATTAACTTATCCATTTCAATCCCGGCAAAAATAAGCCCGATCATTCCGTGCGAATCGTCATCAATTTTAGGCCGGTTGATATAATAGTTTACATCCTGGCTGGTCATCGTACCTACGCAAATATTATGCACGGTACCGTCATTATCAACTGATGATACAATGGCTTTCCATCCCAGCAATGCCGATTTTTCATATTTAGCGCGGTCCAGCCAACCATTGTTGATACCACGTGCAATAGCCATAGTAAAAATGGCAGTACCTGATAATTCCTGGTATGAATCCGGGCGGTTTAATACATTGTACCAAAAACCGGTTTGCTGATTCTGAAGCTTAACCAATGCATCCACATGCTTACGGTAATAGCTCATAATCTCTTTTCGTTTAGGATGGTTTTCGGGCAAGTTCATCAGTACTTCTGTAGTGGCCCAAATACCCCACCCATTTGCCCTGCTCCAGTATGGAAATTTCTCTTTATGCGCTGTAAATTGAGCATGCTGATATAAGTTTACGGCCGGATCAAACAGCTGTTTATCAAAAGCAAGGATCTGGTTGGCCGCGTCATTTAAAAGCGCTTCTTTTTCTTTAGGGTTTTTAGTTTCAAGGGCGGCCTGTACTATGAAGGGAATCCCCATAAACATATCATCAACCCAGGTAGTATATTTTTCAGGAGTTTCCCTGGCAAAATTGCCTCCGGGCAGCCTGATCTGCTGATGAACCACATACTCTTTTATGGTTTTTACAAGCGCCTCATATTGTCCGCGTTTTTCAAATTGCTTATGTTCCACCAACCGGTAAATAAAAGGCAGCGCAGGCGCGGCTGTAAAATCAAGTAATGGCGTATCAAATAATTGATGATCTATTGACTGAAATCCATTTAAGGTATTTACCTGGTAGCCTACAAATGGTTTTTTATCCAGCATAAAATCTGTCCAGTTATTAGAAAAATCACTGTATTTCTGGTCGCCTGTAGCTTCAGACAGGTGAGCCATTGCCCAGGCTACGCCACCTGCATGATAGTTCCAATTATAATAAGTTCCCCAAAAAGGTTTGGCATCAATTACATCACCAAAAATTTCTATTTTAGGTATTGTCCAGGTAGTGTTTTTTATACCGGCGCTATAAAGCTTGCCCACTTCCAAGCCATCTTCCGGGCCATAATTATGGCTTAATCCCGTGTAATTACCATTGTTTTCATGGTCGTCAAAAGGGCCCACTACCAGCCAATTTGTTAACTTGGCAATATCCGGAGAAACCTGCGGCATGCCATCCAATGTCAGGTTGGGGCTTCCCGGTTTGCGATCTTCCAGCAACGCGCCTTTAGGCTGCAGGTAAAAGATCCACTCGTTGCCACGCGTTTCTGATTTTACCAGTATACTGTTTACTCCCTTTTTTAATTTTACATGAAACTCATCATCCAGGGCTATATCTCTTTCCCGTGGTTTTATATTTACCTTCCTGGCACCATCTTTTGTATAAACTACCCGCCCGTTTATCCATATTTTAAGCCCGTCATTATGGCTTACCTGTATAGTAAAAGCAGTATCAACTTTACTCACAAGCTGACTTAAAGCATATGCAACGCCCGGCTTACCTAAACCAAATGTGCGGCCAAAATCTACAAATTGTATGCAATCAAACTGGCTTGTATTTGGTGCCAGCACCAACTGAAATTTAAAAAGTGTTTCGCGCACAATTTTATCAGCCACGATTTTAACAATCGTTAAAGGCTTCTCCTGCGATAAAGAAGGACTTTGAGCGAAAGTTTGGCTACCAAGTAATAAAAGAGTAAGCGTATATTTAATATATTTTATCATAGTATAATTATCATATAAGGTAGTAATGTTATTTGGAGCCTGGTGATGCTGCGTTTTTGGGATAAGTAAGCACCGGCATCTTATCCTCTATAAAAGGATTGTATTCTGTAAATCCGTTTTCATGGCTTCTGGGGTCGCGCCTGAAACCTTCGCCAGGTACCGGCTGCCAGTTCAGGAAGCTGTTTGGATCATTATCGCTGATCACACTTTTCAAGCTTTCGCCATTGCCGTTTATAGCAGTTACCACATATTCAAATATTTTAGGGTCCTGCTTATTATCCGCAAAGCTTCGGTCAGACCCACTGTATATTATGGTGTAAGCTTGTGGTTTTACACTTTTTTCACGTCTGTATAATTTGTATTCGTTTACACCCAAGATCTGGCCCCAGGTAATTTTAGTTTGCGGTCCATTAGGGTTTACTAATATTCCCTCCGGCGCATGCGGAACTTTATCGGTCACATAAATCGGGTAGTCATCAGATGGTTCGCCCTGGCCACCTGTACCTTTAGCTATCACCCTTACATGTACCTTGGTATCATTATCAAGTTTAGCAATAGTTACATTTGTGTTTGCACCACTTGCCATTGCATCTGTCCAGCTAACCCCACCGTCTTTACTCAATTGCAACTGGTAAGTATTGGCCCCGGCTACGGCCTGCCATTTTACACTAACACTATGGCTTGAAACCACGGTGTTTAAAATTTGTGCAGGCTGTGGCACTACTCCAACATTGCTGTACTGCCAGTTATGTTTACCTGCCGTAAACGTTATTTCAAAGCTGCCATCACCCGCTGGTTTTTTATCTGCCGGTAAGCCATCAACATAAAACACATCATTTCCTTTGGCTTTTTGTGCAAAAAGGAACTTTAAGGTTGATGCTTTTTTTCCCTGGAACCTACCTCTTAAACCGATAGCGGTAATCTCCATACTTACACCGGCCTTTATATCACCATTAAGCTGGATAGTTAGTGCAGGTGTACCAATTGTGGTTCCTTCAAACAATGCGGCGGCGTAAGTTTTATCACCAAATTGTTTAATGATACCAGCCGTGCCGATAAATGTAAAGCCGTTATTTTTATAGTTTACTATGCTTGCATTGCGGAAAACCTTATCGGTTTGACCATTCTCCAGTTGTACATCACAACCATAATCGGTAGCGGTAGCCTTAATAGATGATTTGTGTGTAACTAACGTTAAAAAGTCGCCTTTGCCATCATAATACCTACCCTTGGTTGGCATTACGGCTGGGTCTTTATGGTAATTACTTACACTCGGTTTAATATCAGCATCAACCGGAGTTGCACCTGGCTTTAACTGGTGTATTTCCGGAAAATCACCATTTGCATCTGTGAACCATGAAAAACGGTCTTCTGTATTTTTACCGCCCACTTTATCCAGTACCACAATATAATCGGCGCCTGATTGGAGCACACTACGCGAAATGTAGGGCGCGGCTTTAGCGTTCGCATCAATAGTCGCCATTTGAGCAACCCCAAAATCATAAAGAGGCTCTGTTAAATCCTTACGGCCTACACTACGGTATGGGCCCAACTGCCTATAGCCCGGGGCTTTCTTTACACCAAAATTGGTTATGCGTTCAACGTCTCCAAACGGCCCATCACCCACATCTTCCTGGCCATTATGGCTGTATCTTTTACCTTGCGCATAATAGTAGATAACACCGTTACCACCATCTGCCGCACGTCCCCAGCGGTAATTTGGCCCATCATCTATCTGCTGCAAATTAACATACATTTCATCCTTGGTGTCAAACTTGCTGCGCAACACAAAACCATAGCCTGTGTATTTTGCTGATGTTAAACGCGGATTGGTACCCCTGTTGTTTTCCCATGATGTTTTAAGCACATCGGCCCATGGATTTTGTCTTTTACCATTTTCAAAAGGGGCGTCTTTACCTGTAGTTACCCAAAGCAAGTGATCAGCCAAAATCGGGTCATAGTAAACCAGGCCCTGGGCAAACATGCGCAACAGATCTGACGGAATGTTACCATAAACATTTGAATGTGCTCCCTGTGGCGGTATAAGGCGCCTGTTACTTTGCGCCAGTACAGGTGATGTTGTAGCATTTAGTATAAAATCACCTAACATAGACACACCCGGTTGTACCAGGCGGTTACGCCCGTCATAATAATCATGCAATAAGGCACTGGTGCGTACGGTAGGCTTTAAAGAAGCCCAGATATAGGTTGATAAATTTTCAGTCCAACGACCTCCTTTAGCATCCCATTGATCAACGTTGGGCCTGATATGATAGTTAAAGTTAAGATTAACAAATTTTTCAAAATGATCTGCCGATTGTTTGGCCATTGGCCAGTTAGGAAATAAAAAAGCAGACAAGCCGGTTACCCCTTTTATATCAGACAAAAAGTTTGGATGCCCGGCCAACATAGTGCGAACCGGCATTAGCGATTCGTCCATAAAAACATAGTCCATAAAAAGATACCATGCCTTTAGCTTGGTTAGCTGTGCATTGTCCATCTTGTTCATCAGCACATCATATGCAGGGATAATATTATCGTAATAAGTACGGGTGCCGACAGGGTTTGGGCCCATATTACGTTCGCTTGACATAGATAAGCTCCGGAGTTCATTATTCATACTTTGCTCCAGCGAGAGCACTGATTGCTTATTGATATTTTCAGCTTTAAAATACTTGGTACAGGTATCCTCGGGTTTATCATAGGTAAGCACCCAGCTTTTTACTTTGTCATAACCCAACCAACCGTACCATCTGCGCAGGTAATCAATATAAGTTAAGCCTTTGCCTGTTGTATTAACCAGGTTAATATCTTTTTCATGCTGATATAAAGCTATACCTATTGAGCGGGTGCCCGGTACCAGTGGAAAACTGTAATCAAGTACTCCATTTTGCCAATGGAAGTTAATATTTAGTGTTGATTTTGATACCCAAAGGTCATATTTCCCGTCATTCCATTTTTCCGTATCCTTAATGAATAAACCGATAGTAGTATTTTGCTTTTCATTCCAGAAAGCAGCAGTTGTTACTTGCCACCAGGTTATCCAGTTATCATACGCGGCTATGCTGAACGGCAGTTTTCCGCCCTTTTGATTTTGCTGATCAAAATCCATATCAGGGTGTTTTAACCCGTTGGGGCTGCCGCCATTGCCTTCCATAGGCTCCCATTTAATATTATTATAGCCCCCTTTAAAACTTAACTTAGGGTCTTTCATATTATCGTTGCGGGTTGCCGTATAACGAAACTCCGGTTTAAAACCATCCCAAACTATGCGCCAGGCTAAAGAATCGCTTGGATTAAAGCCCTTCATATCCTCCTCCAATTCTGCAAACTCCGCGGCTTTCACTAACCTGATGTTAGCGCTGTATTGCCTGTTAGCATTAAATTCATAGGATACCTTATATTCTGCAAATAACGGCCCGTTGGCTATTTCCTGAACAGTCATTTTGATAAGCTTCAGCGATGATGGCATTTCGCCATGCCCTAACCACGTTAAGCTATTACCATATTTTGCTATCGGCGCCACCAGTTGGGTACCGCCCGATGCCGGAATCTGGATCCTTACCAGGCCGTTATTTATGATAATTCCCTGTGCTGTTTTTTGAACCTTTACATCACTTCTATCAGTTGAAGTATTTGTTTTGCTGCTACCAGCTGTTAACCGTATGCTTTTATCCCCCCCTGACGGCATATCAGTAACAAAATTAAGTACGGCTTTTTGAAGCATGCCGTTCTTTTCCACCACATCTGTTAACTGGAAGACAACGGGACTGCCCAAAGCAGCATCAACTACGTGAAATAGCTCGCGACTAACAGGAGCAGTGCTAAAATCAAGCAAATATTTTAACCGGGTTTGCGGCCATAAAAATTGCGGATGATTAAGCTGATCCTTAATCGTCACAACAAAACCCTTTTCTTTCCAGTTTGCAGGTACTGCTATATTGGGCAGTATGGTTTGCGCGCGCAAAAGAATTCTGGGAGCAAGGAATAAAATAATTAGGGCTATATGCCGTGATATTGTTCTCATATAAACAAGTAAGTTTTAAGCGTATATTTATTTTGCAAGCATTCAACAGCCTATTGCCATTGAAATTTTATAGCATTATTTAATAATATTCAGTCATGTCACTCGATACCGTTATAGGCCTTGCATCAGATACACTGGCAAAACACATGGTGCCCTTGCCAACCGCTGTGACAGGTAAAAGCGCTTCAAACCATCCATTTTTTAAGGCGGTAGCTTTTACCGCAATCCAATTGCGTTTAGGCCATAATGGGTTAGCTGTGCTGTAGTATATATTAGCATCGGTTAAAGGCGTTTTGCTATCAACAAAAAACTTTACGGTGTAATTTGCACTGTCATTAGGGGTTTCGTCTAGCATTTTATTGATAGATACCTTTGGAAGCGGCAGGCCCTGACCTTTTAAGTAATAGTCAAAATAGGTTAGTTCCATCTGTAACCAGCCAACCCTGTTAACCGAAGAAGTACCTCCTGGAACGGGAGCTGAATGACTAACGTTTGAAGCAAAAAGATGATTAACCGGGGCGTTTATGGCATTTAATGTTGCCATAACGGCTGGCGGATAAAAGAATATATCGTTAGTACCGCAGGCTACAAAGTAAGGAGCCGAGGTATTTTTACAACGCCTGCCAGCATCTAAATATTTAAGCCAGGTATCTTTTTCTGCCAGGGGCATCTTATCTAACTCGCGCGCAAAGGTTGAGCCGGCATCATAAAATCCTGATCCGTAAGTAGAAAACGCGGCCTGTACCTCATCACTTAATAAACCAGATACCATGGTGGTCATATATCCACCCCATGAAACACCGGTTATACCTAAACGGTCTGTGATAACATCTGGCTGTGAGCGCAACAGGTAAAATGCCTGTACTCCTGCTAAAGCCGCGTCAAATATGGTACTTGTAGTTACATCAGGTGATGCAGTAAAGCGATGTTTACCATATGGATAGGTTTTAAAAACGCCGGATGAATTAGGTATTTTATCCGGAGGACAAATACCCGGGATATCAATAGCTACGGCTATATATCCTTTAGCCGCCCATCTCCTCGCTTTATCAACTTCAGCCGTTCCGCCGCCGCCGTGCAACACCAAAATGCCGGGATAATTACCTGGTTTTATTGGCCTGGCTATCACCGCGAAAACATTGGTTGGTACACTTTTCCCATCAAGTTTAACATCCCTTGAATAAAACACTACTTTTTTTAGCTTAACGCTATCCACCTCTTCGCCCAGCTCCTTTACTATTTTTGGCGCAATACCTGTTAAGTATTGGCAGAAGGGGTCGTTTTGGATATTATTACAGGATGTAAGTAATACAGTCCCTTCGCTCTTGCGGCTTTGGCTCAATAAGTCTGAGTTTTTAACTTTAACATTACGGTATACCGGGTCCTTAATAATAGTCTGGCTGATGTTTGAGCTTAGATGATAACCCAGATCAGCGTTAACAACTTTATTACTTTCAAAAATGGTTCCCAGGATCCCAATCTGATTGGTTGTTGGCGGTATTTTTGAGTCAACCGAATTCCAATACCCCTCAGCTGGTATAAAAGGTTTTGAATTGTAAGGCGGATGGACTTCCACATAATTATGCCTGATCTCCAGGCCTATGGTTCCAATACCATGCAGTGTATAAGGAACGCCCAAAGCTAATACGGCATCGATGTATGCCGGGCGCAAACCGTTATTGTTTATTACCTGATTACCTTCAATCACCGTGTTCCAGCCTAAATTAAAACGGCCATGTTCAGGACCCGAAATACGCTGATCTGAACGAACATAGATCCCGTCAGCATTTATCAATGTATTATCAGCTATAACCGCATCCCAGTCTCCACAGTAAAGTGAGATTCCTTTGTTGTTGCCTTCAAGGATATTATCCTTTATCAACCATGCCCTGGCAGACCAGCGCATGATTACATAATAACTGTCTTTGTCCGGAATAATATCCCACGGACGATCTACTTTAATAGTATTACTGGTATTACCCGCGATAAAACGCCACTGGCCTGCCCCACGACCCGCTACAATAGCAATCGCGTCTGAATAGCTTAAAGAAGAATTACGAATGGTAGTATGCCATTTATTGGATGCATCGACAATGGTTGTTGCTGTAGCCGAGCTTACCGGGCCTGCATCCTGATTGCCAGGGTTACAACCCTGGGACAGGATGGTTTCGCCCTGATTAGAATTGATAATTGGCTTACCCTCAGCCTCCATATGGTTCTTCAACACCATGATCTCTGATGCGTAATCAATATTAAAACCGCCGCTTTCACCCTTTGGCGTTTGTTCGTCACCCAATCTTATTACATGGTTATTTTCAATG
>DHIR01000067.1:0-2109 GCA_002403905.1 Mucilaginibacter sp. UBA4741
CAAATTTTAATGCGTCTGCCCTGATACACTGTACAGCAATGGCGTTAAAAGCAAAAGGGCTCCCGATATCACCGGGAGCCCTTTTATTATTGATACTGTATATACATAGGGTAAGGCTTTTTCTTCAAAACCTCCTCAGGTGTTAGCATGTGATGGGGTGCCTTTTTGATATCGTTTTTATAGAACAATTTAAAGCCCGTAAACTGTACCGGCTCGTTATGGATAAAGTAGCGCCAGGTGCCTTCTTTCAAATCAGGCTCGCCCCAGCCATCCATATCCATTACTAATTGAATCTCCGGATGAAGTTTAATGTTTTGATAGTTTGTTACCATCTTTTTAGTAAAGCGGTGTACTATTAATATTTTTGGAGGCAGATTGTATTTTTTAACCAGTCCAGCAAGGTATCCTGATACATAGTTAATATCATTAGCATCATAAGTGCCTATTTTTTTACCCGGAAGCGAGCCATCTTTCATAGAAAACTCAGGGTCCATACCAAAATGTACTTGCGGCATTATCAGGTATTTTTCTAATAAAGGCAATTCTGTACGGATGTTACTTAAAGACACCTGCACATCTAAAAATACAATGGCATGTGCTTTTTTAGCTAAATACAAAACGGTATCAATTTGCTTAAACGGCATACGGTGACGGTACATTTTATCTTTACCCGGGTCGCCACTGGCTACAACGGCAATATAATGCAGGGCAGGTTGTACAGGTACCTGCGGGTCTGCTTTTTCCCAATGCTTTATTTCGCCTTTTAATTTGGCCAGCATTTCGTTAGGGGGCAATTCGCCTAAAATGCCCATCTTTTTAGAGTATAGGTTACCATAATAAGCAACCACCCTTTTATAAGGCAGTATAGCGCCGGGTATAGGGTAGGGTGTGTTTTTAACGGGCCATTTGCCGGTAGTATCGCCATGGGCCATGCGTTTCATTAATGAATCATATTGGGCTTTATTAATGGGCGGGTAGGTTACCTTAACGGTTGTATCTCCGGGAGCAGGCTCAGTACTTTCAGCAGCGGTAGCAGCAGTTTTAGTTGCTGCTTTAGCATCTGCGGCGCCTGGTTTATTTTGAGTACAGTTAGAGAATAAACCTAACGATGACAGCAATAATACTGCTGATAAAAAAATGTTTTTCATTTAATGAATTTGTTTTTGTGTTGTATTGCAGCTAATTGTGAAGTGTCGGCTTGATAGTATTATACAAGATGCAAAATAACATCTTTTAAACCGTTCGGTCACTTAAAATTATCCACAAAACGGTTATTTGTGTTTATAAAACTTACCAAATACGCCCAGCGGTAATTTTATGCCCGATGTTGCTTGCAGGTAAAGTTCGCCTATCTCTAAGTTCTGTACTTTAGGGAATGCGCTTCTTATCAAATTTTCTACTATAACTGCCGAGAAGCCAAGCGAATAGGTATTCAGTATTAAAAAATGTTCTTCAGGATCAAGTAGTTGTACCACGTCCTGCATCATTTCGTTAATGTGGTCTTCCAGTTTCCATTTTTCGCCATTTGGCCCGTGGCCGTAAGCGGGAGGGTCCAGGATAATGCCATTATATTTTTTGCCGCGTTTAAGTTCGCGCTTTACAAATTTCAGGGCATCCTCAACCACCCAGCGTATATCTTTTAAGCCCGATAGCTCCATATTTTCATTACCCCAGGTAACAACTTGTTTTATGGAGTCGACATGCGTAGTATCTGCTCCCGCGGCTTTCGCTATCAGCGATGCGCCGCCTGTATAGGCAAAAAGGTTAAGCACTTTTGGATCAGACGTTTTAAACTTTTTAATGTTTTGCGATATGTAATCCCAGTTAACCGCCTGCTCAGGGAAAATACCCAAATGCTTAAAAGAGGTTAATGCCAGCCTGAATTTTATTGCAGCCTCGGGATTTTTATACTCCACATGCCACCTGTCAGGCGTAGCTGGGTTTTTCTTTACCCACTCGCCCGATGTTGCCGAGCGGCCCTTAAACCTGATATGATGCAAACGCTGCCACTCTGTTTGCGGTAAAACCTTGCTCCAAACGGCCTGTGGTTCCGGGCGAATTAGTATGACATTGCCAAAGCGTTCTAGCTTTTCAAAATCGCCGCAATCA
>DHIR01000067.1:2240-3216 GCA_002403905.1 Mucilaginibacter sp. UBA4741
CTTTTCAAAATCGCCGCAATCAATAAGCTCGTAATCTTTCCAGTGGGTAGGGGTAAGCAGTTGGATCATTTAGTTAGAGATTAGTGTTTGGAGATCAGAGATTAGTTGTTTGCGGCAAATATAAGGATTACCCTATATTTAATAAGTTTAACTTGAGTAAAAGGGAATTTATCGGGGAGGATAAAATAAAACAACTCATTTACAGTTATATATGCATCTTAAAACCTGTATCATGAAAAAATTAAAAACATTAATCCTGGTTGGCTTAAATTGTTTGTTGATCGGTGCGTCTGCATCGGCACAAAAACTACCAACTGTACAACAAGTTAGTTTGCATGCGCCAAAAAATATAAAGATCGATGGTAAAACAACCGAATGGAATAACCAGTTCCAGGCGCTTAATCATAATGTTGATGCTTATTATACTATTGCTAACGATGCCGATAACCTCTACCTTATTGTACAACCAAAAGATGCTACTATTGCAAAAAAGGCAATTGTGTGGGGCATTGTATTTAGCATAACTCACGCTAGAAACAATTATGATCAATGTATTATAGTTGGCTCACCACTAATACCGGAATCAGAACAAGTAGGTATTATGCAACGATATTCAGAGTTTAAAGAATATGCTGATCATAATGCTAAACCAAAGCAGTTAGATTCCTTGTTATTGATAGCTAATAATGAATTAACCAAAGCATCGAAAGAGATAGCTTTAGGCGGAATAAAGGAAACCGGCAGCACCATATCAGTTTATAACGAATTTGATATTAAAACCATCTTGCTTTTTGATAAGAACGGGGCGCTGAATTATGAGCTGGCAATACCTTTAAAATATTTGAACATACCGGCAAACAGCCAGCCATCCTTCTTTTATGAGTTGATGATAAAGGGAATGGCTGATCATGCAAAGATTGTTAAATCTAAAACTGGTGAAACTGCAACTGTTACCGATATACCAATAGGGATGAGC
>DHIR01000067.1:3324-5246 GCA_002403905.1 Mucilaginibacter sp. UBA4741
CCAATAGGGATGAGCAGCGGAAGATCATCAGATACAGAATTGCTAATGAATAACACCAGTTTTTGGGGCCAATATACTTTAGCCAGGTAGTAACATGTTTGTTAGATTAAGCAAAACTTTTTTATGGGTAGGGTTTAATATGTATTTTTATTTCGCCAACAGATATTAACGTGAAAAAGATAAAAATTACACCATTTACCCTGCTTTTGCCGGCTCTATTATTTTCGATAATTGCAAATGCTCAAAGACTACCTAAAATACAAACAACCAGCGTACTTGCACCTGCCGATATTAAAATTGACGGTAAACCAACCGAGTGGAACAACAAATTCCAGGCGTTTAACCGTACAACCGAAGTGTATTATACGTTATCAAACAGCGCTACCAAGCTGTATTTAACTATACAGTCTAATGAAAGAAGAATAATCAGGAAAATAATATCAAACGGTATTACTTTAACCATACTGGCAGATCCAAAACAAAATAAAGGTGGACTGGCGGTTACTTTTCCGGTTTATGCAAAAACAGAACGCCCTGTATTTTTAAATTTAAAAAGCCCTTTCGAAACGGTAAAGGATACTAATAGAAACAATGCAATGTCCGATTCTGTAATGATTGGTTATAACGCCGTATTGGTGAGCAGGCTAAAAACTATTGGTATTATTGGTGAGCCATCAATTGCAGATAGTACGCTCTCTATTTTTAATATGGAAGGTTTTAAAGCAACGGCACGCTTTGATGCCAAATTAGTTTATACGTATGAACTGGCTATACCGCTTAGCTATATAAAGTTTGCTGCCGATAAGCCGGGAACATTTAAATATACATTACAGGTAAACGGCCCTCCGGGCGATGTTAGCGTAATAGACAACGGGCGACGAATGGTTTATACCGCCGGCGATGGCAGCCAGGTTAATATAGGATATCCCGGCCCGGATAATCTGGGCTTTGCAAACCCAACCTATTTTTCGGGAGTATATACTTTAGCCAAATAGAATATAATTTATCTGGCAAAATATTTTTTTAAAATAGGGATTAAATAAGTACATTTATTTAACCAATTAACCCCAATTCGTGAAAAAAATAACTAGTCCCCTGTTTAAAAGCATTTTGCCTGCTTTATTGTTTTTTAATATTGCTAACGCGCAAAAGCTTCCGCATGTTCAAGAAACGGGGCTGCGCGCGCCTACTAACATAAGAGTAGACGGTAAGGCTACCGAGTGGAACAACCGGTTACAGGCTTATAATAAAGCTATACAAGCCTATTACACGCTATCAAACGATGATAATAAGCTTTATTTAACGGTGCGGGCGGTTAAGCCCGAAATTATTAACAAAATAATTAATGGCGGTGTTTCGCTCACTATTCAAAAAAAAATTAAAAAAACAATCAACGGCGGGATGTCTGTTACCTATCCGGTTTTTAACACGGGTAACCGTCCCAATATTAATGTTAACAGTATGGCATTGATAGATCAATCTTCAAAAGATGCCGGCAGACTGATTGACTCGTTAATGAGTCTTAACAATTCAAAATTATCAGGTAAAGCGAAATTTATCAGAGTAAGCGGCATAGGCGACCTTGATACACTTGTTTCTGTTTATAATATTGATGGAATTAGAGCAGCATCCGCATTTAATAAGAAAATGGCTTACACGCTCGAATTATCAATAGACCTTAAGCTGCTTGGGTTATCAGTAAATGACCCGGTGATGTTTAATTATAATATCAGGTTTAATCAAATTGATATAGATTTTGTGCCTGGCATTGTCATCACCAGGAAAAACGACGGAACCATAGATATGATGAATGTTGTTGATCCAAAACTAGCCAATTCATTCATCAGCGCGTTATCTACAACGGACTGTTGGGGGGAGTATACATTGGTGAAATAGGGGTTAAAGATTAGTGATTGAAGATT
>DHIR01000067.1:5432-35237 GCA_002403905.1 Mucilaginibacter sp. UBA4741
AATCTTCAATCACTAATCTTTAATCTTCAATAACCAATCTTCAACTAAAGCTTCGCTTTAGCGGCCTGCATAAATTTACTGGCAAATACAAAGTCGTTAAGCTCTTTGTTGTCGGTGTGGGCAATTTCTTTATTGCTGCCTTCCCACCATTTTTCGCCATTATGTAAAAATATAACATGCTCGCCAATACCCATTACCGAGTTCATATCATGCGTAACAATTACGGTGGTGATATTATACTCTTCGGTTAACTCATTGATCAGGTCATCAATCAGGATAGAGGTTTTTGGGTCTAGGCCCGAGTTAGGCTCATCAACAAATAAATATTTAGGCTGCATGGATATGGCGCGCGCTATACCAACCCGCTTTTTCATTCCGCCCGAAAGCTCGGCCGGATAAAGCTTGTTTGTGCCGGCCAGGTTAACCCTTTCCAGGCAAAAATTGGCACGCTCCAGTTTTTCGGCTTTGGTTTTTTGGGTGAACAGGTTTAGGGGGAACATAATGTTTTCCTCAACCGTCATAGAATCAAACAGGGCCGAGTTTTGAAACAACATACCAATGTGGGTACGTATAGGTACGCGCTGCTCAAAATTCATGTCGGTAAAGTTCTCGCCACTAAAAAAAACATCGCCTTTGGTAGGCTCATGCAGGCCCACAATACATTTTAGCAAGGTTGTTTTGCCTGAACCTGAGCTGCCAATAATCAAGTTGTTTTTACCGGGCTGGAAACTTGCCGATATACCTTTTAATACCTCGTTCTCGCCAAAGGTTTTATAGATATCTTTGATCTCGATCATAGCATTATACGGGTTATAACTAAATCGGCAAATAATATCATAACACAACTGTATACTACGCCTTTGGTTGATGACTGCCCAACCTCCAACGCCCCGCCCGAAGTATAAAAGCCCTGATAAGCACAAATAGACGAGATCAGGAATCCAAATACAATAGCTTTAACCAGCGCCACTTGTACAGTTAACCCGTCAAAACCATCGCGCACACCGGCAATATAATCGCCGGGGGTAATATCTCCCGAAAATACGCAAGCCAAATAGCCGCCGGTTAATCCAAGCGTTATAGATACTATAACCAGCAACGGGATCATGCTCATGCTGGCAATAATTTTTGGCGATATTAAATAACCGGGAGCATTTACACCCATTATTTCCAACGCGTCAATCTGTTCGGTAACGCGCATGGTGCCAATTTGTGATGCTATACTTGAGCCTACCCGACCGGCTAATACTAATGCGGATATGGTAGGGCTAAACTCTAGTATGGTGGAGTCGCGGGCAATTTTACCGGCAATAGTCATAGATACCAGCGGGCTGCTTAACTGGAAAGCCACCTGAATAGTTGTAGCCGCGCCAATAAAAAGTGATATGATAGCGATAATGCCTAACGAGCCGATGCCGATAGAAACCATCTCGCGCATTACCTCCGCCCAATAAACACTGAATTTTTCAGGCTTGCGGAAACTTAATCGTAATAAAAGTAGGTATTTGCCTAAACTGTGAAACATGCTATCATATAAAACCGGGTTAAAAATACATTTTACTTTTTGAACATGATTGGGTGTATCGTAGTATTTAACGGAATATGTTAGGTTTTGTTTAGCATGGCATATATTTTAAAGCCTACTGTTTAATTACTACACGGGCGAAATTTCCATTTTTACCGATTATTCTGCCCTGTTCCCCGATTTCTATAAGGGGCTTCTCTCAAATATATCTACTTTTATAATATGAAGAACGCATTAATAACCGGAGCAACTAAAGGAATGGGCAAGGCAATAGCCATCGCATTTGCGACAGAGGGTATCAGCCTGGCCATTAACTCGCGAAAAGCTGACGAGCTTGCCGCTTTTAAAACCGAACTGCTGCAAATTAACCCGGTCATAAAAGTTTTTACCGCTGTTGCGGATGGCAGTAACAAAGCAGAGTTGCTACAATTTGCAAATGATGCCGCAAAGGCATTGGGTGGTGTAAACATCCTGATTAATAACCTTGGCATGTACCAGTACAGTAAAATACTGGATGATGCGGATGGTTTGTTCCAGCAAATGATAAATACCAACCTGATGCCGGCCTATGAGCTTTACCGCCGTTTTGGTAAAGGCATGATAGCCACAGGCGAGGGGCATATTTTTAATATTTGCTCGGTAGCATCATTAAACCCGGTGGTTGATGCCGGTACTTATAGCGTAACAAAGGCTGCACTGCTAAGTCTTACTAATGTAATGAGGTTAGAGATGCAACAGCATGGGGTTAAGGTAACTGCGGTTATTCCCGGCTCGACATTAACAGACTCATGGAAGGGCCAGGACGTTGACAAAGACACAATGGTTTTGCCCGAAGATATAGCATCGGCAATTGTAAACATTTACAAAATGAGCAAAGGCGCCAATGTTGACCAACTCATAATAAAACCCGCTGGCGGGCAATTATAAACGTATTTAATAATTAAGATCATGGAAAAAAGACTACAACGCGACGAACATAACAAAATGATAGCAGGCGTATGCGCGGGCCTTGCTGATTACTTAAACATTGACATAACCCTGGTAAGGGCAGCATTTGTATTGGCAATGGTACTGCATGGCTGCGGTTTAGGAGTATACATTATATTATGGATTGTAATGCCTAAAAAGATATATGATTTTAATCGCCCCGGTTTTAACAACGCCGGCCTGGTTGATTATACTGTGCCACCACAAGGTGACGGGCCGATAGATTATAGCGTGCCAAATCCGTTTGGTGGGTTTACACCACCACAACAACAAGGCGCTCCGTTTGTGATGCCGCCTAAAAAGAAATCGAATGGAGGGATAATAGTAGGCATAGCATTAGTAGCATTTGGATCATTCTTTTTGCTGGATAACTTTGACCTGTTGCCTGATTGGGAATTTCACCGTTTATGGCCGCTGATATTTGTTGTCGGAGGATTATTGTTGATGTTTTCGCGCAAAAAACAAGATCCCTGGGAAAAAGAAGACTGGAACACTACCGAAGAACAGGTAGCAGAAACTAAAGCAGAAGATAAAACAGAGGACACCCCTCCGGCAGTTTAAATACTATTAAAAATACGATCATGAGAAACGATAAAATAATACCTGGCGCAGTCCTGATAATGATAGGAGCAATTATACTGCTTCACAACTTTGGCTATGTAGCCTTTCATTGGGCCAATTTTGTATACTTGATACCCATATTAATAGTGATAGCCGGTATAAATTTAATATTTGGCCATAACAACCGGTCTGCCTGGGCAACCGTTGTAAAATTAGCTGTTGTTGCTATTGGGTTTTGTTTAATTTTATTTGGCAATTTTGGCAGGCGCCATAACGGCTGGAACGATTACAGCTATAATTTTGATACCGATAATGATGACGACAGCACCGGCGGTAAAATTGTAAAAGTAGAAGGTAGCAAGGTTTTTGACGAACCTTATACTACGGCCATTAAAGTTGCCGAATTGAATATAAGCGGTGGCGGTGCATTGTATAAATTAAGCGATACCACCAACCAATTGTTTAGTGCCGATACCAAAGTCTTTGGTAAACACTTTGTGAATTATCTTACACGTACAAATTCAGACTCGGTTGCTGTGCTTTCCTATAAAATGAAAAATAGCCATGGCTTTAATTTCGATTTTGATGATGAAGGTAAAAAAGATGGTAAATACGGTAGGAATAATACCGCTATTTTTAAACTAAATCCTAACCCCGAGTGGAAGATCGATGTAAAAACAGGTGCTACCAAGCTTGATTTTGATCTATCTAAGTTTAAAGTAAGATCATTAAAACTAAGCGGCGGCGCGGCAGATTTTAGTGTAAAATTGGGCCAGCCATTATCTGCAACAAACGTTGTGGTATCAACAGGTATGTCATCAGTAAGCATTAGCGTGCCAACAACTGCGGCTTGCCGTATTATTAGCAGCACCGGCCTGTCATCTACAAATTTTGAAGGTTTTACTAAAACAAAAGATAATACCTACGAAACCCCAGGATTTAGTACAGCTACTAACAAACTATTTATAAAAATGAGCGGCGGCATGGCCGACTTTAATGTTAAGAGATACTAATCTCTTAACATTAATTGGTTTTTGATATCTGGTAAGCTTTGGTTAATTTTTCATACCAGGCTTGCCTGTGCTCATTAAATAAAACGGTTAAAAAAGGCAGGGCATAGATCATTAATGATACTAATACGCCTAAGTTCCTTACAATAGAGTTTCCGATTTTAAGATTTTGTCCGTCAATATCAACGACAATTATTTTGCAGAGCATTTTGCCAAAGCTGCCTTTAAATTTTGATAGCTCGAGCAGTACGTTATATAATAAAAACGTAATAGAAAAACTGGCCACTAATATAATAGATTGCGGATACGGCAGCGTAAACGTAGGCTGGGCAGGTAAAGTTATCCAGCCTGCTTTAATATCAATTATGGCAACAATTATACTCACCAAAAAGTAATCAATAATAAAAGCAAATACTCTTGAACCATAAGGCGCCAAATTATCCCCGGTAGGGAAATAGATACCTTGCGCTTCAAAATAATCAATAAATTCCGGCAGCTCAGACGCGTATTGTGGCGTATCACTTTTTGACGTGATAATTTCTGTATGGATAGTGATATCCATATTTATTAACTCTTGATAAGTGTATGGCCCTTTTTTCTCTTCGCCTTCAACCAGGTAATATTCGTTGTTCATGTTGGGTGTAAATATACTTTCGAAAGGTAAATAATTAGGAATTATTTAACAGTATCATTTTTTGTAAATTTGCAACAAATAAATACCACCACCTGCATGAATGCTCCTGCTATAAAATTACTCCCCGGCCGTTATTGTAACTCGTTAACCGAGTACTCGCGTTTTGTTACCCGCGAGGTTAACATTGGCGATGTACCTATGGGCGGCAATAACCCCATCCGGATACAAAGCATGACCACTACCGATACTATGGATACCATAGGTACGGTCGAGCAGTCTATCCGGATGATAAACGCGGGTTGCGAATATGTACGCATTACAGCGCCCAGCATAAAGGAAGCGAAAAATTTAGCAGAGATAAAAAAACAATTACGCCAAAGGGGATATACTACCCCCTTGGTAGCCGATATACATTTTACCCCCAACGCTGCCGAAGTTGCGGCTCGCATTGTAGAAAAAGTGCGGGTAAACCCAGGCAACTATGCCGACAAAAAGAAATTTGACCAGATAGAATATACCGACCTGCAATACCAGGGCGAACTGGAACGCATACATCAAAAGTTTGCACCGCTGGTGAAAATATGTAAGGAGTATGGCACCGCTATGCGCATTGGCACCAATCATGGATCGTTAAGCGACAGGATCATGAGCCGTTATGGCGATACCCCGCAGGGGATGGTAGAGTCGGCAATGGAGTTTATGCGGATGTGCGAAACATTGAATTACTATAATCTGGTAGTATCTATGAAATCAAGCAATCCGCAAGTAATGGTGCAAGCCTACCGTTTACTGGTAGAGACCATGGTGGCCGAGGGTATGAATTATCCCCTACACTTAGGCGTTACCGAAGCCGGCGATGGCGAAGATGGCCGCATTAAATCGTCCGTGGGTATTGGTACTTTGCTTGAAGATGGCCTGGGCGACACCGTCCGCGTATCCCTAACCGAAGAACCCGAAGCAGAAGCACCGGTGGCTATTGCATTGGTTGAACGCTACGCTAAGCGAAAAGCAGAAAGCGAAAAGCTAAAAGCGGTTAATGAGCTTTCAGCTTTTAGCTTTCAGCCTTTAGCTCATAACCCTTATGAATACAAAAAACGCCAAACCTACGAGGCTAATGCCTTTATAGGCGGCCACATGGTGCCGCGTGTGGTAATTGATCTATCGAAAGAGAATTTAAAAGACGCTTCAGTATTAAATAGTGCCGGGTATATTTACTCGTCATTGCTTGATAAATATAATATGGCCGAGCAATCGGTTGATTTTGTTTTTTTTGGCGATGAGTTGCCATCGTTTAATTTACCATCAAACTTAAAGCAATTATATAATTACCAAGCCTGGCAAAAACTGACTGACAAAACCCTTTGCCATCCCGTATTTACACTAAAAGAATATGTAGGCGATGTTGACCGTTCTTCATCATTAAACCTGGTAACAATAAAACCTACCGATATTGATTCGGACGAGTTTGGTTCGCTACCATTCAGTAATTCATTAGTTTTTATTTTAGAAACTGACGCTTTACATGGTATGGCAGATCAACGCGCGTTCTTCTTTAAAATGGAAGAATTGCAACTGGAAGTACCTGTAATTAT
Organism: Mucilaginibacter sp. UBA4741; assembly: GCA_002403905.1. GTDB lineage: Bacteria > Bacteroidota > Bacteroidia > Sphingobacteriales > Sphingobacteriaceae > Mucilaginibacter. The sequence goes on from DHIR01000067.1 coordinate 11,742, forward strand.
AAAAAGGTCTTATTTGTTTGATACAAAAGTCTCCCCAACCGGGGGAGATTTAGAGGGGGCTGCCACCTTGCTTCAACTCCAATCAGCTACCGATCTCGGTGCTTTACTAATTGATGGTTTTGGCGATGGTATATGGATAGACGCGCCACAAGTTGATACTAAGATCATAACCTCTACAGCCTTTGGTATACTACAGGCAACCCGCTCACGTATATCAAAAACCGAATATATCTCCTGCCCAAGCTGCGGCCGTACGTTATTTGATTTGATGGTTACTACACAAATGATCCGTAGCCGTACCAGTCATTTAAAAGGATTAAAAATTGGTATTATGGGCTGCATCGTAAACGGTCCCGGCGAAATGGCCGATGCCGATTACGGTTACGTAGGCTCAGGCACCGATAAGATCACCCTTTATCGCGGTAAAGAAGCCGTAAAGAAAAACATCAGCGCAGCCAACGCCCTTGATGAATTGATTGGTATTATCCGCGAAGATGGTAACTGGATTGAGCCTAGTTTAGCGGAGTAAACTCGGCAAATAGATGACCGGCTTCGGCCACATTGCATAAAGGGGTATAGGTACACACTTCGGCATACTCGCGCCATATTTGCTGTACCTCAGGGTTTTTGTGGGCAGTTTTTATGGCATGATCTGACAGCCATTCAAATACCTCCACCAGGGTTCCATCCTGTGTTTCTAAACTATATGCTTCTTTCTCCGTGACCAGGCCTTGTTGCCTTAATCGGGGCCAGTGCGTCTTCACCAGCTTTTTCAATGCCTCTTCTTTACCGATCTTCGGCTTGTAGGCAATTATCACTACTCGTCCCATTGTTATTTCGTACTTTTTTAGCAAATTACGAAATTTAAAGTTAAATAGTTGTTAAAATTTTAATAAGTTTACCAATCTATTGTAATTGTTATAGATATAAACAGATCAAAAGGCCAAAACATCTCCGAATTTTTCAAATTTAATCCTGACGTTTAAACATTACCGGTATGATATAAGATACATCCCTTGGATTGCCTGAACTTGTGTCGGGTATCCATTTTGGCGACAACTTAAATACTCTGATAGCTTCTTCGTTATTTGCTGGGCTCACACCTCTAACTGCTTTAATGTCTGTAAGAGATCCATCTTTTTTGATAATAAGGGTTATAAGCACCCTTCCATCAATTATTCCCTTTTTGTATTGAATATTATCTTTAAGAAATTTTAATAAAGCGGCTAACCCACCCGGAAATTGAGGTTCGTAATTTACTATTCCAAATACCCTATTAGTGTCGGATGATTTGGTGTCGGATAATATACGCTCATCGATAGTAATTGCAGTATCTACTTTTTGCGCCTGGGCTTTGTTGTTGAATATGTTGATCCCTATTAATATCATAGCGGCCGAGAGCCATTTTTTCCATACAGGCATAAGTGTAGGTTGCTGAGTCAGCTGGTCCATCCTGAACTTACCGCAAACATTGTTGTTATTTTGAGCCATGATAGCTAAAAACTCATTTTGTTTGGCATCAGTAAAGTCATAAACTATTTTTTTGCAATCATGGCAGTATTTGCCCATGTCCGCATCTGTCATGTTATCCCAGTTTTTATTGCAGGCAAATTGCAGCCTGATGTTTGTAATTTCCTGGTTCATAGTTTAGGTAATTTAGAACTAATATACCAAATTATTGCTAACTCAAATACGGTTTCCACCAGCCAGAATTATATGCGCCGGTAAACTCGGTAGGTTTGCCCGGCTCTGGTACAAATAGTTCTATTTTTTTGTCGATGGCGTATTGTTGCAACCGTTCAATTGGCTCGAACCAATCATGCAGGGCCAGGTTAAAGGTGCCCCAGTGGATAGGCATCATAACTTTGCCTTTCAAATCTAAAAAGGCATTGCTTGCATTATCCGGGCCCATGTGTATATCCGGCCAGTATTCGCCATAAGCACCTATCTCCAGTATGGCCAGGTCAAATGGCCCGAAAGCTTCGCCGATATCTTTAAAGCCGGGGAAGTATCCCGAATCGGCACCAAAGAAAATATTATGTTTAGTGCCTTTTATTACGAATGATGACCATAGCGTTTCATTCCGGCCAAATATGCCACGGCCCGAGAAGTGCCTTGACGGCGTGGCGGTTATTACGCAATCATGATCTATCATTACACTATCGCCCCAATCCAGTTCGGTAATATAATTTCTTTCAATGCCGAAGCTTTGTAAATGTTGACCCACCCCTAATGAACAAAAAAACGGAATGGTTGATCCCCCAAAAAATTTAATAGTGGCCTTATCCAGATGGTCGTAATGGTCATGCGATAAAATAATGGCATCCAGCGGTGGCAGCTCGCTTAACTTTATCGGCGGATCAAAAAAACGCTTTGGCCCCATAAACTGGGTAAATGATACCCGTTGGCTCCAAACCGGGTCGGTTAATATAGTTTTGCCATCAATCTCAATCAACAGGCTTGAGTGGCCTATCAAGGTAATTCGCAACCCACTTTTGGGCGGTGTTTGGTAGATAGACTTATCTGTTTTAAAAGGCCCCAATTGTTTTTTAGGTACAACTTCGGCTTTGTTGGTAGCATAGGCCTTTATCATGGGTATGATCTTGTCGGTACCAACTTGGATAGTAGGTATTGGATTTAAAAATTTCCCGTTCTTTTTTCTTGATCCTGGTATACTCATTAGCTGTATAGTAAAACATTACATCAACAACGGGGCAATTGTTGTTTAGACTTCTTTATTAAAAAATTTAATCACCTCATTACAAAAATCATGCAGTTGGGCAGGTAATGTATTTTCGGCGTAAGGATGTGTGCCGCCAAAGGTATGATCGCCATTTTTAATTACTATAAAATCGGCATGCGGTTGTGCGGCTTTTAATTGCTTGGCATGGCTAAGGGGCACGGTTTTATCCTCATCGCCGTGTATTATTAACCAGGGTTGTGTTATCTGGGCCGCTTTAGCCAAAATATCCAACCTGCCCGGGTTTTTATCCAAGTCATCCAATAAACTTGCTTTTAACGGCATTTGTTGGTTGGTGCGACTGTTTAGCATATACATTATGCCTTGCAATCGCCATTGTTCCTCGGCTTGTTTTGGCCATAGATTATGGAAACTGGAGATTGAAGCCATGCTAACAAGTTTCTTTACCCGCTTATCTTCGGCAGCTTTAATTGTACTGATGCCGCCGCCCATGCTATGGCCTATCAGGTACATCTCATTTGCCCGTGGTATTGACGAACCACTATAGGCAAAATCAATAACAGTAGTTAAATCATCCAGTTCAAAAGAAAAAGTGTTGTCGCTAAAAGCTATCAGGTCTGTAAAATCAACAGGATTATCGGGCGTAGTGCCGTTATGGCTAAAGTTAAATTTTAAAAAACGATACCCGTTTTGGGCAAAATAATTGGCCACCAGGTTATGTGTGCCCCAATCTTTAAACCCTTTAAAACCATGTGCGAAAATTACTAACGGCGCGTCCCTGAATTTATCATCATAGGTAAGGTCGGTTAACATGCCCCTGCCTTTGGCACCCGATAGTGTGAAAAATTCTTTCTTGATCATAGTTAGGTATCCAATATTACCACAATAGGTTGTAGCAAACAAATTATAGATGATCTTTTAACACTGTTGTTACAAACTATCCTTTTTAACATACCACCAGGCCCATAATATCAACACCGGTTGCAGGGCCAGCCTTATCCAGGCAACCAAAGGGGTAACGGTAAACGTACCAAGCTTAAAAGGAGCATCAATTATCATTTGGATATGTACCGGTAAAAAGGCAATAAGCAACAGACAAATCCCCATAGCGCCAATTTGTCGGGATGGTTTTGCAATAAGCAATAAACCAAACAATATTTCAAACATACCCGCCAGGTAGTTTGCAAGTTTGGGCAACGGAATATAATGCGGAATTATACGGATATATCCCACCGGATTAAGGAAATGGTTAACCCCGGCATATAAATAACCAAAAATGAGAATCAAAAGACTAATCTTTTTTAACAATTTCATAATTTTAACTACGTTTTTTGCTGTGCAACAGATGTTTAATTTTAATTAATACCCATTTATTTATAAACATTCTAAATACATGGGTATGACAAAGGCTTGACATTGGTTTTGGTTTAGGATGTTATTTTTGTCGGGTCAAATTTAAAAATGCTTTGAAGTATTTAAAGGTAATAGCTTTTACACACAAACAGATCGAACTGAAAGAGCTGGGGAAGTTGGTGATCTGCGAGGAGAACTTAACGGGCAAGCTACAGCAAGTAAAAGCTGATTTTGGCATTGCCGAAATTTTTTATTTGGCTACCTGTAACCGCGTTGAGTTTGTAATGGTAACGCCGCAGCTTATTGACAAAGCATTTGCCACAAAATTTATCGAAGCTTTAAACATTGGCCTATGCGCTAAGTACATGGGCACTTTTGTTGACGCGGCTTCTATTTATGAGGGCCGCGATGCGTTGAACCATTTGCTGCGAATGTCGTGTTCGCTGGAAAGCCTGATAGTTGGCGAAAAAGAGATTTTGGCCCAACTGCGAAAGGCGTACGAATGCAGCCGCGAAGCAGGCTTAACCGGGGATGGACTACGAATGTTTATGAATTGTGTGGTCAAGACCGCTAAAGAAGTTTACACCAACACCAACATCTCCAAAAACCCCATCTCGGTAGTATCACTGGCCTACCGCAAGCTTAAAGACCTTAAGCTATGTATAAATGCCCGCATCCTCATCATCGGCGCAGGCGAAACCAACCAAAACATTTCCAAGTATCTGCAAAAACATAAGTTCTCTAACTTCGCAGTGTTTAACCGTACGCTGTCTAAAGCCCAAAAACTGGCTGTTGATTTAAATGGTGAGGCTTTTACGTTAGATGCTTTGGCTACTTATAATAAAGGCTTTGATGTAATTATTACCTGCACATCCGCAGTTGAACCTATAATTACTCCCGAGATATATACAACCTTATTAAACGGCGAAACCAACAAAAAGACCATCGTTGATCTGGCTATCCCTAATGATACCGCTCCCGAAGTTTTAGAGCAGTTCCCGGTTAATTTTATTGAGGTGTACTCACTAAACGAAGTTGCCAAACGCAACCTGCAAGAACGCTACCAGGAGCTTACTTATGCCGAAGAAATTATAGAACAAAACATAGCCGAGTTTTGCTTAATGCTTAAACAGCGTAAAGTAGAACTAGCTATGCGCCAGATTCCCGAAAAAATAAAAGAGATACGCAACACCGCCATCAATAGTGTGTTTGCCGACGATCTGGAAGGTATGGATGCACACTCGCGCGAAATACTGGAGAAAGTGATCAACTACATGGAGAAAAAATATATTAGCGTGCCTATGGTAATGGCTAAGGATATTTTGATCAATAATAACTAATTCCCTCCCCGGTTTTTCATCATTGCGTCATTGCTTATAATTTAAAACTTATACCCAGGTTTATTGCGTAATCTGCAAAAGCTGCATCCCCCTGTGCGTATACCCCGGTTAAATCGGTTTTAATTTTATCAGGCACACTTTGTGTTCTTTCACGTATTAAAGCTATAGGAACAAATGCATTTACACTCACCTTTTTAAAAGCATATACTATACCAGGTTCGGCAGAAATAATATTTCCAGGACGTCTGAAACCATTGCTGCCACCTATGATATCTTTGCTAGGTAAACATTCGTCGCGAAAACCGGCTGAAAATATAAACCGCTTTACAGACACACTGGTGCCAAATCTTAACATCATCTGATCAGGCACACTCATTACATCACTTCCATAGGCTATGGAGGCGGCACTTGGCGTACCGCCACGCGCTGATGAAACTCCATTTTGCTCACGGGGATTAATTAGATAATAAAAGTTTCCGTACAAGTTAAAAGTATGTGATAAATGATAAAAAGCGTTAACTTCAGTAGTAATACCTGTACCGCCATCACCAAGCTGAATAGACTGATCTACAGGCCCCAATAATTTAGTGCCACCAGGGCCGGTATTGTAAAAATAATCAGTGTATTTATAATCGCCTGTGGGTAGTTTAAGGCCCAAACCAAACTGGATATTGCCATTTTTAAATTTATGTGGATCAAATACCCAAACATATCCCGCGATACGAATGTCGCCAATACCAAATGACGATGTCGAATGTCTTTCATTACCCCCATGTTCATATAAGGACGAACGGGTATTTGATATAACAGGTACATCAACCGAAAATGACCAGCGGCTGTTAAATACGCGCGTTAAAGTAAGATCCTGCGTATAAGCATGATTTATAACATTAGTGCCTAAAGTTATTCGTTGGGGTTGCTCTTGCTGGCCAATAAAATGTTTATATGATTTATAGTATCGGATATTTGAATTAAAAATCCATCCGCCATTTTCGTCTGTTTCTTCGGGATGATCAAGCATAGAACATACGCCCCCTGTGCTTTTAATGGCTACGCATCCCTGGGCGAATAGCTTACTTGTTGCAAAAAATAGTGTAACTGTTAATAAGAAGTAAATTTTTTTCATGATTAATTATTAGGTTTAGTATGTAGTACGATTAGAGATAGTGGATAAAACACAATAAAAAAAATATTATTTAAAATAAATATCTTAAATAATAAAGTCAAGTAAGTTATTATTTATCCACAACCTTGGGGGCAATTTCTATTTATTTTTAGACATCACCAAATCTATTTTTAAATTAACTATCAATGTGATGATAATTTTAAATTTTATCGAAGAGGAAGCAAAGTAGTTTGATTGTGAGGTGTTTGTGCTTTAGTAGCCGAATTTATAGGAGTTGACTTTGAAAGCCAATTGCCTGGTAAGTCCAAAGTTGCAAGCATCGGACAGCCAGTAGAAAAAAATATTAGTGTACCTATGATAATGGCTAAGTATATTTTGATCAATAATAATTAAAACAGCCCCAATTTTCGTTTACCGTCACGTCATCGCGAGCGTAGCGTGACGATCTCTACACGATAGGCAGTTCGCAGACCTGGCGCGCAGAGATTGCCACACTCGTACCTCGTTCGCAATGACGCGTTGTGGGTTAGCTAAGAATGTACTGCAAACTGCCCAACCTTATAATTACCACCCGGCGTGCGGAAAGCAATATTAATACGGTTATAAGTATTAATGGTAGTAACCGCCAAAGTAAGATCTACCAGTTCTGCTTCGGTAAACTGTTTGCGGGCCTGTTCGTAAACAGCATCGGGCATATCGTTATTGTTTAGTTTGGTAACGGCTTCGGCCCAGGCCAAGGCAGCACGCTCGCGGTCGGTGTATACCAATGCTTCGCGCCAAGCGGCTACCAAGTACAGGCGCTGCTCGGTTTCGCCTTTGGCGCGCAGGTCTTTAGAGTGCATATCCAAACAAAAAGCGCAGCCGTTTATTTGCGATACGCGGAAATAAATTAAGTCTAATAGTGACTCATCTACCGGCGATTTAGCCAAATAAGCACCTATCCCATACAATGCGCACAAAGCGCCCGGTGCTTTTTCGAAAGCATTAATTCTTTGTTCCATTTGTATTTGTTTAATAATTATACCCTAATGACGACCGGGGTGAACTAAATTGGACAGGAGGGAGAAAAAATCTATTTGAATACAAAACCATTTGTCATACTGCTGCCAATGACATATTGTAAAACATGTTAAACTTGCGAAGTTTTTAAAACTTCGCAAGTTTAAAACGTAACGTGTCATTTCACCTTCAAAGTCCCGCAGGGGATTTTATAACTCAGCATGGCAGGGAGGGGGAGGTTGAAATGAAAAAGGGGCAAAGCCTAGGTATTGATGCTTCGGTTTTGCCCTTAGTGTTTATTACTTATTGTTAGTTATTTTTTTTGGAATGTATAAACAATATAAGCTGTCTTATCACCTACACTAATAGGCGATTTTAAGGTCATGGATTTGCCATCATTTTGCGCGATGTTAAGCTGGTAGCCCTCGGCTACGTTTTTAGCTTTGTCGCCCTGGTATATTTTTTTAAACTGAAATATAGGATTGCTTTTATCCTGCGTATTATAACTCCAAAATATGGTTTGCGATGTGCCGTTAGCCAGTGTATACATACCATTGCCGCTATTGGTTAGTTGCCAGGTACTGTTAATAAAATCGCGCGGAGGGGCTTGGTTAAACACATCCTGTACGGCGTTGGGTAAAAGCCCGTCATAACTAACGTTAGTTAATGTCCAGGTACCATTAATATGGCCATTTGATGCACCTACTAAACTTTTGGTAGTTGAGCAGGCTTGTAAAATAAAAGCAAGTGCTAAAACAGTAAATGTGAGCTGTAATGTCTTTTTCATAATCATATATCTAATATGCAATAATCGATACATAAATCCTGCCAAAAATATTATTAGACTGTGACAATTAGCTTAATAAAGATTAGAGATTAGGCTTAGCAAATTAAATAATAAAGCGAGGGGCCAAATCTCTAATCTTCAATCACTACTCTTTAATCACCAATCACTAACCCCATTCACTCAATAACTAATTCAATAATTCACTCATTGAATAGTCACTCTACTTTCATATCATCAATAAAAACTACAACCATCGGGATAAAAAATTAAATTTGCGGTTGCAAATAGATAACCCCTTTGGAAAGAACATTAATTATAGGAACACGCGGTAGTGAACTAGCGCTATGGCAGGCAAATTTTGTTAAGGATAGCCTGGCTAAAGCTGGTATTACCGCCGAGCTGAAAATTATTAAAACACAAGGCGACCGCATACTTAATTTAAGTTTTGATAAGCTGGAAGGTAAAGGCTTCTTTACCAAAGAGCTGGAAGAAGAATTATTGGCAGGCGCTATTGATTTAGCGGTACATAGCCACAAGGACCTGCCAACAGAAAACCCTCCGGGACTCATCATCGCGGCAGTATCAGAACGGGAGGACCCTTCTGAGCTGCTGTTGATCTTGAAAGATTGTGTAGATGTTAAGCAAAAGCTGTCGGTTAAATTTGGCGCTATTGTGGGCACATCCAGCAATCGCCGTAAGGCACAATTGCTGGCTTATCGCCCCGACCTGGAGATTGAGGACCTGCGCGGCAACGTACTTACCCGCATAGGCAAACTGCGCGATGAGAAATACGATGCTATTATGCTGGCTAAAGCCGGTGTTAGCCGTTTAGGTATCGACCTGAGCGAGTTCCATGTAGAAGAGCTAACGCCTAACGAGATTGTACCCGCGCCCGCGCAAGGTGTTTTAGCCATACAGATCCGTGAGGAGGATACCGAACTGTTTAAAGCCTTACAAGTACTAAACCACCCTGATGTTGCCGAAGAACTGGCAGTTGAGCGTACGGTGCTTAAACTTTTTGGCGGTGGCTGCCATTTACCATTGGGATGCTATTGCCGCAGAGATGAGGGTACGTTCCAGGTATTTACATCTAAAGCCGAGACCGGCGATGATTTCCCCGACCGTTTATTTTTAGAAGCCGATAAGGCTGATGGATTGCCCGAGAAGGTTGTCGCGGCTTTTAATACCGATAGGAAGCTGCCATCAAGTGTATTTATATCGCGCGAGGTATCAGAGCAAAGCTATTTCCGCAGAGCTTTAGCAAAACATAATATACAGATAGACGGGCGCTCGCTGATACGTACGGTGCCGGTTATTACCAAATTAGATTCGTACATATTAAAATATATAGACTGGATATTCTTCAGCAGTAAAAACGCGGTCGAATACTTTTTCCAACTGGAACCATTATTTCCTAAGGATGTTAAGTTTGGGGTGATGGGTGCAGGCTCAGAAGAAATGCTGCGCCGCAAAGGTCATTTCGCTGATTTTACCGGTATAGGTAATGATTCGGCTGATATTGCCGAAGAGTTTGCTAAGGTGGCTAACGGTACGCAAGTACTATTCCCATGTGCCGAGGACTCGCTGAAAAGCATACAAAAAGGCTTATCGCCCGATACTAAAGTAATAGACCTGGTGATATATGAAACCGTACTGGAGGATGAAGTAGAAGGGTCGGGTGCAGAGGTGCTGGTATTTACCAGCCCATCAAACGTAGATGCCTACTTCGCCGAAAATTTAATGGACCCATATCAAAAAGTTATTGCCATAGGTAAATCAACCGGCAAAAAGTTTGATGAGATGGGCGTAAAATATACATTGCCCTTTAGTCCCGATGAAGTTGGGCTGGCTGAGGCGGTGTTTGGACTTTAAGCCCCCCGGCCCCCTAAAGGGGGAGAAATTAGGGCGGGTTAATAAATATATAGAATAAAATTAATAAATAGATACTTCAAAAAACTCCCCATTTAGGGGGCTGGGGGGGCATATGCTACAACGACCAAGAAGAAACCGTAAGAGTGAAGTAATCCGCCAGATGGTGCAGGAAACGCATGTTAGCGCGGCTAATTTGATATTCCCGCTGTTTATTGTGGATGGTGTGAATCAAAAAACAGAGGTGGCGTCTATGCCGGGTATCTTTAGATATTCCATAGATAATTTGCTGCGCGAGGTAGAAAGCTGCATGAAGCTGGGGTTAAACTCGTTTGACCTTTTCCCCAACATCAGCGAGGAACTTAAAGATAAATACGCTACCGAAAGCCACCGCGAAGAAAGCTTGTATCTGCGTGCAATCCGCGAGGTAAAAAACAACTTTCCAGAGGCCTGCGTTATTACCGATGTTGCCATGGACCCCTACAGCAGCGATGGCCACGATGGTATAGTTGAAAACGGCGAAATACTAAACGATGAAACGTTAGTGGTATTGGGCCGTATGGCTTTAGCTCAGGCTTATGCCGGCGCAGATATTATTGCACCAAGCGATATGATGGATGGCAGGGTAGGTTATATCCGTAAGACTTTGGATGATGCAGGGTTTAAGCATGTGTCTATCATGTCATACTCGGCTAAATATGCAAGCGCTTTTTATGGTCCGTTTAGGGATGCTTTAAACTCGGCACCCAAGTTTGGTGACAAAAAAAGCTATCAGATGAACCCGGCCAACCAGCGCGAAGCGTTAATAGAATCAAGACTGGATGAAGCAGAAGGTGCCGACTTTTTAATGGTAAAACCGGCATTGGCTTATTTGGACGTGATAAAATTAATAAAAGACAATACCGAGCTACCCGTAGCAGCCTACAACGTAAGCGGCGAATACGCCATGCTAAAAGCTGCCGTACAAAAAGGCTGGCTAGATGAGCAGCACGCAATTACCGAGGTGCTAACCAGTATCCGCAGGGCAGGCGCTACCGCGATATTGACGTATCATGCTAAAGAGGTGTTGGAGAATAAATGGCTATAGAAGCAGAAAGCTGAAAGCTTAATTAGTAAGATAATTATAATAAAACATAACAGGCTTTAAGCTTTTTGCTTTCAGCTTTACGCTAAAAAAAATGCTTGACTCAATAAAAAAAATATTTTCCAGTGAGGATGACCTGCTGGTGAATACTTCTGGTAAGCCGGATATCAGCAGGGAAAAATCTGCCGAGTTGTATGCAAAGGCTAAGACGTTTTTTCCGGGTGGGGTAAACTCTCCGGTAAGGGCGTTCAAATCTGTTTACGGCACACCGCTATTTATCAAAAAAGGTGATGGTAGCCATATCTGGGATGCGGACGACAATGAGTTTATTGATTTTTGCTGCTCATGGGGGCCGCTTATCCTGGGTCATAATCATCCAAAAGTTAAAGAGAAGGTAATTGAGGTAATGCAAAACGGTATGTCATTTGGCGCGCCTACGGCGCTAGAGAATGAACTGGCCGAGCTTATCCTTAAAAATAATAAGTTTATACAGAAACTGCGTTTTGTAAGCTCGGGTACCGAGGCTGTTATGTCGGCTATAAGGCTGGCGCGCGGCTATACTAAACGCGATAAGATATTAAAGTTTGAAGGCTGTTATCATGGCCATTCAGATTCATTATTAGTTAAAGCAGGCTCGGGACTGGTTACTTTTGGCGAAACATCATCAGCAGGTGTACCCAAAGCTTTTGCTGACGAAACTATTGTTATCGGCTTAAATGATATCGAAGCCTTACAAAAAGCGTTTGCCGATTTTAAAGACCAGATAGCCGCGGTTATTATTGAGCCTATTCCGGCTAACAACGGCTTGCTATTGCAAACTAAAGAATACTTACAAGCACTGCGCGACATTTGTACCGCTAATGGTACGTTGTTGATATTTGACGAGGTTATATCCGGGTTCCGCATAGGCTTTGAGGGTGCTGCAGGGCATTACCAGATACAGCCTGACATTATCACTTATGGTAAAATTATAGGCGGTGGTTTGCCCGTGGGTATGTATGGTGCTTCTGCCGAGATCATGGGGCATGTATCGCCTGATGGCGGCGTTTACCAGGCAGGCACACTATCAGGCAACCCGGTAGCTATGGCTGCGGGTATTGCCCAGTTAACCGAGCTATTACGCATGGGCTTTTACAACGACCTGCATAAAAAGACAGAAGCGTTTACCGAAACTATCCAACGTTTTGCTACCGCGAGGAGTTATAAGTTTAAAGTATTTAGCATTGGGTCGATATTCTGGTTCGCGTTTACAGGGCAAGAAACCATCAGCAAAGCCGAAGAAATTGACCCGGCCAGCATGGAGAAATTTAAAATAATGCACCGCGAGTTAATAAACAGGGGTATTTACTTAGGTCCTTCTGGCTATGAGGTTGGGTTCATATCATCGGCACATACCAAGATAGACCTGGAGAAAGCAAAAAGAGCTATATTTGATAGCCTTGACTTGGTGTTTAAAAAATAAAGCCTCACCCAACCCTCCCCGGTAGGTAGGGCTTTGAAAAGCAAAATGAAAAAGGATATTAACATAAACAAATTAAGAAGTCTCCCCTACCAGGGGAGATTTAGAGGGGGCTTATGAAACGTTCATTCGTTATTTTCTATGCGCTTATTACCTATGCCGTTGCCGAGTTAATTTGGTGGGGGTATATGTTGGTTAAATCGCAACCAGGTCGTACAGGTATGATCATGGGCGAGGGAATGGTGTTTGTGATCGTTTTTTTATTTGGAGCTATTTACCTTCATAAATCTTTTAACCGCGAACGTAAGCTGCAGGAGCAAAAAAAGAATTTCCTGCTATCAGTAACACACGAGCTAAAATCGCCACTGGCATCTATAAAATTATTACTGCAAACTATACAGAAAAGAGATCTGACCAAAGCGCAAATACAGGATTTTATAGGCAAATCATTACTGGATATTGAGCGACTGGATGATATGGTAGAGAACATGCTGCTGGCGTCAAAAATTGAGAATCGGTCGTACAGTTTCCCTAAGGCCAGTTTTAGTTTATCTGTTTTGGTTGATAGCATTGTAAACCGCCTGCAAATAACTAAATGCGATGGCAACCAACAGATCATCAATGCCGAAATTGAACCTAAGATTGAAATAACGGGCGATAAGTTCGCGTTAACATCAGTTGTTACCAATTTGGTGGAGAACGCCATAAAATATTCAAAACCATGCGAAGCTGTAGAGGTTAAACTATTCCAGAAAGAGGGTAGGGTACACCTACAGGTGGCAGATCATGGCATAGGCATAAACGATGAAGAAAAAAGCCGTATTTTCGACAAGTTTTACCGGGTTGGCAGTGAAGATACGCGTAATACAAAAGGTACCGGCCTTGGCTTATATATTGTAAAACAAGTATTGGATAAGCATGAGGCAAGCATCAGGGTCAAAGACAATCGCCCTGAGGGAAGCATATTTGAGGTTGTATTTTAAAAACACGAACCGCACGAATTGAAAAAACACGAATTACACGAATTGTAGCGAATTTTTAATTCGTGTAATTCGAAATAATTCGTGAACATTAGTGCTTTAAATTAATTAACATGCCTAGCAAAAAAAGAATTTTACTGGCCGAAGATGAAGATCATCTTTTAGAAGCCATTAAACTTAACCTTGAGTTAGAAGGTTATAAAGTATCAACCGCTAACAACGGTAAAAAAGCGTTGCAGATTTTTAAAGAAGAACGCTTTAACCTGGTTATACTAGACGTAATGATGCCCGAAATTGACGGCTTTGTAGTTGCCGAAACTATAAGACTGGAAAACTCTGAGGTGCCTATTATGTTTTTGACCGCAAAAAATACCAACGAAGATAAAATAGCCGGATTGAAGAAAGGCGCGGATGATTACCTGACCAAACCATTTAATTTGGAGGAGTTAATATTACGTGTAAACAACCTGGTTAAACGCAGCTTAAAAGGTGATGAGTTGAAAGAGTTTAACAGCTATAAAATTGGCGATAAAACTATTCATTTTAACTCGTTCGAGTTGGTTAATGGCGATGGCAGCATTACCCCGTTAACTAAAAAAGAAACCATGTTGTTGAAGTTGCTGATAGAGCGCCGTAATGACGCCGTATCACGCGAACAAATTCTGGAAACGGTATGGAACTATGATGTATATCCATCAACCCGTACCATTGATAACTTTATCCTAACGTTCCGTAAGTATTTTGAACCGGACCCTAAAAACCCGGTTTACTTTCATTCTATACGTGGTGTTGGGTATAAATTTACAGATCAGCATTAATTAATGTTTACAAACAGGGCACGCATATTAGTTATAGGCGCTTTTGTTATTATGCAGGCAGTGGCTATAAACTATAAAGTTTATGAAATAGCCGGTGTTACCGCAATGTTTATTTTGCTGTTGATATGGGGTTACTTTAAAGAAGGCACCATTGTATTGGCAGCAAAAGCGTTTCACAATAAAGACTATAGCAAAGCCGAGGGCTTGTTACAACAAGTGGCTAACCCCGATTGGTTAAGCAAAAAACGCCGCGGTTTTTATGAATTTATATATGGCGGCGTATGCCTGCAAAAGCTGGATTATGACGAAGCCGAAAAGCATTATGAAATAGCCGCGCAATACCCGTTACGAACAGCAAATGATCATGTGGCGGCCTTGGTGCATGTGGCTAACATTAGCATAAGGCATAATGATTTTGCAAAAGCCAAAGCCTATTTAGCATTGGCTGATAAATACGAAGAAAAAATAACCTCCAAAATGAAGGATGTGGTACAACGGCTTCATAAAGAATTGGATAAGAAATAATATATAAGAGAGTTAAGAGCCAAGAATCAAGAGCCAAGATAGGTAGTGCCTGTTCTCTTAATTCTTAATTCTTGTCTCTTGATTCTAAAAAAAAGCATGAGAGATTCATTACTAATAAGAGCAGCATTTTCTGAAAAAACCGAGCGTCCACCTGTATGGATGATGCGCCAGGCTGGCCGATTTATGCCGCAATACTGGGAGATTAAGAATAAATATTCTTTCCTGGAGATGTGCAAAACACCAGAGATAGCTGCCGACGTTACCATGCTGCCGGTTGACCTGCTGGGTATTGATGCCGCCATTTTATTTTCGGATATATTGGTTACAGGGGAAGCTATGGGCGGCGATTTGAGTTTTACCCAAAACATAGGCCCTAAGTTTGCCAACCCGGTGCGTACGCAAAAGGATATTGATAACTTAAATACCGATTGTATTGGCGAACTGCAATATGTGGCTGACGCGATAAAAGTTATCCAGCAAAGACTTAATGCCAGCATCCCATTAATTGGTTTTGCAGGCGCACCATTTACCGTAATGAGCTATTTGGTGGAAGGCGGATCATCAAAAGATTTTAAACTGACCAAACTCATGCTGCATAATGAGCCCGAAATGGCACATCAGCTATTATCAAAAATTGCAACTGTTACGGCAGATTACCTTAACCTGCAAATTGCAGCCGGAGTGAACGCTGTACAGATATTTGATAGTTGGGCGCAGGCTTTGGCGTGGGATGATTATAAAGAGTTCTCACACCGTTATATTGCCGAGATTATCAGCAAATTAAATAGGAAAGATATACCGGTTATATCATTCTGTAAAGGAAGCTCGGTTTTCGCGCCGTTAATGGCCGAGGCTAAGCCTGATGTGATCTCTATTGACTGGAACGTTGATTTGTTGGATATTAAAAAACGTTTACCACAAGGCATAGCCGTACAGGGCAACCTTGATCCGCATATTTTGTATGCTGATAAAAAAGTAATTAAAGAAAGAATTTACCGCCTGTTTGATCGCATGAAAGGCGAGAACGGCTTCATATTTAACTTAGGTCACGGCATTATGCCGGATATCCCATTTGATAATGTGAAGTATGCGGTTGAAGTGATAAAAGAGTTTAAATACTAATTTTTTATGTCATTGCGAGCGAAGCGTGGCAATCGCAAGGTGCAAAGTTCGCGATTGCTTCGTTCCTCGCAATGACAAATAGACAAGGCCAATGTACCAATATATTCTTGCCATACACATCATATTTGTAGTCTGCTGGATGGCGGGGCTATTTTATATGGTGCGCCTGTTTATTTACCATACCGAAGCACAGGATAAACCAGAGCCAGCCCGTACCATTCTTTCAGAGCAGTTTGAAGTAATGGAAAAAAAGCTTTGGTGGATCATTACAACACCCTCAATGTACTTGGTATTAGCAGCAGGTATTATCATGCTTTGCCTGGTGCCCGGTTGGTTGCAAATGGGGTGGATGCATATAAAACTGCTGTTTGTAGTTGGCCTGATAGCCTACCATTTTATTTGTCAGCATAAAATGAACCAAATGCGTAAAGGCGTCTATAAATGGACATCGACCCAATTACGTTTATGGAATGAGTTGGCAACCCTACTATTATTTGCCATTGTGTTTTTGGTAGTACTTAAAAATTCGTTGAACTGGATATTTGGGGTGGTGGGGATAATTGCTTTTTCGTTGGTATTGATGTCGGCGGTGAAGATTTATAAATATTATCGAACTAAAAAAGGGTAATAAATTCAACTTTAATTTATTACCCTTTACTTATCAATTGATTATCGAAACATCTGTGCAGCCTCGTTAGGCTGCTGCAATTATTTCTGGTTGAAAAATAATTGTTGACTTTATAGAGTTTGAAATAAGACAGGCTGCTTCGGCTTTTTGTAACCCTCTTAAAGCTTTTTCCCTCAAATTTTCATTTGCTATAGTGAGTATTGGCATTAGGGTTATTTCGCTCATTATATATTTACCTTCAATCATTTCAAGTTTCCCCCGGGCCTTTGATGTAAAACTTTCAAACTCAAGTTTTGAAAATTCAGCTATTGCCAAAAAGGTGGTCATTAAACAGCTGTTTACCGCAGCTGTAAAAAAATGTTCGGGCGACCAAATATTTTCCATTCCGCCTGGAAATTGCGGTGGTGTTGCAACTTCAATCTCTTCTGTAAGTTCTGTAGATTTAAGTAAACCAAGCTTTCCGGCTTTCCAGTTCACATCTACCTCATATAAATGTTGTAAGTTCATTTTTTTATAGGATTAATTTGTTTTCTTTCGATTGGGTATAGCACACCCTTGCGCTCCACAACAACCGCTGTTAGTTAACGACATGAAAATGAACAGGCCGGCGAATGCCGCTATTCCCCAATCGCCTGTTTGTGTGCTCCATACCAGCATGAATAGCCCCATACCTAATCTTAGCCAACGCGAGAAATGCCAGTTAGTGAATAATCGTTCTGTTATTGCGTTCATTTTATATATTTTGTTAAACTACGCCAGCCGCCACCATTATACACTTGAGTAAAGCCATTTGATTGCAAAATAGATTGTGCTGACTTGCTACGCATACCTGATGCACAACAAGTAATAATAGCCTCATCTTTTTTAAACTTAGATAACTTGAGGTTAAGCACATCTAACGGCACATTTGTAGCACCAACAATGTGCCCTTGCAAAAACTCTCCCGGCGTTCGTACATCAATAATTTTTGCGCCGTTTGATATTATAGAGGTTAGATCTGGTTGCGGTTTTAACCCCAACATACTTTGTAATTTTTTGAAAAAGCCCATTTGTTTAGTTTTTTAAGACGACAATATCTAACCACGAGCCGCCATTGAAGCAATTAATGCCGTTTTGTTTTAAAAACAGACTGGCCTTTTGGCTGCGAACACCTGAAGCGCAACAAACAATAATGTTTTGCATAGCATGTAATTGCGGCAGATTATCAGTCAATCTATCCAATGCGACATTAATACTATCGGCCAGGTGGCCTTGTGCAAACTCTTCTTCAGAGCGTACGTCTATTACCACGGCCCCCGGTTGTTGTAATATTTCTAAAATTTCAGTCATCTTTTGTTTAAATAATTTATTAAACAAAGATGCTTAGCTAAATAAAGTTGCTTTGGAACATATGTTGGATAACGCAACAAATAACTGCCACCACAAAGAGCGTTTTCAAAACATGACTATTCTGCTACAAAACTTATAGTGAATTTTTAGCACGTTATAACACTTCGATACTGTTTCTGCCAAGCTTAACAATTTTTTTTTGCTCCATAGTACGCAATAACCTGCTTACTGCTTCGCGGTGTGTGTGCAGCTCGTCGGCTATTTGCTGGTGGGTAATGTTGAGATAGTTAGTATGGTTTGCTTCGCAACGTTTGGTAAGGTAGTTTAAAATTTGCTTATCCATATTATTGAAGGCGATAAGGTCAATTACCCCAATCAATTCAGTAAATCGTTGTCCGTAAGTGTTATTGATAAACGCTTTCCACTCAGGGTATTTAAACCATTCGTCAACCAAATTCACGGGGATTTGTAATACCGTTGTATCTTCTTCTGCCACTGCTTTTATAGGGCTAATTTTTGTACCCTGGCAGCAGTTTAAGGCCATAGCACATGTTTGGCCTGCAAATAAATGATATAAAAATATTTCTTTCTCGGCTTCTTGTCTAATTATGCGCAATACACCTTTCAACACAAGGGGCACAAAAATAATTTTGTCTCCGGGTAAAATTAAGCTCGTTCCGGCTTTTATATTTTTAACACGTGCAAACTGTTTGATTACATACAACAGTTTTGTGTCTGTAAAAGGGATTGAACTTAACGGTGTCATAATTTAGTTGGCTAATAACGATCAATAATATTAGCTGGTAAGTTGTCCTATCTATAACCGTTACTTACGGCATGGGGTACTATCAACCAATTTTGAGCTTAAAAATACACAATTAAAAAATATTTGTAACTCCATGCAACCATTTGGTACTAACTATCATCTTACCTTTAAATGATGCTACTGAAACCTACCTATACAATTGATGCACTAATAAGCCGCTGTAAGACTGGCGAACGCAAGGCGCAGGAGCTGCTGTATAAGCTGTTTGCGGCTAAAATGCTGGGAGTTTGTATGCGTTACGCCACAGATAGGATGGAGGCAGAAGACATGTTGCAAACGGGTTTATATGCCAAGTATTACTTTAATGATATGTTTGAGAACAGCCCGGCACAAGCTGGCTTAAAAAACTTCGCGGTAGGTTTAACCTTCGGATTTTAAAAGTACTTACTCTATATATAATATGTCAAAAGGCTGTTTTAATCGACAGCCTTTTGCTGTTTTAACTATATTTGCCGTATGATGGATACTCCCTTTTTACAAGCCCTTGCTATAACCAAAACCTATCCCGGCGAACGTGTAGCGGGTGTAAAAAGAATCAGTCTTACTATCAAGCCCCAAAAAATAACAGCTATAATAGGCGAGAGCGGCAGCGGCAAGAGTACATTGTTGCGATTGCTGTATGGCCTGCTATCGCCGGATGAAGGCCGTGTACAATTTAAAGGCGAACGTATCTGGGGACCTGAAGAAAAACTGATCCCCGGCCATGATGCCATGAAGATGGTTACCCAGGATACTGAAGGCCTAAACGTTTACGCCAAAGTATGGGATAACATTGCCGTGCTAATGCCCAATACCGATGTCAACGCTAAAGAAGAAAGAACCACGCAGGTACTTAAACAACTCAACATATTACATCTGGCCGATAAACAGGCGTTTTTTTTAAGCGGAGGCGAGAAGCAACGCGTAGCCATTGCCCGCGCACTGATAACCCGCCCCGAAGTTTTATTACTGGACGAGCCCTTTAACCAGGTAGATACCTCGTTCCGTGAGGGATTGCAGCAGGATATACGGCAAGTGGTGCAAGAGACCGGCCTGACAGTTATCATGGTATCGCATGACCCGGCTGAGGTGCTGTCCATGGCTGATGAGCTGATTGTTTTAAAAGAGGGTGAGATCATCGAGTCGGGGCACCCTAAAACGCTGTACCAAAATCCGCAGAATTTATATACGGCTAAGCTGCTAACCAATTGCAATGTATTAAGCAATGAGGATGCAAGGCATTGCGGGATTAACAGCAGTGCCGATAACATCGTAATATACCCCGAATGGGCCGCGCCCACCAACAGCTGGACACGCAAGGACTTTACCGTAAAACAAGTGCTGTTTAAAGGTAGTTACGAAGACTTGCTGATTGAAAAAGGCCACATCACCCTGCGTTTACTTAATGACCAGCCCGGTAAATACCATATAGGCGATAAGGTGCATATTAAGATCAATAAGTACCTGGAGTTTTAGTGGCCGTGCAGGTGTACCACATTGAAAGTGTCCTGATGATACACTTTGGTACACCTGTTTTGTAATTATTTGAATAATAGATAATTAGCTTTTTAAATTCAATTTCATGATACAGTTTGGTACACTTTTTCTGACTTTTAAGTAAGTTTTTGCGTACCTGTTTAGTGACAATATAGCGTCACCAATTATAAAGGCTAACTGATAGCCTTTATAAAATAATCCAATAAAGTAACCTTAAGTGTTTAGGTTTGAGAAGAATTAATTAGCTCTCCGGCTAGTCGGGTAAAACCTTAGGTATAATATCTTGTATCAAAGTGCCCATCATGCTCATCTACAAATTTATTATACCCATCTCACAGTTCAACAGCACTGTTTTACCCGGCTTCGCCTCGAAGCATTTATACCGCCGGTACCCTAAAACCGGCAGTTATTTTGTAATTAGGCTTTAAAAAACAGAATATCGCAACCCACCCAACCCCGTTCTGTTTAATTAACTATTAACTGACAGTGATCTAATTCTGTTAGTTGCAACAAATATAAATTATATTTCTAATTTATATAATGTTGTTTTAGTTAAAATATGTTAAATTTTATCATTTGGTTTTTAATCTTTAAAACAAATTAATACCCAAGTGTATTCTATTAATAAAACAACACTACTATGACAAGGAAAATTTTACGCGTAATGCTACTTGGAGCAGTATTAGGTATACTAAGCTCTGGCTGCGGTGCTATGCAACACGCGACTCCGCCTGCGCCTCCGGCCCCGCCGGCACATCCGGCACGGTGATAACATAGTGCCCGCTTTAATGTTAAGGCGGGCATTGTTATTAATAAGTTATTTTATGTAGCTTTATTTAATCATGAAACGCCTTATCCTATTACTTAATTTTGCCTGTTTTGCGTTTAGTTTGCACGCGCAACAAAATGTAATCGATACAACTCTGAAATTTTATCAGGGATACCAGGAAAAAAAATGGGTGGTATTAAAAAAAGCCGACACAACCTCATCTTATACATTCGGGTATATTTATATAGATACATTAGATGGATTTATCTTTCAAAAAGAAGGCACATTTAAAGTTGGTAAAAAAAATCGTTACATCCGTGATTCAGGTAATTTGAAAAAGCATTTTGACCGGACGGTGTTATATCCGCCCAGGAGTTTTATGATGGGGTCAATTCTATTGCCGCGCCCGATGGCTTCAATATCTGATAAACATTTTAAAGAGTTAAAAATACAAGCTGAACCAGATTGGGTAAAACCATACTATAACTATACCGATACATTAGCCTATAATTATCGTTTAGCATGTATTTATGGCAACGCCAGTTATACTTATGATGCAATTGATTATTTACAAAAGATATATAAGGTCAACCCGCATTATATAGGGGTAAAACAAAAGCTGGAATTTGGGTACTATTTAGGATCTCAGGGCGTTGAGCTTAAACTGGCTTGGGCATATAATTCTTTGGACCAATCTGATAAGGCAATAACCATATTAAATGCAGCTATAAAGCACGACGCTAAAAATCCATTCTTTTTTTATGTTTTGGGTTGGAGTTATGAGCTTCAAAAAAACGGGGAAGCGGCTGTTAATACTTATAAACAGGGCTTGCAATTGATGGGTACAGAAACTCAATTAAAAGCTAACCTGGCTTATGGTATCTCAAACAGTTATCAATCGCTGCATAGGTTAGAAGAGGCTAAAAAATGGCGCGCCATGGGCGATCAGTATAACCCACATCCAGGCAGGGTCGATTAAGCTACAGCTCCAACCAGTAGCATCCTAAAAAACAATCTCTAATCACCCACTTAGTCAACCTAACCTCAACAATTAACCCCACTCTAAAACTTTTTTTCATAACCGCTTGAAAATCATAAAATAAGTCCGTACTTTTGCAGTCCCTAAAACTGCCCACCAATGAAGGATGGCAGGGGGACTTTAAAAAACAAAACAAGAAAGCAAGAATGCCTACTATCAATCAATTAGTTAGAAAAGGTAGAGTAGCTCTGGTTGACAAGAGTAAGTCGCCAGCGTTGGACAGCTGTCCACAGCGAAGAGGAGTGTGCACACGTGTGTATACCACTACCCCTAAAAAACCAAACTCAGCAATGCGTAAAGTTGCACGTGTGCGCTTAACCAATGGCAAAGAAGTAAACGCTTACATCCCCGGAGAAGGCCACAATTTACAGGAACACTCTATTGTATTGATCCGTGGTGGTCGTGTTAAAGACTTACCTGGTGTACGTTACCACATCATCCGTGGTGCGTTAGATACTTCTGGTGTTGCCGGTCGTAACCAACGTCGTTCAAAATATGGTACTAAACGCCCTAAACCAGGTCAAGCTGCTGCAGCCCCTGCAAAAGGTAAAAAGAAATAATTAAAGGAGGATAGTAATAATGAGAAAATCAAAACCAAAAAAAAGAATCCTTCTTCCTGATCCAAAATTCAATGATATTTTGGTAACCAGGTTTGTTAATAACATGATGTTTGATGGTAAAAAATCTACCGCATACACTATATTTTATAATGCAGTTGATATTGTTGAAAAGAAAACCAGCGAAAGCGGTTTAGAAACCTGGAAAAAGGCTTTAAACAATGTTATGCCTGCAGTTGAAGTTAAAAGCCGCCGTGTTGGTGGTGCTAACTTCCAGGTTCCTACCGAAGTAAGACCAGAGCGTAAAATTGCTTTAGGCATGAAATGGTTAATCAGCTATGCCCGTCGTCGTGGAGAAAAAACCATGATGGAGAAATTAGCCGGCGAGATCATATCAGCAGCTAAAGGTGAAGGTGCAGCAGTGAAGAAGAAAGAAGATACGCATAAAATGGCCGAGGCTAACAAAGCGTTCTCTCACTTTAGATTCTAATTATCGAATTATTGAATTATTGAATTATTGATTNNTGATATTTTGGTAACCAGGTTTGTCAACAACATGATGTATGATGGTAAAAAATCAACCGCGTACGCTATATTTTACAATGCTGTTGAGATAGTTGAAAAGAAAACAAGCGAAAACGGGTTAGAAACCTGGAAAAAAGCTTTAAATAATGTAATGCCTGCCGTTGAAGTAAAAAGCCGCCGTGTA
>DHIR01000067.1:35384-35619 GCA_002403905.1 Mucilaginibacter sp. UBA4741
ATTATCGAATTATTGAATTATTGAATTATTGATTTGCTTGTCAATTCATTAATTCAATAATTCAATCAATCAAAAATTAAACATGTCAAGAGATCTAAGATATACAAGAAATATAGGTATTGCCGCTCACATTGATGCCGGTAAGACCACTACAACCGAGCGTATTCTTTACTATAGCGGCGTTAGCCACAAAATAGGCGAGGTACACGAGGGTGCAGCTACAATGGACTGGATG
>DHIR01000092.1 GCA_002403905.1 Mucilaginibacter sp. UBA4741
GGATAACGCTATCCCTTCTGATCCATCGGATGAGTGTAATGCTGCTCCGTCTGGTGTAGGTTGTAATAATATTAAAACCAATAGCACTACTTTTTTAGCATTACCAAATGCAGGTGCAGATCAAGTGGTTGAAAAGAACACCATTGTCACTTTAACTGCCAATACTACAGGTACCTGGTCTCAATTGGGCATTATACCCTCAATAGCTAATATTAATGCGCCTACCAGCGCTAAAACAACCATATCTGGCTTAACCGCGATAGGGCCATATCAATTTATATTTACAAACACCAATGGTTGTGCAGATACAGTTGTGGTTAATGTTACTTCATCAAGTTCAGAAGTACCTAATATAATTACACCTAACGGCGATGGTAAAAATGATGCTTTGGTTATACCGGGTATAGAGCTTTTTCCGGGCAGTACCTTATCAATTTATAATCGTTGGGGTAATGAAGTTTATCATTCAGACAATTATAAAAATGACTGGGTTGGCCAGGGCTTATCAGAAGGAACTTATTATTACCTGCTTAGACGCAAAGAAAAAACCGGCGTTGTAAAAACGTTTAAAGGCTGGATATATTTAAAACATTGATGATGCCGGGGAAGAAAAAATATATCTTTTTTATTTTAGCTTTTAGTTTAAGTAAAAGCTATGCGCAGCAAACCATACAGTTAAGCCAGTATATATTTAATGGCTTAGCCGTAAACCCAGCTTATGCAGGTTATAAAGAAAACTGGACGATAAACCTGAGCAGTCGCCTGCAATGGGAAGGTGTTGATGGTGCGCCTAAAACCAGTACCCTATCAATAGATGGCGTTACTAATGACGATACTAAAAACGTAGGTTTAGGTTTATTAATTACTAACGATAGGCTTGGCCCCGAAAACAACTCATCTATTTATGCAAATTATGCTTACCGGTTAAGATTAAGCAATGATGATTCGCAACGTTTATGTTTT
The DNA here is from genome assembly GCA_002403905.1 of Mucilaginibacter sp. UBA4741. Taxonomy (GTDB): domain Bacteria; phylum Bacteroidota; class Bacteroidia; order Sphingobacteriales; family Sphingobacteriaceae; genus Mucilaginibacter. The sequence goes on from DHIR01000092.1 coordinate 964, forward strand.
GGCATAGGCGTAGGTGCAGCAGAATATGGTATTGATGGCTCTTTATTTAACTCGGCAAACACTACTGATGCCAGCATCCCGTTAGGCGTTCAATACAAACTTGTACCCGATTTTAGAGTAGGGCTCTATTATTATTCGCCGTTGCTTTATATCGGGGCATCGATGCTTAACCTGGCTCCCCAGTTGGACATAGATGCAAATGACCCAAATTCAATATTTGCTAAGCGGGTTAGAAGCTTATATGTAACAACAGGCTTTATTATACCTATTTCATCGGCAGTGAACTTTAAACCATCGGTTTTATTTAAAGAAGATTTTAAAGGGCCTACCAATGTAAACGCTGCCAGTTATTTTCTTTTTGGAGATCTGTTATGGGTGGGTGCCTCCTATAGTACCAGTATAGTACTTTGGAACAAACCTAATCTGCAAAGCAATTTAAACAGAGTAGACGCCCTTACAGGTGTTATAGCCATAAATATTACGCCATTATGCCGCTTTGGTTACTCGTATGATTTTGGTACAAGTAAATTACCCGGCTATCAAACCGCATCGCATGAAATATCGCTTAGCTTAGGCTTTAAAAGAGTAAAAGGCAGAATAGTAAGCCCACGTTTTTTTTAAGATGATTATATGAAATATATAACTATCCTTATCCTGTTAACAATTAGTTTGCTGCCCCGGGTTAACGCCCAGGAACAGCGGGATAAGCAACAACAGGCTGATAATTTATTTGAACGATATGAATATTTTAAAAGTTTAAGCATTTATCTTAAACTAGCCGATAAGAGTAACGCTAAAGAAGAGGTTATTGAACGCGTTGCTGATTGCTACCGTTTAATGAATGATTATGATAATGCCGAAATATGGTATCAAAAAACAATAGCTTTCCCGGAAGCACCGGCAATTGATCATTACTATTATGCGGAAATACTTTTGCGCAATAAAAAATTTACCGAAGCTCGTGAACAGTATAAGGCTTATTATGCGTTAGAAAACGCAGATCAGCTTCCTTTTAAATTAGCTACAGTTGATTCTGCACAAAAATGGATAAAAACCCCCGTAGAAGCATTTACCATAACCAACGAACAAAAATTCAATAGTAAATATTCAGAGTGGGGGCTTAATTACGATGGTAAAACCGGCTTTGTTTTTACATCTGACAGGAAGGTAAGCGAAAAGAAAAAAGACATTAATACCCGCAATGGCGATGGCTATTTCAAAATGTATCATATAGATGGCGATGTTGCCGCCCCGTTAGCATTAAAAACTAAAGACAACCCCCTTTTTGAAGCCAATTATCATGTAGGGCCAATGGCATTAACCAAATTGGGCGATACGGCTTATATTACTATTACCACTACCCTGCCCCGGAAAAAATTATCTCTTGATCAAAATATTAACAACGGTACACAATATGTGTACACCCGGCGCCTGCAATTGCTGGTGGCAACTAAAGTAAACGGCCAATGGGCTAATTTTAAAAACTTCCCTTATAATAATTTAAAAGAATATTCGGTTGGTAATGCTACGCTATCAAAAAATGGTGATGTGATATATTTCACATCAGACATGCCCGGCGGCGAAGGCAAAACCGATATATGGTATTGTGCTAAACAAAGTAATGGCGAGTGGGATCAGCCGGTAAATTGCGGCAAAAACATCAATACTAAGGATGATGAGTCTTTCCCTAGTTTGGGTAATGATAACTCCTTATATTTTTCATCAAACGGTTTACCAGGTATGGGCGGGCTTGATATTTTTAAAGCCAAGGGCGAAAAATCAACCTGGAGCAAACCTGTTAATTTAAAGTATCCTATTAACAGCACCAGTGACGATTTTTATTTTTTAACGCGGGATAATTTAAGCGGCTATTTCTCATCAAACCGCGAAGGCGGAAAGGGCGGCGATGATATATACAGCTTTGGTTATAAACCACCGGTTATTATAGCCTCTGTTCCAATTAAAACAGGTAAACCTAATTTATCTTCTGCAATTCCTTCGCCACAAGCGCCATCAGCAATATTAACCTTAAAAAAGGGCGAAGGCTTTATTTTGAACAATATTTATTACGATCTTAATAAATGGAACATACGCCATGATGCCGCTATCCAACTGGATAAATTGGCTGCTATTTTAAGATCACATCCATCCATACGGATAGAAGTTAGCGCGCATACGGACTCGCGTGCGCCATCTGCTTATAATTTAACATTATCTAATAAAAGAGCCGCAGCGGCTGTTGTTTACCTGGTTAAACAAGGCGTTGCACGTTACAGGTTGGTAGCTAAAGGATACGGCGATACTAAATTACTTAACCAATGCGCCAAAGGCGAATATTGCAGCGAAGAAGATCACCAGGTAAACCGTAGGACCGAAATACGCGTTTTAAGTGAATAATAGTGGCTAGCTATTATTGAACGTTAAACTGGTATAACCCCGAATCTGTATAATTACCGTTGCTATCTACTTTGCGGTACTTTTTACACTTTGACAAAGGAAAAAGAAGATGGCTTAATGGAAACTAATGACAACGACTGAACGTATAGATAGTTCATCGATACATTTATAACTTTAAACGGTATGGTTAAAATTTAATGTAATTAAAGGCCAGCTGTTCACGTTGTAACATTTTTGTTGCATATTTACCTGAATTCTATTTAATAACTGATGTCGTTGCTTAATACTCCTGTACTTTTCGTTGTTTTCAACAGACTTGAAACCACTGGTTTGGTGTTTGAGGCCATAAGGAAGGCGCAACCTAAAAAGCTTTATGTCGCCTCTGACGGCCCCCGGCCAAACAATGCCAGTGATGCAGAAAAATGCAAAACGATAAGAGAAATGGTAGTTGCCAATGTAGATTGGGACTGTGAGTTAAAAACATTATTTCGTGATGAAAACGTAGGCTGTGGTTTAGGCCCTTCCGGGGCTTACAACTGGTTTTTTGAACATGAAGAAGAGGGAATAATTTTGGAGGACGATTGCTTACCCGATCCAAGTTTTTTTCAATATTGCCAGGAAATGCTTGAAAGATATAGGCATGATACCCGCATTATGCACATTACAGGCAGTAACTTTCAAAAGGGTTGGGTAAATGATGATGATTATTCCTATTATTTTTCATCATACCCACACGAATGGGGATGGGCCACTTGGCGCCGTGCCTGGAACCTTTATGATTTTGGCGTAAAAAAATATCCAGAACTAATTAAAAAGGATTATTTTAAAGGTTACTTCGGCTCATCTTTTGAACAAAAATACAGATTAACTAAAATCCATAATAGTTACAATAACCCTAATGCTAACTGGTGGGATTATCAATGGTCATTTGCATTGTTTTCAAACTCGGGGTTATCCATAATCCCAAATGTTAACCTGATTGAAAATATAGGTCTGGGTGTAGACGCTACCCATACCCTATCTGCTAATGATAAATTTAAACATAACGCAGCCCATCCTATACAGTTTCCTTTAAAACATCCTTCATTCGTTATCCGCGATAGAAAATCAGACAATCGTTATTTCAAAGCATTGTTAACCAGTATTTTCAAACGCAAACTACTTAGTTTGTTAGGCGTCAAAGGTTATTATTTCAAAGGATAAAATCATTTTACTTTAATTAAAAAACCTGTACAAATTGGTGTAATTGATAATGAATAAAATTTCATTACCTAAATATGAAGAGTTAAAGAAAGTACTGCTTATCAGTGCCGGGATTACACATATACTTCCATCAGAGTGCAGAGCATTATCAGATAGGATATTTAAGAAAAACGGTAATAGAATAAGTGAAACTACCTTT
>DHIR01000172.1:0-231 GCA_002403905.1 Mucilaginibacter sp. UBA4741
CCGCCACCAACATCAATATACAGGTAGGTTTTAGTTTTATCTATATTTTGCTCGGCATGACTGGCGTAGATGATCTTAGCCTCAAGCTGTCCATGTACAATTTCTAAATTTATATTGGCTTGGTCTTTTATCTGCTTAACAACCTCGCTCCCATTCTTTGCTTCGCGCATGGCCGATGTGGCGCAGGCCATGTACTCGCCAACCTTGTAAACATCCATCAGGTTACGGAAA
>DHIR01000172.1:456-957 GCA_002403905.1 Mucilaginibacter sp. UBA4741
AACATCCATCAGGTTACGGAAAGCGTGCATGGTTTTAACCAAATCTGTAGCTTTTTTATCTGAGATATGATGGTTTAAAAACGCGTCATCACCCAAACGCAGAGGCACACGAATCAGCGTGTTTTTTTTGAAGGAAATTATCCCATCATTTTCTTTAATATCGGCAATTAGTAACCTTACCGCGTTTGACCCTATATCTATTGCTCCGTATCTCAATTTGTTTTATTTTTATTTTTCAGGTAGTTGTAAATGTCTATTTGTGCCCTTACCGGTAGCTCTGATTTTGTTTTGTGGTACTTATTGGTGTTTTGGCTGTTGATCTCGCGCGATTTAGTATTATCACTTAACTGTATATCAATAATATCCCGTATCTCTTTTTTTATCTTCTTATCATATATAGAGAAACCAACCTCAACCCTGGTATCAATATTGCGCGACATGAAATCGGCCGAGGTTAAATACATCAACTCATGGCCTCCATTGCAATAAATATGTACCCGT
>DHIR01000172.1:1168-10011 GCA_002403905.1 Mucilaginibacter sp. UBA4741
CCATTGCAATAAATATGTACCCGTGCATGCTCCAGGTATTTATCAACAATACTTACTACTTCAATGTTCTCACTGTACCCTTTAATTCCCGGCACCAAACAGCACATCCCCCTTATGATCATCTGAATTTTTACACCCGCATTGCTTGCCTGGTATAGTTTTATAATTAACTGTTCATCGGCCAGGCTGTTCATTTTTAAGATCATGTAAGTCGGCTTTTTGGCTTTAGCGTTCTTTATCTCGTTATCTATTAGCTTATAAATTGCCGGGCGCGAATCAATTGGCGATACTATTAAATGCTTTAATCCTTTAGGCAATAACCCTTTGTTAATGGCTTTAAAAACAGTTACCAAATCGCCGGTTAACTTTTTGTTAGCGGTTAGCAGGGTATGGTCGGCGTATAGTCTGGCCGTTTTCTCATTATAATTGCCGGTAGACAAACACGCGTAATAAACAAGCTTATCTTTCTCGGTACGGCTTACCAGGCATATTTTAGAGTGTACCTTATAGCCATCAATACCGTAAATAACATTAACACCCTCTTCCTCTAACCGACGGCTCCAGGCAATATTGTTCTGCTCATCAAAACGTGCCCTTAGCTCCACCAGGCAGTTTACCTTTTTACCGTTTTTAGCCGCATTTATTAATGCGTGCATAATGCGCGAGTTTTCTGCCAAGCGATATACGGCTATACTGATCTCTTTTACCTTAGGATCAATGGCCGCTTCTCTTAAAAAGTGAATAACGTAATCATAGGTTTGATAGGGTGTGTTGATAAGGTAATCCTGTTTAGCTATCATGGCCATCAAACTTTTATCAAACGTAAGCCCGTCAATTGGTAAGGTTGGATACTTTACATACTCCAGCTCCGGCCTGCCCACATTTGGAAAAGAAATAAAATTTTTAAAATTGTGATAGCGATTACCCGGTATCAAACTTTCGCCATGCAGGTTCATTTTACCTACCATGTATTTTAGCATATCATGCGGCATTTCCGAATCATACAACAAACGCATAGGTTTACCCTTTTTACGCTTTTGCAGGCTTTTGGATAATGAGTCGATAAACTTTTCGCTTACTTCTTTATCCAGGTCAAGCTCGGCATCGCGGGTAAGCTGGATAGAATAAGCCTCAATAGTATCATGCTCGAATATAAAGAAGATATCCTCCAGGCTATACCTGATGATATCATCGAGAAGGATTATAAACTTTAAATTGTTAGTTTCGGGCAGTACAATAAATCTTGAAAGGTTATCAGGTATTTCTATCAGCGCGAAGGTTTTCTTTTTGTCTTTAGTGAGCTTTACAAAGAAATATATAGAGCGATCACGCAGTTCGGGCAGTACCGTAGTATTATCCAGCATAATAGGCACCAGCGTAGCTAACAACTTCTCGCGGAAATAATCTTTAACAAACGCGCCACGGGATACATTTAGTTGCTTATCATTTAACAGGAAGATCTTTTCTTCGGCAAGTTGCTTAACTATAATATTTTCATACAGATTATTAAACTTACGCTCCTGTTTTACCACCAGGTTCTTTATTTGATTAAGTACCTTTTTAGGATTGTAACCTAGTATCTCTTTAGATTTTTCATTTAAGTTAGCCAGGCGGCTTAATGTGGCAACCCGCACCCGGTAAAACTCATCAAGGTTTGATGAAAATATGGCCAAAAACTTTATCCGCTCAATTAAAGGTACTGTTGGGTCGGCAGCTTCCTGTAAAACGCGCTCGTTAAAATACAACCAGCTTATTTCTCTGTTAATTAAAGGTACACGTTTAATATCCATATAAAAATGACTGCTTTACAGCATTGCTACAAATCTGCTTATTTATTTGTTAAGTTAATATTAAGTTAACAACCTAATACACATGTTTTAACATAAATATGCAGTATTTGATTTTATACCTTTATAAATACTAATTTTGCACTTCAAATTATAAACACTTTACTTATGCCAACTTTTGATATAGTAAGTAAGATAGATGGCCAAACACTGGACAATGCTATCAACATCGCTAAAAAAGAAATTTTAAACCGTTATGATTTTAACGACTCGAAAAGCACCATAGAGCTTGATAAAAAAACTAACGTAATAACGGTAGTTACCGAAAACGATATGCGTATTAAAGCCATACAAGATGCTATTATAAGCCGTATGGTTAAACAACAACTTGACCCTAAAGCGATGGACTTTGGTAAAGAGATTGCAGCATCAGGTAACATGATACGTAAGGAGATAAAGATAAAGCAAGGGCTTGACCAAGAAACCGCCAAGAAAATAGTTAAGAAAATTAAAGATAGCGGCCTAAAAGTACAAGCCAGCATTATGGATGACCAGGTGCGTGTACAAGCCAAGAAGATAGACGACCTGCAAGCAGTTATTGCCCTTTGCCGCAAAGAGAATTTTGATCAGCCTCTGCAGTACATCAATATGCGCGACTAATTGATGTCGGATTTCGGATGTTCGATTTCGAATTTAGTTGGTTTTATAAATCCGAAATCGAACATCCGAAATCCGAAACAAAAAGACCGCCCTTTTTGAGGGGCAGCCTTCTTTTAACTAAACCAACTTTACTACTTATGAAAACTATCTTTTCGGTTTAAAACCGTTTAGGATTATCGGGGGCCAAAAGCCGGACTTTCGCACTTATCACACTTCACTTCCAGGCTTTCGGGTTGCCGATAAATATTATTTTACAGCTATTTCTCTTGATTGAAATTTAGCTTCTTCTTTTTTAGCTACTGTCAACTTCAAAATACCGGCTGTATAATCAGCTTCAATTTTTGAATGATCTGCGCTTTCTGGTAAGGTAAATGATCTTGAGAATGAATTAAAGCTGTACTCGCGTTTGGTAAATTTCTTGTTCTCATCCACGGTTTCAGTTTTCTTATCAGCCGAAACGCTTAATACATTTTTATCCAGGTTTATCTTTATATCTTCTTTGCTTAATCCCGGTACTGCCAATTCAATTTCAAACTGAGCGTCAGTTTTTGCAATGTTTACAGCCGGCGTGCGGGTTGCTAATTTTTCGTTTAAAAACGAGTCGTTTAATAATGAATACGCATCATTAAAAAATGGATTCACTATGTTATTTTTTTGATCTTTGCCAAATTTCACTAAAGTCATTTTTATATCCTCCTAAGTTTTTTCTTTTATTAACTTCGCAGAGACTTGTTCAACAGTTGTACCAATAGCCTTTTTGATCCAATTGCAAGACAATTTGTCTTAAACCGATTTTTATTACCGACAAAATGACACATAATGCCTGAAAAACTATCAGACTATAAGTTTAGAACTGTTATACCTATCCGTTTTTCGGATATAGACGCAGTGGGGCATGTTAACAATGCCATCTATTTAACGTATTTTGAGATAGCCCGATTTGCCTATTGGAAAGAAGCCATAAACTGGAACCTTAGCGAGAACGGCGTAATTGTTGGCCGCACTGAAGTGAATTATTTAAAACCCATTACCTTGCATGACCAGATTGCCTGCTATGTACGTGTTGTGCGCATTGGCAACAGCAGTTTTGATGTAATGCACGTACTGGTTAAAATAACCCCTAACGGCGAAGATATTTGCACTACCGGCAAAACAGTTTGTATCAGCTATGACTATACCACCAACAAATCGGTACAGATACCCCAAAAAGAGCGCGAGCAAATGATAGCTTATGATGAACCGAGGTTGATATTGAATACGAATTAGAATTTTTCTCCTAAGAGCCATTGGCTCGATAAATATTGTACCAACGGATTGAAATCCGTTGGTCATAGCCCTTCCAATTAACGAGTGCCGTAGGTACGATGCATATTATATGGGCCGAACCTATGGTTCTTATGCTTTTTTTTCTTTCAGTATCAACGGATTAAAATCCGTTGCTAGATTGGCCGAAGCTACGCTTCTGATCGCCATGTTGGTGTTGTCACCAACATGTACCGTATTGTCGGTTCATTGATAACAATAGTGGACACATGTTAGTCCGGATTTTCAATCCCGGACTTCAACAACGGCGGATTTGCAATCCGCATGGACAAGTATTTTGGACTGGGATTACAAATCCCGAAGCACTTTAGTCCAGGATTATAAATCCGGACTAACAAGTTCTTTAAAAAAAATCGTGTTAATAATCAAATGAGTTCTACTTCCCTATCTCAAACACCGCGTTGATCTGGAAACTTAGCTTTATCTTTTTTACGTCGATGTCTGATTCGGCCGGTGCTGCCCTATCGGCACTCATGGCCGTTGTTTTAAACATTACCTGACGCGGTTGTGGATAGTTACTGTTATCGTTTTCGGTAATATTAAGTACATGGCCTAGTCGCTCGCTCAATCCGTTTAATAAAAAAGTTGCTTTAACTTTGGCGGCTAACAGCGCCTTTAATTTCAGCTCGTTTTTTAACTGATCTATTTTTGAGTAATCATAACTATCAATATTGGTACTTTGTATGCCTTTTGAATCCACTTTGGCTAATATCTGGTTAAACTTATTTAAATCACGAAACTTAATGCCGTATTGTTTTGAGGCCAAAAAATCAGGATTCTTTTTCTTTTGATAGGTGTTGTTATAGGCCCACATATTATTGATGGTAAAATCCTCTTTAGCTATGCCTGCTTCGCGCACGGCTGCTTCCAGTTGGTTTTCCAATTGATCAATAGTAACTTTTTTCTTTCCATCGATATACTCTTGTAGCGAGATAGAAACATGAATAATATCGGGGGTAACTTCTTGTTCTGATGTCCCTACGACTTCAATTTTTCGGCGCAGGTCTACAATTTGAACAAATGTTGTATAGCTGGCAATAGTAAGCGCGGCGAGTATAAATAACTTTTTCATAAATGTATTTTTTTATTGGTATAGAACAAATAATGGCGGTAAAGTTTAACGGTTTTTACAATTATGTTTTAACCCACTTGTGTTAAGCGCGTTAAATATTGCCCGAACTCATCCTCTATTAGTACTTCCATATTAAAACCGGTCTCGATGGCAGTTTGCTGTAGGGTATGCTCATCAATATACAGCCAATTAAACCATTCTGTCTTAACTTTTTTGTAGCTGTACTGGTATTGTATTTCGCCATAATAGCTATGCTTGGGCAGGTTACCTTCGTAGAGGTACGCAATGTCTGACGAGTCGAATAATATTTGTCCGTCTTTATTTAATAAGGTTTTAAGGTGCAGCAGTAGTTGTTTTAATTGGACGATAGTGCCTGCTAAACCAATGCCATTCATCAACAATAATAAAGTATCATATTGGGTTTCATTATAGGTAAAGATATTCCCTTCAATAACATTTGTAACGCCCCGATCTTTCATCACCTTAATGCATAGCGGCGAAATATCTAAAGCCGTTACCGCTAAACCCTGCTCTTGTAAAAGCAAAGTATGACTCCCAGCCCCTGCGCCAATATCCAGTACTTTTCCACGGCATTGCTCCAGGGCCATAAACTCTATATCGGGCATATCTTCTTCGGCCCTAAAATAGGTGTTTATAGGCATTTCTTCCTTAGGGCCATACTTATTATTTATCCAAAGTTTACCGATGGGCAAATTATGGTAATTATCAAATATGGCTTGGCCTAAAACATCATTCATAGAAAATATATAACGGCTGTAAAGTTAATTAAAACACAACCATTGCTTAATGCGTTACGTATAAATATAACCGCCCTAATAGTAAACTATTATTCTCGTTACAAACACATCACTATTTAATAATATAAGGTAGTTTTGTATCAGCCTAAGTAAACCTATGAAAAATTCACATTTATTACTTGTCCCCATTTTAGCATGCGCTATATTTTCTTGTAAGAAAGACGAATTAGCCAATGCCAAATCACAATATGCCAAATTTATTATTGGCAACTGGAAATCTAATCAGCAAAACATAAAAGTTTATGACCTTGCCACCAACCATCTTTTAAAAGACTCGACCGTAAATTTTACCGGCATATTTGCGGGCCGCTCGTGGTATGAAATTTATTCAGAAGATGGCAATGCCTATGTTACTTCGCTGCCTACTATAAAATTTGGCGCTAAGGTTGCAACAATTGATACCACTTCTTATTTGCACTACACGATATTTGGTACAAATTTAAACCTAAAACAAAACATAGGTGGCAACACAATCAAACCTATACTTACTTTAACAATAAGTGATATGGGCCTGCAAAACACCTATGTCGGTACATTAAATTCGGGTTGGGGATTGGAAGTGAACACTAATTATAAAATAGTAGAGGCTGATTATTATACCAGGCAATAATTACCTGCTGCGTTTCATTACCCGTACTAGTTGGCGATGCCGTTTAGCGGCATAGTAATCGTTTGTTACCAATACCGCATGTATTACACCCGGTATCCAAAAAAACAGCGTTAAAAAAAGGTTAAGGATAAAGGCCCCTATCCTACCTGTGCTAAATACCACCAGCGGTGGTAATAAACAAAGAAAATAACGCATATTATAATACTTATATCATTTAGACCCAGTATAGCATTGATAGTTACAACTTAATGATAATCCAAATATCAGGGAGTTATTACTTTAGTCTTTCGCCCAATAATCAAATATAAAATAGGCCCTAGAAACGGAGCAAATAAAACTACAAGCACCCATATTAATTTAGTGGTAGAGTCTTTAAAATCAGCCCTGATAATATCTACCAGGCAAAAAATGGTTAACAGCGGGAAAATCAGCGCAAAGCATATCAGCATTGTTTCTGACACTCCAAATTCAAAAAAAGTTAAAATGTTCATGATAAAGGTTTTCACTAAATTACAACATCCAATATTAATATTTGCATAGTTATTGCATTAATTTGTAGCATACTATCATGAAAATATATCAGCAACAAGTACAACTCAGCCAACGCAGGCGAGGTTTCCATTTAATAACTGCCGAAGTTTTAGAGGCCCTGCCCCAGATACGCGAATTTAAAACCGGTATTTGCCAGGTATTTATTCAGCATACATCGGCCTCATTAACCATCAATGAAAATGCCGACCCAACAGTAAGGAAAGATTTTGAGATGTATTTTAGCAAAGCCGTGCCAGAGAACGACCCCGACTACCTGCATGATGATGAAGGCCCTGATGATATGCCCGCGCATTTAAAAGCGGCATTACTGGGCAGCTCGGTAACTATACCAATACATAACGGCAGGTTTGCATTGGGGATATGGCAAGGCATATATTTATGCGAACACCGTAATTATGGCGGCGAACGCAGTTTGATGATCACGGCATGGGGAGAATGATCATCCCATATAAAATTTCTCCCGATACCCGGTTGGTGTCATCCCTACCGTTTTTCTAAATATTTTGCGGAACGCTTTAGGGTCGCTATAGCCGGAGTTGAGCATCACCTCCGTCATTTGCTGGTTGGTTTCTACCAACAGTTTTTTGGCGGCTTCGATGCGCGTTTTTTGCAGATATTCGATCGGCGTAATACCGGTTACCTGTTTAAATCGGCGGGCAATATTACGCCTGCTGCCGGGGATCTCTTTTATTAATTCTTCAATAGTACCGGTACTTTGGTAATCGGCCTCAATACGTTGCTGGGCCATAGTTACCAGGTTATCATTATGTACCTGTAATGGCGAAAACGTGCTAAAGTAGGTTTGGTGTTCCCTATCCATATCAATAGAGAACAGTTTGGCGGTACGCGCCGCAATATCCTTACCGCAATACTTTTGCAGTAAATGCAGCATTAAATGAAAGCTAGAGGTTGAGCCACCGCTGGTATAAAGGCCGCCATCGCCTGTAACAACTTTATCGGCCTGTAGCTTTACGGTGGGGAAAGCGGTTGCGAACTGTTTACAAGCGTCTACATGCGTGGTAGCCGGCCGGCCGTTTAATAAGCCTGTAGCTCCTAACAAAAAAGCACCGGTACAAACACAAGCCAGCTCTGCCCCTGCTTTAAATTGCTGCTGTAGCCAGGGTATGTATTTATGATTCTCTTGTATGGCCAACCCGACATCAGCTGTACCAAATGCAGGGATGAATATCAGGTTTTGCGTTGCCGAGGTGTGGATAGATTGAACCTGGTGACCATTAAACTCAATAGCTTTGTCTTTATTCAACTCATCGGCACTAAAAAGCGTAATATTAAATACGGGGTCCTTGTTATCAATAATATAAAATTGGTTAACACTTTCAAAAACATCCAGTATAGCTGCAACGCTTAATAACCGGTATCTGTTAGTCAATAAAATGCCTAATTGTATCATCTTAATTTTATTTAGTAACGGATAAATATAAAAAAATGTCTCGAATACCCCCTAAGGTTGACATTTATACACACTATAGATTTTAAATATTGAGCCTACCTTAGCTTTATCAAAACAACTAAAAAAACATAATTATGGCAAAGATCAATCCGTATTTAAACTTTTTGGGTAATACCGAAGAAGCTTTTATTTTTTACAAATCTGTATTTGGGGGCGAATTTGTAGCGCTACAACGTTTTAAAGACACCCCGCATGGCGATAGCATGTCTGCAGAAGATAAAGAGAAAATAATGCATGTGGCCCTGCCGATTGGCAATAATTTACTAATGGCTACAGATGCGCTGGGATCAATGGGACAAACCTTAAAATTTGGCGATAACATTTCTATAGCTATTGATCCTGAAAGCATGGATGAAGCAAATGCCTTATTTAACGGCCTTGCTGTTGGCGGCAATGTAATGATGCCTTTAGAGAAAATGTTTTGGGGCGCCTGGTTTGGTATGCTGGTTGATAAATTCGGGGTACAATGGATGGTAAATTATGACGATAGCCAGAAATAAACTAACTCAGCGACAAATTTTGTTGCAGCAGATTTGTCAACTTTTTAAAA
>DHIR01000172.1:10193-13124 GCA_002403905.1 Mucilaginibacter sp. UBA4741
CTTTTTAAAAGTTGACAAATCTTTTAACTCGCCGTTTAATTTATACATTATGATAGTTGAAGTTTTTAAAACAAACGTTAATGAAGCTGAGCTTGCCGAAACGCTAATTCGGCAGGTGCTTGATCATTTCCCTGATAGCAGGGTTAACTTTGATCTGGAAGACTGCGACAATATTTTAAGAGTGGAAGCAAAAACAGTCATCCCCGAAAAGATAATAGAAATATTAAAGCTGAATGGTTATTCTTGTAAGGTCTTGATATAATAGCCGACAAAGAGGCTTTACCAATACATTTATCACAATCATGACCATTAAAAATATTATTTCGGCAATTCGTCTGTCACTTAACAGCGAAGAACAAGATTATACCATCGGCAGTATCCGCAAAGCGGTATTCCTGTTGGCTATACCCATGATACTGGAACTTAGCCTGGAGAGCGTATTTGCCCTGGTTGATATATTCTTTGTAAGTAAGTTGGGCGAAAACGCTATCGCCAGTGTTGGGTTAACCGAGTCTGTTATTACAATAGTTTATTCTATTGCTATAGGTTTAAGCACCGGGGCGGCGGCCATTGTTGGCCGCCGTATTGGCGAGAAAAATTCAGGTGGCGCAGCACACGCTGGGGCGCAATCTATCATCATCGCGTTTATAATTTCGGCAATATTAACTGTTGTAGGGATGATATATGCCGGCGATATTTTAGGCTTAATGGGTGCCAGCCCGGCAGTGGTTGCAGATGGTGCCATATTTACCCGCATTATGTTTGGTGGCAGCCTTGTTATTATACTCATCTTCCTTATCAATGGTATCTTCAGGGGTGCCGGCAATGCGGCCATGGCTATGAAAAGTTTGTGGATAGCCAGCTTCGTTAATATCGTCCTATGCCCTATACTGATACATTTCTTCGGATTAAAGGGTGCGGCAATAGCAACCGTTACCGGGCGAACTTCTGGCGTGCTTTACCAATGTTATCACCTTATAAAGGGCAACGGTATAGTAAAGTTTACCGCCCTGCATTTTAATTTTGATGCACCTATCATTAAAACCATCGTCAATATTTCCTGGCCCGCTACTCTACAGTTTATTATTGCCAGCGGCAGTTGGATAGTGGTAGCACGCTTAGTAGCCGAAACCGGCGGAACAGCAGCGTCAGCCGGTTACCAGGTGGCTATACGCAACGTGGTTTTCTTTATTTTACCGGCATGGGGATTAAGCAATGCTGCCGCTACGCTGGTTGGCCAAAACCTGGGAGCCAAAGAAGTTGAACGGGCCGAACAAAGCGTACTAATAACCGCAAAATACAACGCCATATTTATGGGGCTGGTAATGGTTTTATTTATATTCTTTTCCAACCCTATCATCCGCATATTTACGCAGGATGCAGCCGTTATAAAATATGGTGTACAGGCTTTACAAATATTTGGATCGGCCTATATTTTTTACGGAATCGGCATGGTGATGACCCAGGCTTTGAATGGCGCAGGCGATACTAAAACCCCAACCTGGATAAATTTTATATGCTTTTGGGTGATACAAATACCTTTGGCCTGGTACCTATCCAAACATTTGGATATGAAAGCAACCGGGGCCTTTATATCTATACCAATTGCCGAAACGTTGTTGGCATTAGCAGCCTGGTACTACTTTAAAAAAGGAAGGTGGAAAGAGGTTAAGATTTAGAGCCTCAATTAGGAGATGCTGCTATTTCTTCCAAACATCAGTAATAACGGTCGCTTTAGTAGTATCAGATATTGGCAGGTTATAAATAGACATTATGGTATGTAGTATATTATAATGATTTATCTTCTCGTTATACTTACCCGGATTAATACCCGCGCCGGCAAAAATTGTAGGGATGTGATTTACCGGTTTAAAATCATCCTCATCAAAAGTCACTATTAACAGGCTATTATTTTTTTTGGCCCACTCTGCATAAGCGCCTATATTATCTTTCAACCATTTATCTCCTCTTTGTATAGACGCAGCATCACCGGGCTCACCAATATTGTGCATATCATAATCCATATCCGGGATAACAAAAGTAACGGTTGGCAGCTTAGTAAAATCCTTCGGGAATTGCTCCATAGGCAGGCTTAATGATGGTGATATGTTATTTTCTTTATCGCCCAGCCAGTTAACCCAAGGAACATGTTTACGGGCATATAATGAGGCATTTGTTAATTCGCTTTTTTTGAAGTAGCTCGGCAAATAACCTACCGATGGCATGGTTTGCGCATAACCTTTAAAAGTTAATCCGTGCTTTATTAATGAGGCGCCTAAATTTGATGTGGTATACGGCGTTCTGGCTTCTAAAGACTCATCGCCTATTACACCTTGTACATTACCAGAATATATAGCCAAATAATTAGGTTGGCTTGGGTGCGTTACCCCGTGCGAATTGGTAAACAAAGCACCTTGCTGAGCCAGCTCACTTATATAAGGTGCATTAGGCGATCCTACTACTTCGTCATAGCCATGATTTTCTTCCATCACCAATATAATATGATCATAATGATGTGGCTGTATGGCTGTATTGTTACGGAAAGAAAAACAAACTGCACCCACGCCAATAAGAGCGGCCGCACAAAATAATTTTGAAAATAGTTTCATTGTAAATACCTAATGTGTGGTAAAGTAACTAAAAAAATATTTAATTATTTAAAATGCAAATTCATAAAAAAGCCACTAATCAATAAGATCAGTGGCTTTTTATTAGAGGTAATTATTTTAAAATATGCACCAAAGCAAATCAACTGTCAATATAATTGCAACTACCCAATTTAGTATCATTAATCCTGCAGGTTTTTCGGGGTAAGGTTTTTGTCTAAAAATTCCATATCATTAATCTGTTAATACAATGGTGTATACGTAACTATTCCTGTTTTGGTTATTGGTTTTTATAAAAAACTTATAGAATAAGGCGTTTAATAAC
>DHIR01000182.1:0-10968 GCA_002403905.1 Mucilaginibacter sp. UBA4741
GTATCAAATTATTGATTGTAGCTTTTGTGTATAGCATGATTGTTATGGGTACGCACGGTACTATATGGCATCATAGGTATTGTACCCATGCCGCCTACCAGTTTAGAAACAGTTTTTGGCGCTTTTTTACCCAAAATCTTACTCTTAAAATTATTCCGGAAGAGATATACGCGGTATCGCACCATGTGCATCACGCCTTATCCGACCAGCCCGGCGATCCTTATAACGCGCAAGGTGGTTTCTTATACTGTTTCCTGGCCGATGTAACCCATCAGCCTATAAACCGTAACATGAGCGAGAAAGATTATAACTGTTGCGTTAAGTTAATGAAACATACCGGCGTACAGGTTAATACCTATGCGCAATATCAAAAATGGGGCACATTGGCTAATCCGCTTAAAACTATTTTAAGTGTTATTTTAAGTTGGGGACTATGGTTTACCGCTTTCTATTTAATAGGTGGCATGGGCCTTGCCAGTGCAATGTTTGGCGCGGCTGGTTTTTGGGCAGTTGGCGTACGTACATTTAACTACGAGGGCCACGGTAAAGGAAAAGATATGCGCCGCGATGGTGTAGATTATAACCGCGAAGATATGTCAATAAACCAGGTATGGCCGGGTATTGTAGCCGGCGAGTGGCATAATAACCACCATGCATACCCTAACAGCGCACGTTCTGGTTTTAAACCATGGCAAGTTGATACAGCATGGTATTATATCAAATTTATGAGCATGATAGGGGCGGTAAGTTCGTATCGCGACTCGAAAGCACAATTTTACAGCGACCATTACGGTATACATAAAGCTACTAAAGCTACAAGTAAAGCTATTGTAATAGAAGGTATAGAAGCCTTTGAAATGCAGGACGAAGTTTTAATAGCAGAACCGGTTTAATACTAATTACCAAATTAGAAAAGTACCTATAAACTAATTATCCTTTTCAATTTCAGATAAGCAGGCCCGATACAGTGTACCGGGCCTGTTTTGTTTAGCAGATCTTTTAAAACAACCTAAAACTTGGTAATAAATTTATGGCATTAGGTTTTTTATTAATAAAGTTATTATGTTTGGTAAACCTATATAAAAAGGGGTTTGACAGGTGCTTTACATCTGTTAAATTGCCAAAAACAACCAAATAGTACAGTATAAACTAATAACCAAAATGTTAAACGCGTCAATTTAATTGATGGCGATAATTTAACATGCCGACAGAATAACTATGAAACTAAGATTAGGAATGATAGGAGGCGGGCAAGGTGCTTTTATTGGCGCCGTACACCGTATAGCCGCCCGTATTGATGGTGATTATGAATTAGTATGCGGAGCCTTTAGCAGCAATGCCGAAAAATCAAAGGCAAGCGGCATAGAGCTGGGCTTATCAGCCGAGCGGTCATACGCGTCATACGAAGAACTGATTGAGAAAGAAAAACAATTGCCTGCTGATGAGCGCGTACAAGTTATAAGCATTGTTACTCCAAACCATGTGCACTTTGGTCCAACCAAAATGGCACTCGAGAATGGTTTCCATGTAGTGCTGGATAAACCGATGACTTTCTCGTTAGCCGAAGCGAAGGAGTTGGAAAAGGTGGTAAAATCAAGCGGAAAATTATTTTGCCTAACTCATACCTACACCGGCTACCCAATGGTAAAAGAAGCAAAGCAATTGGTAAAGACAGGCAAAATTGGTAAGGTGCGTAAAATATATGTGGAGTATCCGCAAGGTTGGTTAAGCACTTTCCTGGAGGGTGATGATAACAAACAAGCTGCCTGGCGTACTGATCCGGGTAAAAGCGGAATAGCGGGCGCGATGGGTGATATTGGTACTCACGCTTTCAACTTAATGGAATATGTTACCGGCCTACAGGTTACGCAGCTATGTGCCGATATTAATATTGTTGTTGAGGGCCGTAAGCTGGATGATGACGGCGCTGTTTTAATAAAATTAAACAACGGTGCAAGCGCGGTATTAACCGCCACCCAAATCGCCGCAGGCGAAGAAAATAATGTGAAGATCCGGGTGTATGGCGAAACCGGAAGTTTAGAATGGCAACAATGGGATGCCAATACCTTAATAGTTAAAATGAGCGGTAAGCCATGGGAAATATACCGTACGGGTGGTGGTTATGTAAGCTCGTTCGCTGCGCACAACACCCGCACACAGGGTGGACACCCCGAAGGTTATTTAGAAGCGTTTGCTAACCTGTATCATAATTTTGCATTATGCGTTAATGCAGAGATTGAGGGTACACAAGCTACACCAGAGGCACAGGACTATCCGGGTATTGATGAGGGTGTAAGAGGTATGGCATTTATTGAAAATGTAATAGCCTCGGGTAAATCAGATTTAAAGTGGACTAAATTCAACGTATAAACAGTTATGAAAACAATTAAAGGCCCCGGTATTTTTTTAGCGCAATTTTTAGGTGATACACCGCCATTTGATACGCTTGACGAGATCTGTAAATGGTCAAAAAGTTTAGGCTTTAAAGGTATACAAATACCAAGCTGGGCAACCAGTTATTTCGACCTGCAAAAAGCTGCCGAAAGCAAAACTTATGCTGATGAAATTAAAGGCTTGGTTAACAGCCACGGTTTAGAAATTACCGAGCTATCAACCCACTTACAGGGCCAACTGGTAGCCGTTAACCCGGCATACGATGATCTTTTTGATGCTTTCGCGCCGCCACAAGTTCATAAAAACCCAAAGGCGCGCCAAGAATGGGCGGTACAGCAATTAAAATACGCTGCAAAAGCATCGCAAAACTTAGGGCTTAATGCACACGCTACTTTTAGCGGCGCTTTATTATGGCCAATGGTTTACCCGTGGCCGCAACGCCCGGCTGGTGTGGTTGAAACCGGTTTTAAAGAACTAGCCAAACGCTGGTTGCCAATACTGGATGTATTTGAAGATAACGGCGTTGATATTTGTTATGAAGTACATCCCGGCGAGGATTTGCATGATGGTATCAGTTTTGAAATGTTTTTAGAGAAGGTAAACAATCATAAACGTGCCAATTTATTGTATGATCCATCGCACTTTGTATTACAGTGTTTAGATTACCTGGAGTATATCGATATCTACCACGAGCGTATAAAAATGTTCCACGTTAAGGATGCCGAGTTTAATCCAACGGGAAGACAAGGAGTTTATGGCGGTTATCAAAACTGGGTTGATCGTGCGGGCCGTTTCCGCAGCTTAGGCGACGGGCAGGTTGATTTTAAATCTATCTTCAGCAAAATGGCACAATATGACTTCAGCGGATGGGCCGTGATGGAGTGGGAGTGTGCCTTGAAACATCCGGAAGATGGTGCAAAAGAAGGTGCCGTGTTTATTAAGGATCATATCATCCGCGTAACCGAGAAGGCGTTTGATGATTTCGCGGCAGCAGGGTCTGACGAGGGTTTTAATCGTAAACTACTTGGAATTGATTAAAATTAATACATTTATAAACCAATTATAAACTTAAACAATAACATAATGCAAATTAATCGTACACAGCTATTTAGGGCAAGTTGCTTGTCTCTGTTAGTTACCTCATTGTCGTTTGGTATCCGCGCGGGTATCATGGGCGACCTGGGAGTTCAGTTCCATTTAGACAAAACGCAGCTGGCTGAAATTACCGCTACCGCGTTTTACGGTTTCCCTATAGCCGTAGTTGTCGGTGGCTTTATCGTTGATATTATTGGCATGAAACGCCTGCTGGTAATGGCATTTATTTTCCACCTTGCCGGCATCCTGTTAACAGTTTTTGCCGGCGGTTTCTGGACCTTATATATTTCGACATTATTAGTAGGCCTTGCAAACGGTACTGTAGAAGCTGCTTGTAACCCATTAGTTGCCGGATTATATACCGAGGAGAAAACAACCAAGCTAAATCACTTTCACTTGTGGTTCCCGGGCGGTATTGTTATCGGTACTTTAATTGTAACCTTATTTAATAAAATTGGACTTGGCTGGCAGATCCAGGTAGGCATGATGCTTATCCCGACTGTAATTTACGGTTACTTGTTTTCTAAATTGGATTTCCCGGTTACAGAGCGTGTAGCTTCTGGTGTATCAACCGCAGGTATGTATAAAGCATTGTTAAACCCGCTGTTTATCTTCATGTTTATTTGCATGTTTGGTACTGCTATCACCGAGCTATTTACCGGCCAATGGATAGACGTATTGTTAAAAAATGTATCTTCAAACGCGTTATTGTTGCTAACCTTAGAGACGGGTATCATGGTACTGGGCCGTGGCTTTGCCAAACCGATACTTAAACTGGTTACACCGCAAACAGTGCTGCTTATCTCAGCAATTTTGGCTTCGCTTGGTTTGTATATGTTGAGCCATTTAACAGGCGGTGCAGTATTTGGCGGAGCTATTGTATTTGGTATGGGTGTATGTTTCTTTTGGCCAACCATGCTGGGCTTTGTTAATACCAACATGCCCGCTACCGGTGCGCTAGGTTTAAACCTGATGGGCGGCGCTGGTATGTTCGCGGTATCAATATACACCATCTTTATGGGTGGATTTTACGACAGGATAGTTACCGAAGCTCATGGCGATAACAGCTTTGCCGGTGCGCGTGTGTTAAACGCGACTTTGGTTATTCCTTTGGTGCTGATAGTAGCGTTTGCTGGCCTTGTACTTTACATGAAAGGCAAAAGCAAAAAATCAGCTGCAGCTGTTCAGGTATAATTATAACATTTACAAACAATATGCTAATAGCGATGGGCTTAAACCTCATCGCTATTTTTTTGTAGTTAAATATTTGTTACAAGCAGTTATTCATTCAGGGATATTACTAAATTTAGCTTTCATAAAACCATCTATAAACTAAATAATGAATACAACTATCAAAATTAAACTATCTGTAATGATGTTCCTTGAGTTTTTTATCTGGGGAGCATGGTTTGTTACGCTGGGCCCGTTTTTGGGAAATACCCTTCATGCTACCGGTGCGCAAACCGGTTCGGTTTTTTCAACACAATCATGGGGGGCTATGATAGCACCTTTTATCATAGGACTAATTGCCGACAGATATTTTAATGCCGAAAGAATATTAGGCGTACTGCACCTTGTAGGCGCAGTTTTAATGTACCAGATGTATACAGCTCCTGACATATCTGTATTCTATCCATACGTATTGGCTTATATGATACTTTATATGCCAACCATAGGGCTGTCAAATTCAATTTCTTTCACCCAGATGACGGACCCGGAAAAAGAGTTCTCTAACATTCGTGTTTGGGGCACCATTGGCTGGATAGCCGCAGGTTTGGCAATCAGTTATTTGTTCCATTGGGATTCAACAGATAGTGTTGCAAAGGGCCTCTTAAAGAATACGTTCTTAATGGGTAGTATAACATCATTAATATTGGGCTTATTTAGCTTTACGTTGCCGGCAACACCTCCAAAAACATCCGGCGAAAAAGTCAGCGTATCGCAACTCTTAGGTTTAGATGCACTTAAATTGTTAAAAGACAGAAACTACCTGGTGTTTTTCCTGGCGTCTATTTTAATATGTATCCCGTTGTCGTTCTATTATCAAAACGCCAGCAGTTTTTTAACAGATATTAAGATCGATAATCCAACCGGTAAGATGACCATCGGTCAGATATCAGAAGTAGCCTTTTTATTGGCCTTGCCTATCTTCTTCAAAAAGTTTGGCTTTAAATGGACAATTTTAGTGGGCATGCTGGCATGGGCCGCGCGTTACGCCATGTTTGCCTATGGCAATGCCGGTAATTTAAGCTTCCTGCTGATATTGGGTATAGCGCTTCATGGTGTTTGCTACGATTTCTTCTTTATATCAGGACAGATCTATACCGACTCGAAAGCTGGTCCGCGATATAAAAGTGCCGCGCAGGGTATGATCACGCTGGCTACCTATGGTATAGGTATGCTGATAGGGTTTTACATTGCTGGATTAATATCAGATGCTTACAACTCGCCAACTGCAGGGCATAACTGGCACATGATCTGGTTGATACCGGCCGGTATTGCCGCAGCGGTAATGGTGCTGTTCCTGGTATTCTTTAAAGAATCAGGCAAAACAACAGTGGTTGCAGATACGCCACAAACAGGTGTATAACCTTTAATATTTAATAAAAAAGCGATGGGTTTAAACTCATCGCTTTTTTTATGTCTATGCTGTAGAATAATTTCAGATAAGTAATTAATCATCCGCAGATATTATTAATTTTAGCCAACTAATTACAAATACCAAAATCAATGACAACCAGAAGAACGTTCTTAACGCAGGCAGGCCTGCTTTCGGCAGGGGCACTATTAGTGCCACATTTATTATCGGCAAAACCTGTTAAAAATGTGGGCTTGCAGCTATACAGCCTGCGCGACCAATTACCTAAAGATGTAAGCGGGGTTATAGCCAAAGTAGCGGCAGCCGGATACAAAGAAGTAGAGCCATTTGGCTACAGCAAGAAAGCCGGTTTCTGGGGCTTAGATCCCAAAGCATTTAACAGCCTGCTTAAAGCAAACGGCTTAACCACACCAAGTGGCCACTATGATATGAACCAATTTTTCGGTTCGGGTAAAACAGACAATTTAGAAGCATATATAGAGGCAGCTAACACTACCGGTCAATCGCATATTATTGTTCCGTCTATAAACGGCGAGTTTATTAAAACGGTTGATGAGTGTAAAGCTGTTGCTGATAAAATGAACAAAGCGGCAGAGATCTGCAAAAAATCAGGCCTGAAATTAGGTTATCATAACCACAACTTCGAGTGGCGGCCAATTGGTGATACCACTTTTTATGATACTGTTATAGATAACACCGATCCTAAATTAGTAGCCATGGAAATGGATATTTATTGGGTAGTACGTTCGGGTAAAGATCCGTTAGAGCTGATTGCCAAACATCCCGGACGTTATGAATTTGTGCACATTAAAGATATGGATAAAACCAAACCCGGTTTAAATACCGAAATTGGTAAAGGCTCAATTGACTTTGTTAAAATACTTAGCAAAGCAAAAGAGGGGGGCGTAAAACACTTTATTGTGGAGCAGGAAAACTATATTGATATTGACCCTTATGTAAGTATAGCAGAGAGCGCTAAATACATTAAGGATAAGATCAGTATATAAGTAATAAGCTCTTATTCCGATTGTCATTTCGATACGAGGAACGAGTGAGAAATCTATACACGCGCAGACAAGCAATTGTATAGATTTCTCTCGTTGGTCGAAATGACAATTTTTTATTTTGTAGTAAATATGATCACAATAACAAATATTCACAAAGTTTTTAACAAGGGCAGAGCCAACCAGGTAAACGCGGTTATTGGCATAGACCTTACTATAAATACCGAGAAGTTTGTTGTTATTGTTGGATCGAATGGATCGGGGAAGAGCACCTTACTAAACTTAATCTCCGGTAGCATCTTGCCATCGTCCGGCACAATAACTATTGATGGTGCTGATGTAACCAAACTGGCCGATTATGAGCGTAGCAAATGGATAGCCCGTGTTTTTCAAAACCCCATAAGCGGCACAGCATCCGAGCTAAGTATATTGGATAATTTCAGGCTGGCGGCTATCCGCACCAAAACTAAAGGTTTATCTATAGGTGTTAATGATGCTTTTAAGAGGCACGTAAAGGAAAAGATTGCTACCTTGGGCATGGGGCTTGAAAATAAGATTGAACAACCCATGGGCACGCTATCAGGCGGACAGCGGCAGGCGTTAACCTTGCTGATGAGTGTGATGGACGAATGTAAGATACTGCTGCTTGACGAACCTACAGCAGCTCTTGACCCACGATCAGCAGAAATAGTAATGCGTACCGCCGATAAACTAAGCCAGGAATTTAAACTGACCACAATATTAGTCACCCATAATTTAAAAGATGCCTATAATTACGGAACGCGTATTATCCAAATGGGTGAGGGGATGATTATTAAAGATGTGGATAAGCAATATAAGCAATCATTAAAACAGAATGATTTGTTTGAGTGGTTTGGGTAGGCAGCGTGCGAGAGAAGGGCCCCAGGTTGACAGCCCTTTTTTACTTTCGGATTTTTTGGCAAACTTATTGCAGTCATCCTGTCACTATGATGAACAACAATTTCCAAAACATATTTGATGCGTACCAGCTGGTAAGCGGTGCAAAGATCAAAGCCAAAACACAAGACGAAATGTTTGAACTGGGCCAATACGATGCTAACAAAAGGGGCTACACCGTGTACCCGATTGATAACGGCGTTAGATATGACGACTTTAGTGTTGTGATAGCCGAAAAAGAACTCAAAAATAATTTCGTGATAGAGGTAATAAAGGCAAGTATTGCTGCCTAAAAATAATAAATGTCATTTCTGATTATAAATGTCATCGAACGGAGTAAGAAATCTTATACAATTTGCTAATGAGCATGCCGTATAAGATTTCTCCTCGTACCTCGTTCGAAATGACAAGAGGAGGGTATCTAATTACCCCTTATAAGTGATCTTATAAATAGTTCCTTTATTATCATCAGTTACATATAATGAACCATCGGGGCCTTGCGCTAATCCGCATGGGCGATGTACGGCACGGCCGGAAGCTTTTTGCTCTGCTGTTCCTGCAAATCCATCAGCAAATATCTCCCATTTACCGTCTGGCTTGCCATTTTTAAATGGTTGAAAAGCTACTAAATAACCTGCCTGTGGTTCGGGGTAGCGGTTCCATGAGCCATGGAACGCAATGAAAGCACCATTCTTATACCTGGCCGGAAATTGGTTGCCAGTATAAAAAACTAAACAGTCGGGTGCATAATGCCCCGGGAAGCCTACTACCGGTTTAATGTATTTGGGGTCGGCTTCTTTTTCGCCATCACCACCATACTCAGGTCCTAGGATATTTTTTTGTTTTTGCCAATCGTAATAGATGTACGGCCAACCGGCATTGTCTCCTTTTTTTAGGGCAAATAAACATTCAGACGGTAATTCCGCAGATTGTTTTGCGGTGTATAATTTGGGGTATAGATCATGCAGCGCATCGCGGCCATGTTGCGTTACAAATAACTGGTTAAGCTGTTGGTTCCAAAATATACCAACCACGTTACGTAAGCCCGTGGCGTAATGCACACTTTCCGGATAGCTTTGGTTAAGCTTATTAGCTTTGAACTGCCATATACCACCAGCCGAGTCTAAAATCCGGCAACCTGTTCTGTTTTTATCGTACTCTTCGCAAATGTTGCTAGGCGCGCCAATGTTAACATATAAATTACCATCATTATCTAAAGTAAGGGCTTTAGGCTGATGATGATCTATTTCTAGTAAGCCCCTAACAATTGTTTCGGGTTTATCAGCATCAATCACCTGGTTTTGCGCGTCAAGCTTGTAACGGAAAACCGAATTTTTTGATGATGCATATAAATAACCGTCTTTAATAGCTATACCCGTACCGCCATAATCGCCAAAGCTTGTTTTTACGGTTGCTACATTTCCATCCTCATGCAGCACAATAATGCCTTTACTTTTACGCGTACTGGCCATGTGTATATAAATATCATGTTGAGGGGTGACAACCAAATGGCGGGCGCTGCCCAGGTTATCTGCAATTACGGTCGCGTTAAAACCTTCGGGTAAAGTTAAGCCAGCTTCGGCCGCTTTATTTTTTTTAGGGGGATCGCTTTTTAGCGCGTTTAATAACAATAATCCGCTAACTGCAATCGCAGGTAACAGCAGCAAAGAAAATATTTTTCTGTTTTTCATAAATGTTAGTTTATCAACCAAAATTAACAGAATAATATTTAAAGCATTAAACCAAATTTAATATTAGCAAAGCTTTTACAATAGCTTCGAAACCTGACTAGTGTAAAATTTAATTCTTAAATTAAATAAAAAATAAGAATTTAATTCTGTTTTGTAAACGATATTCAGTTTATCATAAATGCGTGATTAAACCCTGGCTTGTTTTTATCGTCATAGATACATAAAAACAAAGAATATGAAAAAGATAACTTTAATATCAGCAATAGCATTAAGTGGTTTATTTTATAGCACCGCAAATGCACAAATATTACAAATAGGATTACACTTAGGTGGCGGTCGCCCGGTTGTTCAGGCATCATTAATTACTCCTAATGTAGCGGTTAATTACAGTAATGCAGATGACTATTATTATCTGCCCGAAGTAGACGCTTACTATAGTGTTGCCGACCAAAACTACTACTATAACGATGGTGAAAGATGGGTGTCAGCAGCTTATTTACCAGGCGAATACCGTAACTACGACTGGAGAAACGCCCGTCACTACGAAGTAAGAGCACATCGCCCGTATTTAAATGCCGATGTATATCGTGAAAAATATCGTGGTAATGCAGACTGGAACCGTAATAACGACCGTGTGGATAACCGTACCTACGCCAACCGTGACGAACGTAGAAATGATGAACCACGTTTTGAAAAACGTAATGATAATTACCGCGGCGCAGAACATGCCGATAACCGTGGCCGGGATAATGGAAATAGAAGGGATGATAACAGTGGAAGAGGTAACTATAACCAATCCCAGCCAAGCCGCGGTCAAGGTAATTATGGTCAACAAGGCCGTGGGCAAGGTGGTTACCAACAAGCGCAACCTCAGCAAAACCAACAACCACAACAAGGTCGTGGACAAGGTGGTTACCAACAAGCGCAACCTCAACAAAGCCAACAAACACAACCTCAACAAAACCAACAACCACAACAAGGTCGTGGACAAAGGGGATACCAACAAGCACAACCCCAGCAAAGCCAGCCATCACGTCAAAACGGAAATGGTCAGCAACAAAGAGGTGGTAACTCAAATGAGCATTTTGCCGATAGTCACGCACAAAATGGTCATGACAGGTTTAAGTCTTAACTATAATTTTCTCCATCATATATAATAGAAGAGCCACCGCGAGGTGGCTTTTTAGCCCATCCCAACCCTCCCCGGAAGGGAGGGCTTTAAATAAAAAAATAAAAAGTCTTCCCTTCCGGGGGAGATTTAGAGGGG